>NZ_JADKPQ010000003.1:0-369957 GCF_015350725.1 Flavobacterium sp. CSZ
TTTTACTAATGTGAAACAGGGGCTTTTTTTGGTTCGGACAAAGTCTGGTTTTAGACTTTCAAAGAAATCTTAGTAACTTAGCATCTCAGAACCTTAGATATATAGTGAAGGATATTAACTCTTTAACCGTTTGTTTATAAAACGTATAAAGCAAGTTAGATACCTAGAAATACTCTTGAAAATTCGAAACATTTATATAGATTCGAGTAAACGTATACACCATTTTTTAATACTATTTCGCTTAACTTTTCCATAATACATAAATTTGAGTTAGACAATTACTCTCTTGATGGTTCATGTTGTGATGATTCCTCGTTTTGGGATTCATGATGTGGTTTTGAAACTAAATTAGTTACGACAAGCTGTAATAAGGATCCAAATATTCCTTTAAAGACTGAAGTGCTTTTACCCACTACAAATCGTTTTGCGAGATAACCAATCCCTATGCTTATTGCTGATTGTGCCAGATTACTTTTAAATCCTACAGTTTCGTTGATTTCTTCAACTGTGTTTCGGATTAGATTAAGCGGTTTTAAATTGTGCTTAATTTCATCGATTTCGTCTTTTATAGCGCACCATTCTGCGTCCTGTCGAATTTCTAATTCCTGGATCGTCTGATTTAATCCATCAATAGTGTAAATAGTTTCCATAACAGTCTTTTTTAGTTATTAATTAATTTAAATCAGCTTTTGTTTCATCCTTTTTAGTTTCTTTTAAAATACTGGAAATAATCATATTTCCAATTGGTGTTTTAATGATCTTGTGTTGCAGAGTATGCATTACAATTGCAACGATAAGGTAAAAAAGCGCTACGATAAAAAAACCGTAATAATACTCCCCAAGTACTTTACCAAGCCATAAACTAATCCCTATATTAAGGAATAAGGTAAAAAATGCAACAACAGCTCCAACTGCTATTCTTGATGTTAATGTTGATAAAACATCTGCTGCTGCCGATACCGTTTTAAGCTTAATTAATTCTAAGCTAGTTTTGGTATAGTTTTCAGCTTTTTCATAAAGATTTAAGTTCTCGTTTGTTGTTGCATTTGATTCCATGATATAGGGTATTTATGGTTTAAAAATTTCACTCTTTAGTAGTTCGTTTTTACACTTTTTGCTTCATCTTTGATTGTGTTGAAGTCTTCTTTTGCCTGGTTGAATTTTGCTTTTCCTTCTTCGATAATATCTTTACCGTTTGCAGTAATTGTGCTTACAACTCCGTCAAATTTTGTTTTTAAATTATCTCCGTAATCTTTTGATTTATCTTTGATTTTTTTTCTAGTGTTTGACCCTTTGTCCGGTGCAAATAATACTCCTAAAAATGCTCCTGCAGCTGCAGCTCCTAAAATTCCTAAAATTGTGTTACTCGTTTTCATAATATTTGATTTAGTGATTAAAATAATTTTTTATAATGTTGATTTTTAAACTTCTCGACCTTTGATCAGTCTGAATAGTATTGCAATAATTGCAATTACCAGTAATATATGGATGATACTTCCAAGGCTATAAACAAAGAACCCAAGAGCCCAAAGAATAACCAGAATTACCGCGATTGTATATAATAAATTTGACATGGTTTTTATATTAAGGGGTTAATAAAAGTTTTTTTTAGTTTAACTTATATGATAAGTATACAGTTAGGTTGCTGTTTTTAGCGTCTGGAAATGTGTAAGTACCTCCAAAACCATCATTTCTTTCTTTACCTACTTTTGTTAGACCATAGTTGTAACGTACACCAATACTTATTGGGTCAAAGTCTACACCAACACCTGCAGCGATACCGGCATCAAACTTGTTTAAATCGTCTGTGTCTACATTTTCATCAAAAGTAATGTCTCCGTCACCTTTTACTTTAGAACTTACTAAGTATGAAGCGTAACCACCGGCGTGAACGTTAAAATTTTTGGTGATATTTACTCTTACTAATAAAGGAACTTCAATATAGTTTAATTTAAATTTTGCATCTCCTGAAACAAGAGCACTATTATATTCTAATTTTGCCCCTTTTGTAGTAAACAAAATCTCTGGCTGAATAGCGATGAAATCTGAAATAGGTAAAGTGGCATAAACCCCGGCATTGAATCCGTATAATACATTATTGTCGTCTACGTCATCTCCGCTACCGTATAAATTCGACATATTGAATCCTCCCTTTACACCAAACTCGGTATTTACATTATTGTCCTGAGCGTGTAGCATTCCAAATGAAGCTGTTAAAAAAAGTGTTAAGGCGCATAAAAAATTTGATTGCATTTTCATAGTTTAAAATAATTTAGTTAATAATAGATATTTAGGCATTTAATTAATCTCTTTGTTGATCCTCTGCATTTCGCGCAGGATTTGATATTGTTCAGGTAAATATTGTAACACTAATTTTAATATCGTCTTGTCATTTGTTTGTTTGGAAATAGATTCAAACAATCCAATTTGCTCTTTTAATGATTCTGTCATTGAATCCAGATACGCTTTATTAAAATCGGTACTACTTGCATCAATCAGTTCGTATAAATCGAGTTTATTATGTGTCGCATTGATTTCTGTAATAATAATGAGCTTTTTATTGGCCATTTTAGAAACATCCTGCAACAATTGATTCTGATTGATTTCTATTTTTCTACTCCACTCCTGTAAGGTAGAATCTGAACTTTTTTGTTGTGCAATTTGACTTTTTGAAATAATTGATTTTGTTACATTGGCAGTCGCAATAAAAAAAAAGGCTTCTATTTCTTCTTTCTCCGTTTTAGTAAAAGTTTCATTTTTTAGTGATGTTTCTATCGGATTATTTTTCTTGCACGACGTAATGCAAATTATAATTGTCAATAAAAAAATTAGTCTAAAAATTGTCGCTTTTAGTTGGTGCACTGCTATCATTATTACTTCATAAAGTATTACATTACAAAGATGCTAACGAAACAAACATTTCGCTTTACAGCATAAAAACGAATCTTTATATAATTCCCATAATGGGTTTATATAGCTATTTTATCCTTTAATTCTCAGGTGATTATTTAACTAAAGTTTAGAGCAAAAAAAAAAGAAACCACATTTTTTTGTGGTTTCTTTTTATATTTAGGTATGTAATAGATGTAATTTGTTTTCCTACATATTGAGTCTCAGTTTTCAGTTTCAGTTTTGAGCCGCAGTACGTACTCTTATTAATGAGATTTAGTTTTCGGTTTTATATTCACTGAAAAACTGCGGCTGTAAACTTTTTTTAAGACTGTAAACTTTTACTCAGGTAGAAATACTGTAAAAACAGATCCTTTATTAGGAGTACTGTCTGCTATAATATGACCTTTGTGGTTGTCTACTATTTTTTTGCAGATAGCCAGACCAATTCCGGTTCCGGGATAATCTGTTTTAGAATGCAAACGCTGGAATAAAACAAAAATAGTTTCTTTGAACTGAGGATCAAATCCCATTCCGTTATCTGTAAAGGTGATTTTATGGAATTTTTTAATATTAGGTTCTAATAAATCAGGATAATCGGCTGAGTTTACTTTCTCGCTTTCGATCTTAATTTCAGGTGTAATATCAGGCTTGCTGTATTTTAAAGAATTCCCGATAAGGTTAATAAAAAGCTGCTCGATCTGATAAGGTATAACTGCCAGTTTAGGCAATTTCGAAACGGTGATAACAGCATGTTTCTCCTCGATGATTTCAGCCAATTCCGATTCGGCATTTTCAAGCAGTTCGTTCAGGCTTAATTTTATGAATTCCTTTTTGGTTGTATTGGTTCTTGAGAATAAAAGTAAATCATCGATTAACACACGCATTCTTTTGGCCGAAACTTCGATTTTCGAAATATAAGCTTTTGCACTATCAGACATAACAGCTTTATCAGATTCTGGAATTCGCGATACAAAAGTTTGAATTTTTCTTAAAGGTTCCTGCAAATCATGACTTGCAACATGATTGAAAGAAGCTAACTCTTTGTTGCTTTTCTCCAGTTCTCTGTTACGCTCCTGAAGTTCTATATTTAAGAGATGTTCATCGGTAATGTCAAAATTAATTCCCAGTAAAATTTTACTTCCCTGTTGATCCGTCAATAACTTTCCGGTAGATTTAAAATAGCGTATTTCGTAATCCGGTCTTGTAATTTTATAGTATACAAAAGGCAATTGTTTTTTCTCGACAATGCCTTCCATCGATTTTGCTACAGTAGCTTTGTCATCAGGATGCACAAATTCAAGGAAAGTTTCTTTTTCCGGAACAAATGCATTGGGTTCAAAACCCAGTAAACGAAACTGATTGTCTGAATAATCGATTTTATTAGAATCCAGATCCCATTGCCAGGTACTGAATTTGCCGATACTTTCAGATTCGGCCATTAGACCGCTGGAGATCAAAAGTTTTTTATTGTAAATTTTCAATCGTTCAAAGTCACGACTAATTTGTCTGTAGGCCAGTAAAATAAAACTTAACGCTACCAGAAATAAAGAAATAGAAAATAGGGGACTTAATGAGATTTCGGCAGCATAAATTTTGAGTATTTTTGCCAGATAATTTTTCTCGATATCATTCATTTCGTCTACCTGAAAACGAATATTTTCCATCAGGATTCGACCGCCAAACATATGATTGTCGAGTTTTCTCTTATCATATGTTTTGGGATCGCTGTATTTTAAACAATTTTCGAAAGAAACAAAACGCTGAATAATTAGTTTAAATAATTTTTCAAGATTTTTTTGCTGCTTCGGATTATCGGCAGTAAGCTTTTTTAGGGTAATAAACGAAGTATTTACCTTATCGCGCGAATAAATATAAGGCGTTAAAAATCGGGCATTTCGTGTTATAATATAGCCACGCTGCCCCGTTTCAGCATCCTTAATTGCCGACATTAATCGCTCTAATTGAATGTTTATTTCATACGTATGCATTACCACTTTACTGGATTCGTCTAAATCCCGATTGTGTTTGTAAGCAATAGAAGAAAGAAATAACAGAATGAAAACCGCGATTACAAAAATAACTCTCAATGAGTTTGAAGAATTAAAATTTGGTATCCATTTCATTGTATGCTATTATTTTAGTCGAAGCAGGAAATTATCACGATTTAAACCTGATGTATGATAGTGCCAGTTTACTGTCACGACTTCATTGATGATTTTTTTAAGCGTATTAAAATCGCTTGGTTTTTTAATGTAAATATTAGCTCCCTGAATAAAGGTATCTTCTATGTCTTCTTCAGATGATGAAGTAGAATAAATGGCAATAATAATATTTTTAAGATGTTCTGTTTTTTTTATTTCGATCAAACATTCTTTACCTGTTTTTTTAGGCATGTTCAAATCCAGAAATAAAATATCAGGCAGCTTGGTTTCAGGATCCATTAGATGATCCATCAATTGCATTCCGTCATGAACAAAATCCACTTTTGTCTGAATTTTTATTTCTTCGAAAGCATCCTTAAAAAAAAGACGATCATCTTCATCATCATCAGCCAATAAAATGTATAATGCGTTTTTTTGCATTTTAGTATGGTATTATGGGTTTTATTTTAAATTTTCTCTACGTTTCTTAATTATCCTCTGAAAAGCCGATGGCGTAATTCCTGTTGTATTTTTAAACTGCGTACTCAAATGGGCCACACTCGAGTAGTTCAGTAAAAAAGCAATTTCGGTCAAACTCATTTCGTTTATAATAATTAATTGTTTGGCTCTTTCAATTTTTTGTAAAATGATAAAGTTTTCAATAGAAGAGTATGTTACTTCTGAGAAAACATTAGACAAATAACCGTAGCTGTGATTTAATTTCTCAGCTAAAAACACAGAACTTTTATAATTATTGCTGTCTTCCATGAAAACAAGCTCAATTATGGCATCCTTTATTTTTTGAACAAGAACACTTTTCTGATTTTCGACAACTTCGAAACCACAAGGTAGTAAATTATTTTTTAAAGATTCGAGCGCATCAGCATCAAGATTGTCCGCAATTTCAATTTCGCCAAATCCCAGAGTTGTAAAATTTACATTTTGTTGTTCCAGATTTTGTTTCAAAAAAAGTGAGCAAATGGTGTTAATATCGAACTTTATAAATAGTTTCATTTTATAGAAATTTGGTTAAAGATAATTAATTTATTTTTGGTTATAGAGTTTAATGCCTGATAGCGGTTTAGAACAGCGAAAAATTTAAATAAAATTCTCAAAAAAATACCGCCTAATATGTTGTACTAGACGGTATTTATGGTTGATTTAGAAGATCTTACAAATCCGCAATGATTTTGCGAACTTCATCTTTTGTTTTGCCTAATTTTTGTTGAAGTTTTCCGTACATTTCGTCTTCTTTTCCTTCATCATACAATAAATCATCATCTGTTAGGTCTGCATATTGTTGTTTCAATTTTCCTTTCAACTCGTTCCAGTTTCCTTTTATCTCTGTAGTATTCATGATATTTTTTTTAAGTATTAATAGTATTGTAAAATTCGGATTTATGGTTGAGGTCCTTGTTACATGTATTTCTAAAACCTTTTCATAATTCACATTTTGATCTTTTTTAAACCTGATAGCGTCTTAAAACCCACGCCATTTTTTCGTGTTGTTGCAGTAATCCGGTCACAAAATCAGCAGATCCTATATCATTGTTATCTTCTTCAAAAGCCGGGATATAACCTCTAAACTCTGTAACCAGCTGCTCATGGTTTTCTAATAATTCCTCAAGCATATGTTTTTGCGAAGCATATTCTTTTGGAGATTCTTTTAGGGTAGAATTGTCGATGAATTCCTTCATGGTTCCTATAGTTTTTTCTCCAAGCTGGCTAATGCGTTCTGCCACTTCATCTATATTGGCTTCTAAAATTCGGTATTGATCTTCAAACAATTTATGCAACTCCATAAAACTGTTTCCCGAAATATTCCAATGAAATTTTCTGGTTTTTACATAAAGCGTCATTTCATTAGATAAAATAGTGGCTAATATAGTGGCGCTCTTCTTTAAGTTTTTTGGCGTTATTCCGATATGTGGGATCATAATTGTTTGATTTAATGTTCTTTATCAAAAATAGAAAAGAAGCAATTGGCTTTTCTTACATAATTTGTTGAAGATGTTACATGAATTCAATGTTGCGGTAACACGTTTGTAATTCTAAAAGTGTAGTTTTGCCTCCGAATTTATCTAAAAAACCAAATTTTAATGAAAAAAACTTTACTTAGTTTATTACTTATTACCATTACTTTTTCGGCCAAAGCCCAATCTTATTTAGGGTATACGCATGATAATTATGCAGGTATTCAGAGTGTACTTTTCAACCCGGCTTCTATTGCCGATTCTCGTTTTAAAACAGATATTAATATATTTTCTGTTAGCGGATCAGTAGCCAATGATTTGTACGGAGTAAACATTTTTGATACCTATAAAAAAGGATACGATTTTGACAAAGAGTCTAAAATGACTCCAAGAGGTGCCAATAACGGTCTGGCTAATTTCGATATTATGGGACCTTCTTTCATGTTTAATATTGCGCCAAAACATACTATTGCAGTATTTACAAGAGCAAGATCTGTGAGCAACGTAAGAAATATAAACGGAAATCTTGTTGATCAGGTAAAAGACGGTCTGGATCAGGCAAATGATTTTAATTTTAATGCAGGAAATGCCAATGGCGCTTCGAATACCTGGGCAGAACTAGGACTTTCGTATGCGGCAGTTTTATACCAAAAAGACCAACACTTTTTAAAAGGAGGTTTAACCGCCAAATATTTGCAAGGTGGCGTAAACGGATACGTAAAAGGGAACAATGTAAATGTTGCTTATAATGAAAATACAGTAAATCCTGAGCAGGGAACTCTTGTTTCAAGCGGAGAAATTTCTGTGGGAACAAGCCAGGATTTTGAAGCCAACGAAGATTATAAATTTGATTCGAATGCAAACGGATTTGGTTTTGATTTTGGATTGGTTTACGAATGGAGACCGGATTATGATCAGTATGATTTGAGCAGAGCAAAACCGGCAGATAATAATTTTAGAGATTTAAATAAATACAAAGTACGTTTCGGGTTATCGGTTACTGATATTGGATCAATCAATTACAAAAATGCAAGACAGGATACTTATAATGTAAATGGTACCATCACACAGGAAATGATTGATGATGCAGATAATTTCTACGATTTCCTTAACGAACATTATACCAAAACATCTTCAAGAAAAGGGATGAAAACCAATTTGCCAACAGCGCTTCATGCTGATGTAGACTGGAATATACACAGAAAATTCTATTTGAATCTTAACGGAGATATCAATATGGTATCTGCCAATAAAATCAATGGTTACGGAATTGCTGATCGTGTATCGCTTACACCTCGTTACGAAAGCAGATGGTTTAGTTTTTATGTGCCAATGACATATATGGAATACAGCGGAATGCAGGTAGGTTCAGGATTACGAGTGGGAGCATTCTTTATTGGTTCGGGGTCTATCCTGACTAATTTAGTTTCGAAAGAATCAAAAGCAGCTGATTTTCATCTTGGGATAAAAATTCCGGTTTATGAAAAGAAATTCAAAGACACAGACGAAGACGGAGTGATCGACAAAGAAGATGCTTGCAGAAAAGTAGCAGGTCCGGCAGAAAACAAAGGTTGTCCTTGGCCAGATGCAGATAAAGATGGCGTTTTTGATAAAGATGATGCTTGTCCGGATGTAAAAGGCCCGGCAGAAAATAAAGGCTGCCCTTGGAAAGATACTGATGGCGATACACTATTAGATAATGTAGATGCTTGCCCAACAATTGCTGGTCCGGTAGAAAATAAAGGATGTCCATGGCCGGATACTGACGCAGACGGTGTTTTGGACAAAGACGATGCGTGCCCAACCGTTGCAGGTTTAGCAGAAAATAAAGGCTGTCCGGTTCTGGATGCTGACAAAGACGGAGTTTCGGATAATGTTGATGATTGTCCTTTAATTCCTGGCCCGGCTGAAAACAAAGGCTGTCCTAAAGTGACTAAAGCAACTTTAGAGAAACTAAAAGTAGAAGCTAAATCGATCTTTTTCGTTACCGGAAAAGCAACATTAAGCGATGCTAAAAAAGGAGTAACTTCAGGAAGATTAGATGCTATTAAAGAGATTTTGAAAAACTATCCAAACGCTAAATTTGCAATCAACGGACATACAGACAATGTAGGGAATGCAAAAGCAAATCAGAAATTATCTGAGGAGCGAGCAAAAGTGGTTATGGATGCATTAATTGCAAAAGGAGTAAATCCGGATAGTCTAACTTCACAAGGATTTGGAGCTTCAAAACCAGTTGCGTCTAACAAAACTGCTTCTGGAAGAGCACAAAACAGAAGAACAGAAATTGTATACTTAGGTAATTTATAAGCCTAAACTGAATATAAAGCCAAAAAGCCATTCGTAATTGAATGGCTTTTTTTATTTTTGCATACTTCTAAAAAAGAATCACTTTTGATGCATTAGAAGAACTAAAAAAACAAGAATGACAACACAACAACTACACGAACAAATTCTTTTAAAAAAATCATTTTTATGCGTTGGATTAGATCCTGATCTGACCAAAATTCCACCTCATTTATTAGAAACCGAAGATCCTATTTTCGAATTCAATAAAGCTATAATCGATGCTACTCACGATCTTACAGTTGGTTATAAACCTAATACCGCTTTTTTTGAAGCATACGGGATAAAAGGATGGATGTCTTTGCAAAAAACGATCAATTATATCAACGATAATTTCCCTGAAATTTTCACCATTGCCGATGCAAAACGTGGTGATATCGGGAATACTTCGAGCATGTATGCAAAAGCTTTTTTTGAAGATTTGAATTTTGATAGTGTAACCGTTGCGCCTTATATGGGGAAAGATTCCGTTGAGCCATTCTTGGCTTTCGAAAACAAACATACGATCATGTTAGCCCTAACTTCAAACCAAGGTGCTTTCGATTTCCAGACCTTAACTACAAACGGACAAGAATTATACAAACAAGTTTTAGAAACTTCTAAAACATGGAAAAATAGCCACAACCTAATGTATGTGGTTGGCGCTACAAAAGCAGAGTATTTTGCCGATATCAGAAAAATTGTTCCGGATAGTTTCTTACTGGTTCCGGGAATTGGCGCTCAGGGTGGAAGTTTATCAGAAGTATGCAAATACGGAATGAATGATAAAATTGGCTTATTAGTCAACTCGGCAAGAGCGATTATCTACGCCTCAAAAGGAACTGATTTTGCAGAAAAGGCAAGGGAAGAGGCTTTAGCGGTTCAACAGGAAATGGAAAGCATTATTAGTTTAAAGTTTCAGGTTTAAAGTTTTACTTTGAACATAATTTACCACAGAGTTACACAAAGTTTTTCACAAAGATCCACGAAGTTATAAAACAAGGCTTTGCGAAACTCTGTGGTAGAAAAACACCATCCAAGAACTTTAAACCTGAGATAACAAAAACATGAAACAACTCACAGATCAGCTCGGTACTTTACATTCTTTTGAGAAAACCCCAAAAAGAATTATTTCTTTGGTACCTTCTCAAACCGAATTATTATGCGATCTGGGTTTAGAAGAAAAGATCATCGGCATTACCAAGTTTTGTCTACATCCGTATCATTTAAAATCGACTAAGAAGATTGTTGGTGGAACCAAGAAAATTCATTTTGAGAAGATAAAATTATTGCAGCCCGATATTATCATTTGCAATAAAGAAGAAAACACGCCCGAAATTGTCGAGCAATTAAGCACTATTTGTTCGGTTTGGGTAACAAATATTGTTACTATAGAGGATAACTTTCAGATGATTTCAGATTTCGGCCAGCTCTTTAATTGCAGAACCGAATCTCAAAAATGGAATGACAAACTGACTTTCGCTTTAAGCGATTTCAAAAAATATATGGCAGATATTCCGGTACAAAAAGCAGCCTATTTTATCTGGAAGAACCCTTTTATGGTGGCAGGAAAAGATACTTACATCAATGAATTATTAAAACTAAATCATTTCACCAACATCTACGAAGACAAAGGAAGATACCCTGAAATCGAACTCAAAAAAATGCGTATCGAAGGCGATCCGGATATTGTTTTTCTTTCATCAGAACCCTATCCTTTTAAAGAAGAAGATGCTTTTGAAATTGGACGCTTTACACATCACGCCAAAACGATCTTTGTAGACGGCGAAATGTTCTCCTGGCATGGCAGCCGATTATTAAAGGCATTTCCTTATTTTAAGATACTGCATGAAAGACTAAAAAGTTAATTAAATGAACTTCTAAATTCCAAAGGAGAAACATTGGTTTTACTTTTAAACAATTTATTGAACGATTGCGGATATTCAAAACCCAATTGATAAGCCATTTCGCTCACACTTAAAGAAGTAGTGGTAAGTAATTCTTTTGCTTTTTCGATGATCTTATTATGAATATGATGTTGTGTGCTTTGCCCCGTTAAAGAACGTAACATATCACTTAAATAATTAGCAGAAACATTCAATTCTTCTGAAATGTAAGCCACAGTTGGTAATCCGAATTGCTGTACTTTATCACTTTCAAAATAATCAGATAACAATATTTCTAATTTGGTTAAAAGCGTATTGTTGGCAGATTTTCTAGTGATAAACTGGCGGTTGTAGAATCTGTTACAATAATTAAGCAATAATTCGATATGTGAAACCATCACATCCTGACTAAAAGCATCAATAGATGAGCAATATTCATTTTCGATATTTTTCATTATTCCGGTAATCATCACTTGTTCTTTTTCTGAAAGATGCAAAGCTTCACTTACAGCATAAGAAAAGTAACCATAATCTTTAATGTTTTTGGCCAAAGCATAATTCTGAATAAAATCAGGATGAATGACTAACATCGCTCCATAAACGGATGTGTCAACTGAAACTTCTGTAGAAATAACTTGTCCCGGTGACATAAAAGTCATGACCCCTTCATCAAAATCATAGTAATTTTGTCCATATCTCATTTTTCCAGTAAAGCCTTTTTTAATGCAAACGGTATAAAATTCGTAGACAACACTTTTAAGATTGTCATCAAAATGGCAGCTTATCTGACTTAAATCAACAAAACTTATTAAGGGATGTTCCGGTTTTGGAATCTTTAATAAGGAATGCATTTCTGAAATAGAGCGAATTGTATACGGAATGTGGGCTTCTTTTTTCATGATGAAATATATAGAATATTTAAAGAAATATGCAGGTAGTAAAAGCTACTGTAAAGATAAGTTTCTTTTAATGATTTGCTTTGATTGTTATTGGTAAATCTAAAACTTCGCTCAGCAGACGATCATTGTCAGGCTGAGGCGAAGTCAAAGTTTTTATTGATCGATGCCAGCCATATTGGCCTCATCGTATCTTGCACCGGTAATAGTACCAAGAGGAATAATTTTTTCTAAGCGATCTATTTCATCTGTAGTTAGAATCATTTGAGCAGCAGCAATATTTTGTTCAACATATTTTACACGCTTGGTTCCAGGAATTGATAGAATATTTTTTGAAGCAATCCATGATAGCGCTAATTGCGAAGCTGTAATTTGTTTTTCGTTGGCTAATTTCTGTATTTCATTGACCAATTCAATATTTTTCTTAAATTGTTCTCCCTGAAAACGCGGAATAGCTTTTCTGAAATCATTCTTAGGAAAGTCATCGGGACTTTTAATATCACCTGAAATAAAACCTCTTCCGAGTGGAGAATAAGCTACAAATCCAATTTCTAATTCGTTCAGTGTATCTAAAATACCGGACTCTTCAACACTTCTTTCAAACAAAGAATATTCAGTTTGAACAGCAGTTAAAGGGTGAATTTTGTGTGCTCTTCTAATGGTATCTGATGAAACCTCCGATAATCCTATATAACCCACTTTTCCTTCTTTGACCAATTCAGACATTGCAGTAACCGTTTCTTCAATTGGAGTATTAGGATCCAGTCTGTGCAGGTAATACAAATCGATATAATCTGTGCCTAAGTTTTTTAGAGAACGTTCTACCGCTTTTTTAACGTAATCTTTTGTGCCGTTAAATTTCCAGGTTAGTTGCTCATTATCGTCAATTTCATAACCAAATTTAGTAGCAATACTATAAGCATTACGATTCTCCTTTATGGCTTTTGCAATTAATCTTTCGTTGTGTAATGGTCCGTATAAATCTGCAGTGTCCAAAAAGTTTCCTCCCAATTCAAGCGAACGGTGAATGGTAGCGATCGCTTCTTTTTCGTCTGCTTTGCCATAAATATCGGCTCCTGCGATTTGGGTCATTCCCATACAACCTAAACCAATGTTAGGAACAATAAGTCCCTGATTTCCTAATTTAATTCTATTGATAGCATTCATAATTTCGTTTTTAAATTTTAGTTTGAAAATGATAAGACAAAGATCAGTGAGTATTACTTTTTTAAAGTATCTAAATCTCGTGAAGTTGTATCCAAAATGGAGAAGGAGGAAGGTTTAGGTTTCAAGTTTTTGGATTGTTTTTTTTACCACAGAGCAGCACAAAGATTTCACAGAGTTTCACAAAGCTATGCGCAAAAAATAACTCCATGCCTTTGTGAACTCGACAGCTTATTAAAAATAAAAACTCGGTGAAACTCTGTGGTAAAATTATACTCAAAGTAAATCCTTGCGAAACTTTAAACCTGAAATAAAAACTTGACATAAAAAAGAATGCCGGCATCTCGAAGACGCCGGCACTATTTAACTAACCAAAACCAAAATAATAAATAACCAGTTTATTACATTACAAAGATCCGACTTATATCAATCTTATGCTGTTAAGGTCTTGTTATTACTTTGTTGAATATAAGTTAATGTCCAAGTTTTCATTTTGCATATAGTTTTGCAGAAATAAAACTTTAGTTTTTTATGTGAAGCTAACTACAGAATATCGGAAATGGAAGCTTTAAACCTGAAACAAAAAAGATAAGAATTGATATAAAAAAAGAATGCCGGCATCTCGAAGACGCCGGCATCATTTAACTAACCAAAACCAAAATAATAAATAACCAGTTTATTACACTACAAAGATCTAACATATATGAATGTTTAGCTGTTAAGGTTTTGTTATTACTTTGTTGGACATACGTTAAGATTTTTTAATACTGGATTCTGAGCTTTCTGTAGTGCTAAATAACTTTTGATTATTAAAATATAATAACAATCAATTTTGTTTATGAATGTCATAAAGATATCTTCGTATATTTGATAAAATATTAAATATCAGCATTATGGATTCAAACAAAAAATTAACAACTGCAACAGGAACTCCCGTTCCGGACAATCAAAACATACAAACTGCCGGCCCTCGTGGACCCGTTTTATTACAAGATTTTTGGTTTTTAGAAAAAATGGCTCATTTTGACCGCGAGGTAATTCCGGAAAGAAGAATGCATGCCAAAGGTTCTGGAGCTTATGGGACTTTTACTGTAACTCATGATATTACAAAATATACAAGAGCAGATTTGTTTTCGCAAATTGGTAAAAAAACAGAAATGTTTGTACGTTTTTCAACCGTTGCAGGTGAAAGAGGTGCTGCTGACGCCGAAAGAGACATTCGTGGTTTTGCCATGAAATTTTATACCAACGAAGGAAATTGGGATTTGGTAGGTAATAATACACCGGTTTTCTTTTTCCGTGACCCAATGAAGTTTCCAGACTTAAATCACGCAGTAAAACGTGATCCAAAAACCAATTTAAGAAGTGCTGATAACAATTGGGATTTTTGGACTTTATTACCCGAAGCTTTACATCAGGTTACCATTGTAATGAGTGATCGTGGAATTCCCAGATCCTACCGACAAATGCACGGATTCGGAAGTCATACTTTTAGTTTCTTAAATGCTCAAAACGAAAGACATTACGTGAAATTTCACTTTGTATCACAACAAGGAATTGAAAATTTATCTGATGAAGAAGCAGCATTATTAGTAGGTAACGACAGAGAAAGCCACCAAAGAGATTTATTCGATGCTATTGAAGAAGGAAACTTCCCAAAATGGAAAATGTTTGTTCAGATCATGACAGAGGATCAGGCTGCTAATTATCGTTTTCATCCTTTCGATTTGACTAAGGTTTGGTTAAAAGGAGATTTTCCTCTAATTCCCGTTGGAGAATTCGAATTGAATAAAAACCCTGAAAACTATTTTGCTGAGGTAGAACAAGCCGCTTTTAATCCGGCGCACGTACCACCTGGAATTAGTTTCTCACCGGACAAAATGTTACAAGCCCGTTTATTCTCTTACGGAGATGCACACCGTTACCGTTTAGGAGTAAACAATTACCAAATTCCGGTAAACTCATCACGATGTCCTTATAATACTTTCCATAGAGATGGAGCAATGCGCGTAGATGGAAATAACGGAAGCCGTAAACACTACGAGCCTAATAGTTTTGGAGAATGGCAGGAACAACCGGAATTCAAAGAACCGCCATTAAAACTTCATGGTGATGCGTATGCACATAATTTCAGAGACGATGATAATGACTATTTCACCCAGCCAGGTTTATTATTCCGTTTATTAACCGAGGAGAAAAAACAATTATTATTCAAAAATACTGCAGCACAAGTAGGAGGAGCACAAAGATTCATTCAGGTGCGCCACATCAGAAACTGCTACAAAGCCGATCCGGCATACGGAGCAGGTGTAGCAAACGCTTTAGGCCTGACAATGGATGAAGTAAATAATTTTTCTAACCCAAGATTACTAATTGAAGTGAGGTAATTTTTTTGAAGGTTCAAAGTAACAAAGGGACAAAGGTTATCTTTGATATTAAACAGTAGACCCGACAGGTTTTAGACCCTGTCGGGTTTTGTTATTTGATATAAATAAATATTTTTTTATGTAAACTGGACTTCAGTTCAGTTTATTAATAAGGTAGATTCAAAAAAAAATAGTGAAAATCCGTTAAATCAGTCTAACCCACGGGCCAATAATTATACACAAAGCTTTGCGACTTTTAATAAACTCATCAAACACCAAGCATAAAAAAACTTAGCGACCTTTGCGTAACTCTTGGCGTACTTTGCGTTTTAAAAAAAAACTTAGAATCTTAGTGTCTTAGATACTTATTTACTAAGAAAAAACCACCGTCTTATTACTATAAACCATTGTCTTACGTTCGGCATGCAATTTTATAGCACGCGCCAGAACAATACGCTCCAGGTCACGCCCTTTCATAATAAAATCATCAACCGAATGTATATGTGAAACCCTTGCAATATCCTGCTCGATAATTGGCCCTTCGTCTAATTCAGCCGTAACATAATGACTTGTTGCACCAATGATCTTCACACCACGCTTAAAAGCCGAATGATACGGTTTCGCACCCGGAAAAGCAGGCAAAAACGAATGGTGAATATTGATGATTCTATTCTCGTAAAGCGCAATCAAATTTGGAGTGATAATTTGCATATAACGCGCCAAAACAATAAAGTTGATTTGGTACCGCTGCAATAATTCAATTTGTTTCGCTTGGCCTTCTTCCTTATTATCTTTTGTAAAAGGCACACAATGAAACGGAATATCAAATCGTTCTGCAATCGATCTTAAATCGTTATGATTGCTTATAATTACCGGAATTTCAACATTCAGTTCCCCGGCGCTGTAACGTCCTAAAATATCAAAAAGACAATGATCGTATTTCGAGACAAACAAAGCCATTTTTGGTTTCTGTTCCTGATTGTACAAATCCCATGACATATTAAAGTCGGTTGCGATCGTTCTGTCAAAATCAGTTTTTAGGTTTTCAATTGTTATGTTATGATTAGTCAGTTCACATTCCAATCGCATAAAAAATACATTTTGCTCTACATCAACATGCTGATCGATGTAGGTAATATTTCCTTCTACTTTAGCAATAAAAGTAGTCACTGCCGCGATGATTCCTTTTTGGTCTTTACAGTGAATCAGAATGGTTATTTTTTGCATTTCAAGGTTTAGTTTTTTTGTTTAGTTAAAGGCTAAAAGGTTCAAAGTTACAAAGGCTGCTTTGTGCCTTTGAGCCTTAAGGAAAATTATTTTTTATCCTGCATAGCAAATACTTTTTGTAGTAAAGGCGTAGTTCTGGCATTAATATTCGTGCGGATATCTTTTTCTTCAACAGCAATCATTTTAAAAACACCTGCCAAAGCCTGATTCGTTGTATAATCAGTTAAATCAGGATTTACTTTCTTCACGAACGGGATTGTGTTGTATTTATTAATGATATTTTTCCACACCACATCAGCACCCACTTTTTCAAAAGAACTTTTAATCACCGGATTAAACTTGGCGTACAAAGCGGTATTAGTACCCTTTTGTAAATAAGTAGTGGCAGCACTTTCATTGCCTAACAAAATATTTTTAGCATCTGTAAATGACATATTTTTTACAGCCGAAACAAATATCGGAGTCGCTTCTTTTACCGCATCTTCAGCAGCACGATTCATTACTTTTATGCCTTCGTCGGCAAGAGAACCTAAACCTATTTTACGCAAGGTAGCGTCAACTTTTTGTAATTCCTCAGGCATTAAAATTTTTACGGCTTCATTTTTATAAAAACCATCCACAGCGGTCAATTTACTCACTTGCTGCGTAATTCCTTTGTTTAAAGCCTCCTTTAATCCAGACGCAATATCAACGCCACCAACTCCCGAAAGCTGAGTGGATAATTTTGCCAGTTTTTGAGCTAAAGTTTCTTTTACCTGAGCTTGAGAGCTAAGAGACAATAGAAGAGATAGAATTAAAATCTTTTTCATTATTAGTGTTATATATAAGTTTCAAAAATACTACTTATTCAAAAACAAAGCCACAATTTTATTTCAGGAGCACAAACAATTTGTTTTATAAATAACATTCGTCCCGCTCTACGTTGCAATCTTTTGTGCCAAACCCCAGCACAAAAGGATTTCCACTTCCATCGGGGCTCATATTAGAGGTTTTAGTTTTTTTAATACGTGAAGGTTTTACGCATAAAAAAAAGAGATTCAGCCTTAGCCAAATCTCTTTTTGAATTTCTATTAATAAAGACTTTATTTTTTTAAATCAAATTTACCATCTTTCTCACAGTAAATCTCATGTGAACTTGATTCGTATTTTTTATAGCATGAATCAACTGTTTTTTCTACTAAAATAAAAACATTATTATATTTAATAAATTTCAATTCTAATCCTTTATCTGTCGTAATAGTTGTTTTGTCATCAACTACAACAAAATCAACTTCTGCATTATCTTTATAAACCCATACTTTTGCTTGCGTAGGATTATTTGATTGCATAATGCTACCTTCGGAAAGATTAGAAAAACGATCAGTTTTCATTTTTCCAGTAAGTGTTTTTCCGTTTTGAGATACACTTCCGTTTAAATAAATATAATAAGCAGAATCGAATGTTGGGTTTGCAACTTTAGCAGAAAAACTCTTTTGGTTTACCGCCATCAAACTTGTAATGTTTGCTGTAGCTTCGTCTGGCCACATACTCATCATACCTGCTCCTTGTTTGGCAGTTTCAAGGTATTCTAAAGCTTTGTCAAAATTAAAAAGAAAGAGTTGTGTTAAAGATAGGTTAAGGTAAATTACTTTATTGTAATCTTTTGGTTTTAGTTTTTTGTACTCTTTACCAACATAACCCAAATAGAATTTCTCAAGATCAGTAAGGTAAGATTGATCTAAAGAATTACTTGCAATTTTGTTTAAAAAATCATCGGTTTTAGTATTAAATTCCATAAGTTCAGGAAACTCTTCGGCCTTTTCAAACAATCCGTAGTTGAAAGAAAATTCTTTTTCAGTTGCCAGGATATTATTGTCTGCAAGATATTTGTATCCAATATTATTCAAATCACTAGCAAGGCTTTGATATGGTTTTCCGTTTACGTAAGTACCAGAATACATTTTAGCATTAGCACCTTTTTCGTAAATGATTTCATTATTTTTTCCTAAAATCAAATATTTAAAATCACCATCTAAAAGGTAAGTACCATTATCTGCTTTTTTATAAGTAGCTCCTCTGTATCCCATTAAAACTCGAACGTCAGGATTTGCAACGTCTTTTTTAGAGTAATCTTCAATGCTGTTTTTTACAACATTGTTCTCATAAGTCTGGGTGTTTTTATCAATATAAGTTGCATTCCACGAATCATCTCCTTGAATTATAATGTTATAAGTCTTAATATTCTTGAAAAAATCCGACTTTGGAATTGTAATCTTGACTTTTTTCTTGTTCGTATCTGCTTTTTGGGCATAAGAAGTACTGCCAATTACAGTTAGCAATAACAATAAAGTAATTTTTCTCATAGGTATATTTTTGCCAAATATAGTGATATAGCGATCAAAAAAGTTAGTAAAAACAGATGTTTTAATTGAAAAAAAACAATTGCTTAATACATATTTTTGTTTAGAATTTGGGCTGTGCTTGTAGTTCGTTGATTGGTTTTATGATTCTAATAACTTAGAGCCTAAGCATCTGAGTAACTTAGCAGCTTTCCCTACGGCCAATACATTCGAACATTATAATTCCAATAAATTTTACTGGAGATATAAGTAGGCTGAAATTCCGGTATTGGCATGTTATTTTCGTCGTACAATTGAACCCTGATAATCTTTTCGTTGGTATCATCTTTTAGGTCAATGTTTCCTTCGGCATCGTCAATGAGTTCCTTTTTTTTTAAATACAGATTGGGCTTCTCGATAATAAATACTACTCCCGATTCATTTTTAGATTCTCCTTCTCCGGCCAGTTTTCCATTAACATCAAAAGTTTGAATTTTTTCTAAATAATCATTTTTGTAATAGAAAAGCTGATAAGCAATTCCGCCGTGCTGTATTTGTAGTTTGTGATGCTTTAAACGAAAACGCAATACCTGCTTTTTTGCATTGGTAAATTCTACCGGACCATTTCCCGTTGCGTCAATATGTTTGTTTAAAATTCTGGCGGGTTTCGAAAACTGTTGTATTTTATTAATTAGGACTTGAAAATTATCAGCTTGTGCGGATACCGAAATGCATTGCAGGAAACTAAAACAGATAAAAAATACTTGTATTAGTTTTCGGTTTGTGTTGATGCTACTAATTGTATTCACCGTTGATGTTTTTGCGGTTTATTTGTTTGATTCCGGTTTTAGTAAAAGAATAAGTCGATTCTTCCTGCCAGCTCCATGTTTTTTGTTTGTCCAGATCTTCACCAACGGCACTGTAAAGAATTTTAATAGTGTCATTGGTAGTTAGCATTTTAACTTCAATAAAATGATCCTGAATTTTTGCCGAAGATTCTGTTTTATTACAATATTGCAATCTCTCCAAAACCTTTGTATCCTCTTTAAACCATTTTCTTAAGAAAGACAAATGCATGTCAGAGCACTGATATCCCAAATGGAGTGCCCAAAGAAATCTACATTTTAAATTACTTCCGTCGGCTTTTTTTACGCCATCCCAATTACATTCACTGCTAACATCCGTTGCGATATAACCTAACGCAGCGCGCTGTTGATCTGTTAGTGTCTTAATATAATTAGTATTGAGCTGAACAATACCATTGCTTTCAAGCCACAATATTTTGATATAAATATCCTGACTTGCATTTTCTGCAGAGGATTTATTTGCTGATGTAGAGCTTGTTGCATTGGTTTGAGAAAATACTGAAGTAGAAATAGTGAAAAGAAATAATAGCGTAAATAGGCGAATAGTCATAATCGAAAATGAGAAAATTTGTTCCTGATAAAGATACTGTATCTAATATTGTTTTTTCAATAAAAAAAGGCAGAAATCTTTTTAAAGAATCTGCCTTAATTTATATGCAATTATTTTTTCAGTAAATCAATTTCTTCTTTTGTTGCTTTCACAAAAACAGTCATTCCGCTGTATTTCCAGGTGCCCTTTTTTTCAGCAACGACAAATAAGGTTGCTTTTCCTTTAGGTCCTTTTATCGGGATTTGTAAATTACAATTTCCGCTATCGTTGTTTGTGGTGTTTATGCTTCCGGAAGTCATTCCGTCATCTTCAATTGGAGTTCCCAGTTTTTCGATTACCAGTTTGTTCTTTTGTACTTCGGTCATAGCGCCTTTGTAAGCATCAGAATTGGTCATCATCGAGGTAACTCCAAAGAAAATACTGGCAATAAAAACTACAAAAATCAGCAAAATACTGACACACCCTGTTGGTACAAACCATTTCCAGTTTCTTTCCCACCAGCTTTTTCTAACTTCAACGTAATCGTCTTCCATAATAGATTTTTAGATTCGGGTTTAAAGTTAGAAAGATACTATTAATTAAGATTTAAATGCAAATGAATTTTAGACAGAAAAATAGAGCAGGTTATTATTTTGACGAAATTTATTTACTTCACACCAGCATAAGTATTGGTAAACAGACGACCTTCTTCAATTTCCATTAAAGTTTTACTCGGATCAACATAATCATCAGACATGATCGATGCCAATTGCAAATTTTTGATACCTTTTATTTTATTATCGTGAAGATCTATTTCACCAGATAAAATAAGTTTATTTTTTTCCTGCCAAAAAAAACGGGAACTCAGTTGAATGAATTCCCGATTGTATATTTAAAATTTACTAAAATTAATTTGCCGAAACAGCTCGTGTCGATAAGATATTAGTTAGTTCACTATCTTTTTCGTAAACATCCTGATAGAAACCAATTTCGCCATTTTCACTTACCAATGAAGTAAAATACGTAATATAAATAGGCACTTTTTTAGCTAATTTAAAACTGTTTTCTGTTTTACCTTCCATCGCTTTATCAATTTTGGCGGGAGTCCATTCAGGATAATCTTTAAGCATGGCAGCCGCTAATTCTTTTGCCATTTTTACGTTGATACAACCGTGGCTGAAAGTTCTTTTTTCAAAATCGAACAAAGTTTTAGATGGTGTATCGTGCATATAGATATCATCCGGATTAGGGAACATAAATTTTACCAATCCCAGAGAGTTATCCGGCCCTGGTTTTTGTCTTACCTGACCATTTACTATTTCCATATTTTTTTCGGCAAGATAATTTTTATTTGCAGCTATTTTACCTTGCAGCTCATTTTTTACAATACTTTGCGGTACTGTCCAGTAAGGGCTAAAAACGATTCGGTCAATTTCGCCGTTAAAAATCGTTGTTTTAGTCAATGGCGCACCAACAAATACACTCGAGGTCAGTTGTACTTTTCCGTTTTTTACATAAATCAATTCATACGAAGGAACGTTTACTAAAACATACTCATCGCTCGCGGCAATCTGAGCCGAAATAGCGCGGCATCTTTCCATATTAAGTTTTAATGTTTCCATTTTATCAGAGAGCGGCACATTCATTTCTTTAATATGCTCTTCGGCAAGAATATAGTTAGGTTTAAAACCATTACGAACTTTATATTTCATTACCGCATCCATCAATTCGCGATCGTAAATGTTGCTTTTAGAATCCGTTTTTAAATCCCCTAATAAATACAATCTCGTTCTAACTTGTGCAATAGTGTTCGAAACAGCATCCGGGCGTAAATCTTTATAAGGTGTCTCTTCCGGAACGATAGGTTTCCAATTATTTGTTCGTTCTAATTTTTTATATTTTTTTAGAACATCCTGCAATTTGTAATATTGATCATATTCTACTTTTACATCTGCAGTGGTGGTCGATGCATTTGCTTCTTCGATAGTGCTGTAGTTTAAAAAATCTTTCAGCATCGCATCATAAGATATTTTTTTCTTAGCATCAGAATTGCTTTTTTTAGCATAAGCAATATACAAAGAGCTTATAAGCATGTCAGCATCTGTTTTAGCAATTTTTGTTGATGATGTAGAAAAAAGGTCATCAATTTCTTTTTGATAAGGAATAACCAGATCATTTGTTTTTTTTGCTTTTTGGTAAAGTACAGACCCAAATTCATTGATGTTATCTTCGTCAAACCAAATAGTTCCTAAAGTTCTGTTTTTATATAATGACATGACATCAGATTTATATTTTTTTAAATCAGAATATCTTTTAAAGAAATCATTTGAAAGTTCTTCTACATTATCAGAACCTGAATTAGTGTAAAGAGTTGCACTAGATGCAGTTTTTTTATAGGATAGAATGTCGTTTTCTACTGTATTAAAAGAAGATACAAAGAAACTTAAACTTAAAATTACGGTGAATGGGAATAATGTTTTCATTTTTTAAATTTTTACGTTTATTACTTGAGAATAAAAGTTTTTGGGTAAAAATTTGGGGCTTTTCTACCATGCTAAATTACTTTAGGTATCTGGAAAACAAGTTGTTGTATTTAAATTAAATTTTTCAAGATTACCATGTTCTTAACATTTCTATAAGACTTATATTGGATATATACGATAACGATTGAAATTGTTACCCCTGGTTTTGAAAAAAATATTATTTTTTTTGTTAACAAAAAGATATTACGATAACCAAATATTATAATATTTTGTAAATTGCTCCCTTAAAATTATCATATTCATAAAATGGAACAACAAATACCATATATTCCTAAAAATAAAGTAAGAATTGTTACTGCAGCATCTCTTTTTGACGGACACGATGCGGCAATCAATATAATGCGTCGTATTATTCAGTCAACCGGAGTTGAGGTGATTCACTTGGGTCACGATCGTAGTGTCGAGGAAGTGGTGAATACCGCTATTCAGGAAGATGCAAATGCGATTGCTATGACATCATATCAAGGAGGGCATAATGAATACTTTAAATATATGTATGACTTGCTCCATGAAAAAGGAGCGGGACATATCAAAATTTTTGGAGGCGGAGGCGGAGTAATCCTGCCAAGCGAAATTTCAGAATTACACGAATATGGTATTACCAGAATTTATTCTCCAGATGATGGTCGTTCTTTGGGCTTACAGGGAATGATCAACGATTTGGTAGAACGTTCTGATTATCCTATTGGAGACAAACTAAACGGAGAAATCGATCATATCGAAAATAAAATTCCAACTGCAATTGCACGATTAATTTCGGCAGCTGAGAATTTCCCCGAAATTGCAAAACCGGTTTTTGACCAGATACATACTAATAATACCAATTCTATAATTCCGGTTCTGGGAATTACAGGAACAGGTGGAGCCGGAAAATCATCTTTGGTTGATGAATTGGTTCGTCGTTTTTTAATTGACTTTCCAGAGAAAACAATCGGATTAATTTCTGTCGATCCTTCGAAACGTAAAACCGGAGGAGCTTTATTAGGAGACAGAATCCGTATGAATGCTATTAATAATCCTCGCGTTTATATGCGTTCTTTGGCAACACGCCAGTCAAATTTGGCTTTGTCTAAATATGTAGCCGAAGCGATTCAGGTTTTAAAAGCGGCAAAATATGATTTGATTATTCTGGAAACTTCGGGAATCGGGCAATCAGATACCGAGATTATGGATCATTCTGATGTTTCTTTATATGTAATGACGCCCGAGTTTGGTGCCGCAACACAATTAGAGAAAATCGACATGCTTGATTTTGCTGATCTGGTAGCATTGAATAAGTTTGACAAAAGAGGCGCTCTTGATGCCATTCGAGATGTGAAGAAACAATACCAGCGCAACCATAATTTATGGGATAAAAATCCGGACGAAATGCCAGTTTTTGGAACCATTGCTTCGCAGTTCAATGATCCGGGAATGAACACGCTGTATAAAGCGATAATGGATAAAATTGTCGAAAAAACAGATTCAGAATTGCATTCGACCTTTGAAATCACGCGCGAAATGAGCGAGAAAATCTTCGTGATTCCTCCACACAGAACCCGTTATTTATCTGAAATTGCAGAGAACAACAGATCCTATGACGAAATTGCGCTTTCGCAGCAAAAAGTAGCTCAGAAACTATACGGGATCTTTAAAACCATAGAATCGGTTTCAGGTAAAATCCCGCAAATTAATAAAGCAGGAATCGATGATTCAACTGTTTTACCAAGCGGAATTCAGGAGCATGACGAAAATAGAATATTTCTTAATCTTTTACTGAATCAGTTTGATAAAGTAAAAATGGATTTAGATCCGTACAATTGGGAAATTATCCTGAATTGGGACGAGAAAGTAAACAAATACAAAAATCCGGTATATACCTTTAAAGTTCGTGATAAAGAAATTAAAATCGCGACCCATACCGAGAGTTTATCACACATACAAATCCCGAAAATAGCGTTGCCTAAATACGAAGCCTGGGGTGATATCCTGCGTTGGAATTTACAGGAAAATGTTCCGGGTGAATTTCCGTTTGCTTCAGGATTGTATCCGTTCAAGCGTGAAGGCGAAGATCCGTCAAGAATGTTTGCAGGCGAGGGCGGACCGGAAAGAACAAACAAACGTTTTCATTATGTGAGTGCAGGATTGCCGGCAAAACGACTTTCGACCGCTTTTGATAGTGTGACGTTGTACGGAAACGATCCTGATATTCGTCCGGATATTTACGGAAAAATCGGAAATGCCGGAGTTTCGATCTGTTGTCTGGATGATGCCAAAAAACTGTATTCGGGTTTCGATCTGGTTCATGCCTTAACATCTGTAAGTATGACCATCAACGGGCCAGCGCCAATGCTGTTAGGTTTCTTTATGAATGCGGCGATCGATCAGCAATGCGAATATTACATCAAAGCAAATGATCTTGAAAAAGAAGTTGAAGCTAAAATCAACAAAATATACAAAGACAAAGGTCTTGAACGCCCAAAATACCAAGGCGATTTACCAGAAGGAAACAATGGTTTAGGATTAATGCTTTTGGGTGTTACCGGAGATCAGGTTTTGCCTCAGGAAGTCTATAATGATATAAAAGCCAAAACTTTATCGCAGGTTCGTGGTACGGTTCAGGCCGATATTCTAAAAGAAGATCAGGCGCAAAATACCTGTATTTTCTCTACCGAATTTGCCTTGAGATTAATGGGCGACGTTCAGGAATATTTTATTACCAAAAACGTTCGTAATTTTTATTCGGTTTCGATTTCAGGCTATCATATTGCCGAGGCAGGAGCGAACCCCATTACGCAATTGGCCTTTACGCTTTCGAATGGTTTTACTTACGTGGAGTATTATTTGAGCCGCGGCATGAACATCAACGATTTCGGACCAAACTTATCGTTCTTTTTCTCAAACGGAGTAGATCCTGAATATTCGGTTATTGGTCGTGTGGCACGTAAAATTTGGGCGAAAGCCATGAAAAACAAATACGGGGCCAACGAAAGAGCACAGATGCTGAAATATCATATTCAGACTTCGGGACGTTCGTTGCACGCACAGGAAATTGATTTCAATGATATCAGAACCACTTTGCAGGCTTTGTATGCGATTTACGACAACTGTAATTCATTGCACACGAATGCATACGATGAAGCAATTACAACACCAACAGAAGAGTCTGTACGTCGTGCCATGGCCATTCAGTTGATTATTAATAAAGAATTAGGTCTGGCCAAAAACGAAAACCCAATTCAGGGATCGTTTATCATCGAAGAATTAACCGATTTGGTAGAAGCGGCCGTTCTACAAGAATTCGACCGAATCACAGAACGTGGTGGAGTTTTAGGTGCAATGGAAACCATGTATCAGCGTTCTAAAATTCAGGAAGAAAGTTTGTATTATGAAACCCTGAAACACAACGGAGATTTCCCAATTGTGGGTGTAAACACATTCCTGAGTTCAAAAGGTTCTCCAACGGTTATTCCGGCAGAAGTAATTCGTGCCACCGAAGAAGAAAAACAATATCAAATTACGATGCTGGATAACTTACACCAGTTTCACGAAGCAAAAGTAAACGAGCACTTAAACAAACTACAGGAAGCCGCCATTAAAAACGAAAACTTATTCGACCATTTAATGGAAGCTACAAAGGTTTGTTCTTTAGGTCAGATTACTTCAGCGTTGTTTGAGGTGGGCGGGCAGTATAGAAGGAATATGTAAAAATTTACAATTTATATTTATGGAAAACCTCTCAAGATATTGAGAGGTTTTTTTTGCTTTGTTTGTAAAATTTAAGTGCTTTACGTGTTTTCTCAATTTTAGAAAAGTTTGTTTGTATATATTAGCGTTTAAGTTTAATATTATTTTATAAAAGACATAAATCTTAAGTTATAATGAAAATTGTTCTAGAAAATACAGGGATTAAAACAGATACTTTTTATATACCGCCTTTTGTTTTGTATGAAGGTGAAGTAGTCGTTTTGTTTTTGTCTAAAGAGGACGATTATTATGATGCTGAGGTATTTCTAAGAGATGTTTTTTGCGGTAAAATTAAGCATGAAAATGTAATCTTGCATCGAAAGATGAGGTTTGTCGAGTATTTTAGAAGATCATATTTTAGGGATAACTTTTTCCCTTTGACAGTTGGAAGATATCTTAAGAAAAACGCAGATCTTAAAAGTCCTTTTTCTAATAGAATATTTGAAGATAAATGGATTACAAAAGAAACTAAAATAGAGAAGTTGGCAGGAACCCCAAGAAAGCTTTTGACTTTATATGCAGCTCTTTCAAAAACAAAAGATATAATATTTGACTTACCCGCACTGGATTGGGAGGGAATTGAGTTTGCTTTTAAGATGGTAAATAATGCAGTAAAAGAAGGAGGGTCAGCGATTTTGCTTGATGGTATTGAGAATATGAAAGAATATGCATCAAAGTATATTGAAGTAGAATGGAATGAAGATTATGTGCCACCACATAAGCATTTAGAATTTAAGCTAAGCCGTTAATAAAAACTTCCTGCTCGTGAACCCAAAACATATAAGCCTTTCTATATTTTACGTCTTACCGTTGCGTTAGATTTACTTTTTAGTTTTTCTATCAATGCATCGGCTTTTTCGTTTTGAGAAAGGGATCGCAATGATTCTGCGTAGCGATAATAATAGATGGGGTCTAAATCTGATGTCATAGCAAATAGTTCGCCGTACCATACTGCTGCTTTATCAAAATAACAATGTGTATAAGAGGAGTTTCCTAATTTTTGAAACAGGTCTACAGATTTGTATCCTTTTGCAGCAACATTTTCGTAAGTTTTAATTACGTCGACATAAGCATATTTGTCGCTTATTTTATCAGTAGTGTAAAATTCTTCAGTCTGGGCAGCAACCCGAAATGAAAAAACAGTCAATAATAGTAAAATAGCTGGTTTTTGTTGCATAGACATTTTTTTGAATGAATTTGAGAAATGCTTAATCCTTAAAACAATAAAAAAAATAAATTGTATTTGTTTTTATTGTAAAATTATGTAAGTCAATTGTATAACTCATAATTGTTTGTTTTATTATGGATGAAATCATTTTTTATAAAACAAAAAAAAGCATCAGCCACGGCCGATGCTTTTCAGTTTTTACGTAAAAAACAATTAACGACGGAAACCAGGACTTTCGTTTACTGATTCGTCAAGCTTAATAGTTTTTGATTTTTTAGCAGAAACAGCAATTTCGTGTTTCGCAACTTTACCATTTTCGTTTACTTCTAAAGTGTAAGTTCCGGCAGGAAATGCCTCTAAACTTAAAGTTTTCGAAATCTCTAATTTATCTGTAGCAGATGCTCCTGTGTACACTAAATTATGGTTTTCGTCGTAAATAGAAAATACTGATTTCTCAACGTTGTGCAAAGTAAAGCTAATTACTTTTCCGTTTCCGGTTTTTATATTCAAAATATAATCACCTTTTCCATCAATTGCGTAAGTAAAGATTGTTGTTAAAAATAAGGCAACAACTAAGCCCATTTTGGTAAAATTTGTCATGTTTTTTTTAAATTGTTAATTACTGTTTGTGGAACGCTCAAAACTACAAATTGAAATTTAATTTTATGCAAAAAAATCACTTTTTTATATGTGTAAATTGCTGAATTAAAGATGTTTCTGTGCTTTGACTGAACTATGTACGTAATTACTGGGCTTCTGGATGTTTTTAGTTCCTGTTTTTTAATCGTGTAAAAATCAAACTATTATATTTATTAAGAATAGTTTTCTAAAAATAAGCTCACGAAAATTTTCAGGTAAAAATTGGGCATAAAAAAACAGCCCAATAACCACAAAGAGCTGTTTAAAAAACGATTATTCGTCTTAAATTTTACTAACTATCTAACCTCACTTTTATACTTTTCAGTATAACTTCTTAACGTACTGCTACGTTTGTATTTTTAGCAGAAAAACCTGCTTTGTAAACTGATGAAATTGCTTTTTTTGATAATACAGTTGCATTATCAGTTATAGTAATTTCGTGTCTCACTTTTTTTACATTATCTTCAACTTCCAGGAAGTAAGTTCCGGCAGGAAATTCTTCCAAGCTAAAAGTTCTCAAAATTCCATCTTTACCCGAAGCGCTTTCAGAATAAATTAAAGTACCTTCTTTATCATAGATCGATAAATTGGCTTTTTTTACCTGATTAAGGGCAAACGTAATTACTTTTCCATTATTCTTTAATACGTGAAGATTAAAATCTTCATTTCCGTCAATTGCATAAGTACTCATTCCAGTAAAAAGTACCGCACATACTAAACTTAATTTTAAAATCTTTTTCATGGTATTTAGTTTTAAATTAATAGTTCTAATTCTCTGATGCTAAATTACTTAGGATGTAGGTGTTTTTTAACAACTCTATTTGCCAATTTCGATGCTGTATTCTCATTTACGAAACCGTTATAGGTTAAATTTTGAATTATTTTTATCGTTTTTGTTAATTAGGTTATTATTTTTTAATGTTTTGTTTAAATTGAGATAATATTGATTGGTCTGGTTTTCTTACAAAATTTTTATGGAGTAACGTTGAGAGGGTACGCGTATGACAAGGATTCGCTAAAGGGAAAACGCAGATTAAAGCGGATTTTTCATTTCCTCCCAATGTCCTCCCGAGGAACTAAGGATCTTCGCAAGAAACTAACACAAAGCATTTCTACAATCGCAAAGCTTTTTGAACTTTGTGTTTTAGCTTACTGTTATATAAAACTCTTAGTGCTCTTTGTGTTTAATTCTCATTTCAACATGGAGCAAGTTTTTTACCACAGAGAACACAAAGATTATATTTAAAGGGTTTTATAAAAAAAAAACACAAGGTTCACAAAGCTTTGTAAATGTAAAACTTGCGAACTCCTTTACGGTTAAACAAAAAAAACACAAACTTTGTGTCTTATTGCCTTTGTTGCAAATCCAAAAAAGTAGGGCACAAAAAAAACAGCTCAATAACCACAAAGAGCTGTTTCAAAACAATCATGTTTTTAACTTTACTAACTATCTAACCTCATTTTTATACTTTATGAGAAGTATAAACTTTTTTAGCGTACTGCTACGCTTGAATTTTGAGCAATTGTATTTGCTTTATATGATGACGAAACTGCTTTTGAAGATAATACAGATGTATCATCAGTAATTGTAATTTCGTGTCTTACTTTTTTAACGCTGTCTTCTACTTGTAAGAAGTAAGTTCCTGCTGGAAGTTCTTCTAAACTAAAAGTTCTTAAAATTCCTTCTTTGCCAAAAGCATTTTCAGAATAGATTAAAGTATTGTTTTTATCGTAAATACTAATACTTGCTTTTTTAACCTGGTTTAAAGCAAACGTAATTAGCTTTCCATTAGCCTTTAATACATGAAGGTTAAAATCAGCTGCACCATTATCATTTCCATCAATTGCATAAGTACTCATTCCTGTAAAAAGTACTGCGCACACTAAACTTAATTTTAATATCTTTTTCATAGCTCTTAGTTTTAAATTATTGCTTTAATTTTCTGATGCTAAATTACTCCGGTCATTGCTTTTTTTTCACAACTGTATTTTCCAATTTATGTGCTGTATTCTCATTTACGAAACCGTTATAGGTTAAATTTTGAATTATATTAGGTGTTTTTGTTAATTCGGCTATTATTTTTCAATTATTCAATAAAATTAACATTTCTATAAAAGTTCTAATATTCTTACAAATATCGCGTATCGGTATTAAATGGTAGTACTAAATACGATTTATGGAAAAAATCTACCAAAAAAATACGGATCATGAAAAAAATCCATCAAATGTAGTTGTTCGGGCATTTAACTTTTAATGATTATAATGCAAAATTCTCATTTACGAAACCGTTATAGGTTAATTTTTAAATTATATTAGGCATTTTTGTTAAATTTGCTATTATTTTTTAAAGAAATTATCATGAAGACAATTGCCCCAGCTCTTGAAGTGATATCAAACTCATACGGAAGTTCTTTTACCTACACAAAGCACGCCGAAAAGACCAATAGTAAAGCGCATTTATGGCATTATCATCCAGAAATCGAGTTGGTTTATATAAATGGTGGGGCGGGCAAAAGACAAATAGGAAGCCACGTTTCTTATTATACGAATGGTAGTTTGATACTTATAGGTGCTAATTTGCCACATTGTGGTTTTACGAATGAACAAACAGGAAACATTAATGAAACTGTTATTCATATAAAACCTGAGTTTTTAGGGAATGATTTTTTTGTTGCTCCCGAAATGAAAAAGATACAGAATCTTTTTAGTCAGGCAAAAGCCGGAATTGCTTTTGGCGGAGAAACTAAAAAAAGAATCGGTAAGAAAATCGAGATGATGGAACACCAGCTTCCGTTTGAACGTTTATTGACGCTCCTGAGTGTTTTAGACGAATTAGATTCTTCTGAAGAATATACTGTGCTTAATGCCGACGGATTTTCGTTAGAATTGCAAACACAGGACAATGATCGTATCAATGTTATCTTTAATTACGTAAAAGATCATTTTCAGGAATCTATCGCAATAGATGAGGTCTCAAGTCTGGTAAGTATGACAACGCCTTCGTTTTGCCGTTATTTTAAGAAGATTTCCAATAAAACCTTTACAGAATTCGTAAACGAATATCGTTTGGTTCATGCCTCAAAACTACTGGCCGAAAAACCAATAAGCATAAATGAAGTATGTTACGAAAGCGGCTTTAATAATTTTAGTCATTTTAGTAAATCTTTCAAACAATACACCGGTAAAAGCGCTTCGCAATACCGTCACGAACACAAAATTATTATTAGCTAATTCTATAGGAGGAAGCTTTAGATTTTTTGCCACGAATTTACAAATTAGCACGAAATAATATTTTTATTTTACTTAGAAAAAATTAGTGCCAATTTGTAGAATTCGTGGCAATTTTTTTTATTCTGTCTAGCTAAGCGTAGTTGAAGCTTTTTTTTGGAATTTGGAATTTAAAATTTGGATTTTTTTTTAATTTTTGATGTTGTTATAAAAATTATATTTACATGCTTGTTATCTTTAAATTATAACAATTCAAATAATGAATTATTTCCATCAACCAAAATTTATAACCAAATGAGTTTATTTAGAAAACCTGTTACATTCCTTCTTATCGGAATGACATTTTTTAGCTGTAATAAAAAAGAAGTCGCATTTTCAGATCCTTTAATTACCAATCGCGATACCACCATCAATCCGGCCGATGATTTTTTTAATTATGCCAATAATGGCTGGTTCAAAAAAAATCCTATTTCGAAAACGGATAGCAGTAACGGAATAATGAGAACTGTAGTTGATACGATCAACGGACAAATTAAAAGTATCTGCGAAAATTCGGCTAAAGATGAATCGGCAGCAAAAGGAAGCAATAAACAAAAAATAGGTGATTTTTATGCGTCGGGCATGGATACGATTGCCATCGAAAAAGCAGGTTTGTCTCCGCTAGATACCGAAATCAAAAAAATCAACGAAATTAAAGATGTTTCAGGACTGGTCAATACAATTGCGCATTTGCAAACTGTTGGTGCAGATCCGGCATTTACATTTTATGTTTCGCAAGACGATAAAATCAGTACAAAATATGCGCTGTTTTTCGGACAAGGCGGTTTAGGAATGAAACAGAGAGATTATTATCTTGATTCGGATAAACGAAATGTCGAAATTCGTGCGGCTTATTTGTCTCATCTTAAAAACATGATGCGATTTACAGGAGATGAAGAATCAGTTGCGGTAAAAAATGCAGCATCAATTATGAAACTCGAAACTGAACTGGCAAAATCATCCCGAAAATTAGAAGCGCTTCGTGATCCTATAAAAAATTATAATAAGATATCTGTAGAAAAGTTCAATACGCTTACACCCGATATCGACTGGAAAAAAGTATTGCCAATTTTAGGTATTGCAAAAGCGGATACAGTTATAGTAGGACAGCCGGAATTTTTTAAAGCATTAAATACCACGATAAAAAAATATACGATCGAAGACTGGAAAACCTATCTTAAGTTTAACCTTGTTAGTGCTTACGCTCCATATTTGAACGCAGCGATCGAAAAAGAAAATTTCAAATTTTATTCGACAGTACTAAATGGTGTTGCAACTCAAAAACCACGTTGGAAAAGAGTAGTAGAACAAACAGATTCATCTTTAGGGGAATTAGTAGGTCAGGTGTATGTTAGTGATTATATGCCAAAAGGTGTTAAAGAGAAGTTGCTGGAAGTAGGAAATAATATTCGTGATGTCTTTGCTTCACATATTAAAAAACTGGACTGGATGAGCGAACCTACTAAACAGAAAGCCTTGTTCAAGTTGAGTAAAATGGTCATGAAATTGGGTTATCCTGATAAATGGAAGGATATGAGCGCACTTTCTATAGATCGAAAATCATATTGTGTCAATGTTATGAAAGCTTATATTTGGGATTATCAATACATGATCAACAAATTTGGAAAACCTGTCGACAGAAACGAATGGGTGATGCAGCCGCAAACGTACAATGCGTATTATAATCCTAGTAATAACGAAATCGTAATTCCGGCTTGTAATATTATTGTACCGGGTTACGAAGGACGTATGCCGGACGATGCTGTCTTGTACGGAATTATTGGTGGTTCTTTCTTCGGACATGAAATCACGCACGGTTTTGATGATCAGGGAAGTCAATATGATGAAAAAGGAAACCTGAACAATTGGTGGACGGCCGAAGATTTGAAAAAATTCAAAGCCAAAACAAAGTTGATAGTAGACCAATATAGTAAATATGCAATATTGGGTAAAAATATAAATGGTGATGCCACTCAAGGTGAAAATATTGCCGACTTAGGCGGCGTAATTATGGGTTATGAAGCATTCCAGAAAACAGCACAATTTAAAAACAAGGAAAAAATTAGCGGATTAACTCCCGAGCAGCGTTATTTCCTTGCTTATGCTTATTCATGGATGATCAACAGAAGAGATGAATCGAAAATCAATCAAATCATGACTGATGTACATTCACCGGAACAATTTAGGGTAAATGGACCTTTGAGTAATATTCCTGAATTTCATAAAGCATTCAATGTCAAAAAAGGAGATAAAATGTATCAGCCGGATAGTTTACGAGTAGTAATCTGGTAAGACATACAATTATAAGTGATATAAAACCATTCGTTGCAGCGAATGGTTTTTTTTGTTTTACGATGTAATTGTCCACAGATTGTACGGATTAAAATGATTTTATTTTGTCTGAAAAATGTGTGGATTTTTGTTTCACGCAGATTCTGCAGATTTTAGCAAATTTTACTTCGATTTAAAATTAAAAATCTGTGTACATCCGCTTAAATCTTTTTAAATCTGCGTGAAAAAATTAATCGTAATCCAATTCGTGAAAATTCGTGCAATTAGTGGCAAACCTCCGCTACCAAAAAACCAGTCGGATTTTTCATATAATTTACGCGGAAAAAACTATATTTACAATCCCAAAAAAGAAAAAATATAAATATGAAAAACTTTAGAATCTTAGTGTTTGCTGTTCTTTTATGTGCTTCTTCAATGAGTTACGCTGCAAAAGTAGATACTTTACAAGTTGCCAGTACCGCCATGAGCAAAACCTATAAAGCGGCGGTTGTATTACCCAATTCTTATGCAAAAAGCAAATCGGCGTTTCCGGTGATGTATTTATTGCATGGAGCTTACGGTCATTTTAGCGATTGGCTGAAAAATACACCAAACAAAAAACTAGTTCAAAATTTATCTGATCAGTATAATATTATTATTGTAATGCCGGAAGGAGAGACATTCAGTTTTTATCTGGACAGTCCGGTAAATAAAGGAAGTCAGTTTGAGACTTTTATTACTCAGGAAGTAGTTCAAAAAGTAGATAAAACCTATAGAACGATAAGCAACCGAAACGGAAGAGTAATTACAGGACTTTCTATGGGAGGTCATGGCGCATTATACTTATCTGCCAAACATCCTGAATTGTTTTGCGCTGCCGGAAGTATGAGCGGTGCGGTAGATATGAGTACGATGCTTAATCGTGAATCTTCGGCTCAGGTAGTAAAACTGATGCAGCCTGTTTTTGGAGACAAAAGCGATAGTTCTGAAATGTATGCCCAATATGCCGTAATTGGAATGCTGGATAAAATTAAAGCCAATAAACTACCTCTAATTATCGATTGTGGAGTTGATGATTTCTTAATAGAACCCAACAGAGAATTACACCGAAGACTGGTATATAACAAAGTAGATCACGATTACATAGAACGTCCCGGAGCGCATACCTGGGATTATTGGGAGAATTCTCTACCTTATCATGTACTATTTTTTAATAAAATCTTGCTTAAAAACCAGCAGGTTACAAAAAAATAATAGAAATTTTTTACAGAAAGAAACGTAAAAGCTTTTTTTGGTTTGATTTTTGGAATACCTTTATGTATAAACTTAAAAAAATAAAAATTATGAAAAAGATACTTACCTTATTCGCAGTTGTTGGATTAATCGTGTTTTCAAGCTGTGAAGGCGATCAAGGGCCTCCGGGATATGATGGGATTGATGGAGAAATAGGAACTGTTTATGAAAATATAGCACCTAATTACTATAATTTTGTAGGGCCTGATTATAGTGTTAGATTTACCTTTCCAAAGCCAATATTTGATTCTGATGTCGTTTTGGTATATCGTTTTGATGGAGTAGATTCCGGTAATCGACCAGTTTGGCAGGCTTTGCCAGAAACTTATTATTTGAATGATGGGACTAGAGATTTTTCTTTAAAATATGTTTTTACACCTAGTTATGTGAATATTTATTTAGACGGAAATAATCGAGCCACAGTTCCTGCTGCTTATAGAGTTAATCAGATTTTTAGAATTGTTGTAGTTCCTGCGGATTTTGTAAACTCAGTTAATAAATCTAATTATTTAGATGTGATGAAAACCTTAAAATTAAATGAAAGTGATATTAAGAGAATTAATTTATAATTTCATAATTCAATCATAAAAAAGGAGATCGTAAGATCTCCTTTTTTATGAATACACGTTTATTATCCCCAATCTTGTCATTCCGAGGCACGGGGAATTGCCGAAAATAACTACGCAACTATAGCCTAATCTTTATCGATTTTCATGTGTAATTTACTTTGTCTGTTCGCTATCGCTTGGGCCTTTTTTCAATCGAAATGACAAACTTTGTAGATCTATTAAAACGATTATTCGAAATCGTCTGTCTTTTAATATAGTAGCGAAATAACAAATGATCAATAAAAATAAAAGGCTATCTTTTTAGGATAGCCTTTATTGTAAATATATGTTTTAGGAATACTATTCTTCTCCCAAATCAGTATCAGTAAGTTCTTTTTCTTTTCCGAATTTAAGAGAAACCAAAATCCCTACTAAAAGCGAAAGAGCAATAAATCCTAATGAAGCCCATTCCGGAACGTGAATCCATTCATGAAGTAACATTTTTAATCCAACAAAGGCTAAAATGGCTACCAGACTATATTCTAAATAACTGAATTTTGCCAGCATATTGGCCAGGAAGAAATACATAGAACGTAATCCAAGAATAGCAAAAATATTAGAACTGAATACCAAAAACGGATCAGATGTAATGGCTAAGATAGCAGGAACACTATCCACAGCAAAAAGAACATCCATAACTTCAATAACAATCAGGGCTACAAATAATGGAGTTGCAGCTCTTTTGGCTGTTTTGGTAGAAATGAAAAACTTTTCACCATCCATTTCAGCAGTAATGGGAATAATTTTTCCTAATGTTTTATATACAAAAGAATCCTTTGGCTGGAAATCATCATCTTCTCCAGAGAACAACATTTTTATTGCAGTAAAAAGAAGGAAAAGCCCAAATACATAAGTGGTCCATGCAAATTTATTGATTAGCATTACTCCAAAGAAAATCATTAATCCACGGAAGATTACAGCGCCCAGGATTCCCCAGAATAAAACGCGGTGTTGGTATTTTTGCGGAATTTTGAAAGAGGCGAAAATAATGGCAATCACAAAGATATTATCTACACTCAAAGAAAGTTCAATCAAATAACCGGTAATAAACTTCATAGAAGCTACCGCTGGTTTTAGATTGTCAGGATTTGCGATATAATCAGTAGTGTAAAGCCAGTAAATTACTCCTGAAAACAGGAACGATAAAGTCACCCAAATAAGTGTCCATTTACTTGCTTCTTTGGTGCTAATAATATGTGGGTTTTTATTGAAAACACCCAAGTCTAAAGCAAGAATAAAAACAACGGCTAATAAAAACAAAATCCAGACTATCATGATACTTTTTTTAAATGATTTACAAAGATAGTTTTTGAAGTTTAACTTAAAAATTAATTGTCGAAAAGTTGTGTTCAAATTCTGAATAAAGCTTAAAGATTTCTAAGTTAGTGATGTTGGTTTTGTGTATCATGGGAAGATTGTGGTAAATGGCATGGGGATGACACCGATTCGCTTTGCGAAAACACAGATTTGAACGGATTTATTTCTTTTACCCATCGTAGCTACCCGTAATCTTGTTATCCTGAGGAAATGAAGGATCACACTCGGGATTCTACAAAGATTAGCTCCTGAAAAAAAATATAGCAATCAGAAAGGCAAACTATACGGCAAAAAAAAAGTGCCATCAAATTTGATGGCACTTTTAAGATATAATCTAAGCTTTGAATTATATCGCTGATTTAACAGTTTTGATAATTCTTGCAGCAATTTTGTATGGATCTCCGTTTGAAGCTGGTCTTCTGTCTTCAAGATATCCTTTCCATCCTTTTTGAACGGTATATAAAGGAATTCTGATTGACGCTCCTCTATCAGATACTCCGTAAGAGAAATCATGGATAGAAGCAGTTTCATGTTTACCAGTTAAACGTTGGTCGTTGTAAGCTCCGTAAACTGCAATGTGTTCTGCAACTACAGGACGGAAAGCTTCACATATTTTTTCGTAAGTTTCTTTAGAACCACATGTTCTTAATACTTCGTTAGAGAAGTTAGCATGCATACCAGAACCATTCCAGTCTGTGTCTCCAAGTGGTTTTGGGTGGTATTCTATATAGTAACCATATTTTTCAGTCAAACGATCTAGTAAGTAACGGGCAACCCAAATTTCGTCCCCGGCTTTTTTAGCACCTTTAGCGAATAATTGAAATTCCCATTGTCCGCAGGCAACCTCCTGGTTAATACCTTCAAAGTTAAGACCCGCAGCGATACATAAATCAGCATGTTCTTCTACTAATTTTCTTCCGTGAGTGTTTTTTCCACCTACAGAGCAGTAGTACATACCTTGTGGAGCAGGATATCCTCCAACAGGGAAACCTAATGGCAATAAGGTTTTAGTATCCATGATGAAATACTCTTGTTCGAAACCAAACCAAAAATCATCATTATCATCATCAATTGTAGCTCTACCGTTAGAAGGGTGTGGCGTTCCGTCAGCATACATTACTTCTGACATTACAAGGTATCCGTTTATACGAGTTGGATCAGGGTAGATAGCAACAGGAACTAATAAACAGTCAGAAGATCCGCCTTCAGCTTGTTTTGTTGATGAACCATCAAATGACCAGTTTCCAAGTTCTTCTAATGTTCCTTTGAAATTTTCATGCTCTTCAACTTTAGTTTTACTTCTAAGATTTTGAGTTGGTTCATATCCATCTAACCAAATGTACTCTAACTTAATTTTAGCCATAATAATATAAATTAATTTTTTTGTTTTTTTCGTTGGGTCAAATATAGATTTATTTTTTTAGCCGTAAAAATTAGGGGGCTGTTTTGTTTATGTCTCTACTATTTTTTGGATAAGCGCAATTTTCTAAGGGGTATATTTTTAAAAAAGCAATTTTTAACACTATTAAAAAATAAATTCGTAAAAATTACAGCTGTTTTTTATAAATCAGGGTTAAGGAATTATGAAAAAATGTTTATTTAATGAAGAATACTGATGTATTTTGTTACATTTCTTTAAATCAAATTCATTATTCTTTGAAAAAAGCGTCTTATGTTGAAAAATCGTCGAACAAAAATCTCAAATTTATCTTATAAACAGGCTTTTTATTTGTTTATATTTGTCGATCATTTTTTAATAAAAATTATTACAAATTTTAAACTTATTATACATGTCAACATTACGTTTCCAGGCCTTGAGAGATGCTTCTACAAGAAAACCAGTACATTTTGAAGAAATCGATAGAAAATCTAACATTTTTGGTGCAAATGTCTTTAATGAAAAAGCAATGAAGCAGTTTTTGACTTCGGATGCTTTAAAAGGTGTTAGAGACGCTGTTCAGCACGGAACTAAAATAGAAAGAAAACTGGCAGATTACATTGCCATGGGAATGAAAGAATGGGCATTATCTAAAGGAGTTACTCATTATACACACTGGTTTCAACCCCTTACAGGAACTACGGCAGAAAAGCATGATGCTTTTTTTGAAGTTTCATATGACGGAAGTGATCCGGTAGAGAAATTTGGCGGAGCACAACTGGTACAACAAGAGCCGGATGCGTCGAGTTTTCCGAATGGCGGAATCAGAAATACATTCGAAGCCAGAGGTTATACGGCCTGGGATCCAACTTCTCCTGCTTTTATTTACGGAACTACTTTATGTATTCCAACTGTATTTATCGCTTATACAGGAGAAGCATTGGACAATAAAATTCCGTTGTTAAGAGCCTTATCTGCCATAGATGAAGCCGCAACAGAAGTATGTCGCTATTTTGATAAAAATGTAAAAAAGGTAACCGCTACTTTAGGCTGGGAGCAGGAATATTTCTTAATCGATAAAGCACTAGCCAATTCCCGTCCTGACTTGATGATGACCGGCAGAACTTTATTAGGACATACCTCTGCAAAAGGACAGCAATTAGACGATCATTATTTTGGTTCTATCCCAACTCGTGCGCTTACTTATATGAGAGATTTAGAGCAGGAATGTATGTTATTGGGGATTCCGGTAAAAACGCGTCATAACGAAGTGGCACCTAACCAATTTGAGCTGGCGCCCATTTTTGAAGAAACCAATCTTGCCGTAGATCATAACTCATTATTGATGGATGTGATGCAGAGAGTGGCAGAGCGTCATGACTTTAAAGTACTATTTCACGAAAAACCTTTTAAAGGAGTAAACGGATCAGGAAAACACAACAACTGGTCCTTGGCAACAGATACTGGAGTTAATTTATTGAGCCCGAGTAAAACGCCAATGAGCAATTTACAATTCCTGACTTTCTTTATTAATACCATAAAAGCAGTTAACGATTATGAAACCTTATTAAGAGCGTCTATTGCAACTGCAAGTAATGATCACAGGTTAGGAGCAAATGAAGCGCCGCCGGCAATTATTTCTGTTTTTATTGGGGCACAATTAACCAAAGTATTATCAGAATTAGAAAGTGTGACAACAGGAAAATTATCTCCTGAAGAAAAAACAGATTTAAAACTGAATGTAGTGGGTAAAATCCCGGACGTTCTTTTGGATAATACAGACAGAAACAGAACTTCGCCTTTTGCCTTTACCGGAAATAAATTTGAATTTAGAGCAGTAGGATCAAATTCGAACTGTTCGAATTCGATGACAACCCTTAATGCAATTGTAGCCAAACAACTAAAAGATTTTAAAATAGAGGTAGATACTTTGATCGAGTCGAAAGACATGAAAAAAGACGATGCTATTTTTAATGTTTTAAGAGAATATATCAAAGAGTCTAAAAAAATACTTTTTGAAGGTGACGGATATAGCGACAGCTGGGAAAAAGAAGCTGCAAAAAGAGGTTTAAGTAATTTTAAAACTACTCCGGAAGCGATTAAAGCGAAAGTTTCGAAACAAGCTTTGGATTTGTTTTCTGAATTAGGAATTCTAAACCATGTTGAAGCCGAAGCACGTTACGAAATAGAGTTAGAAGAATACACTAAGAAAATCCAGATTGAAGGAAGGGTTTTAGGCGATATTGCAAGAAATCATGTTATTCCAACGGCAATACGTTACCAAAATACTTTAATTGAGAATGTAAAAGGATTAAAAGAAATCTTCGGTGCAGCGTTTGAAACTATTGCCAAAGAACAAATCGTTCTCATTAAGGAAATTTCAGGTCATATCGAAGGAATAAATTCTAAAGTATTGGCGATGACTGACGAAAGAAGAACCGCCAATCATTTAACAGATGCACAAAAAATGGCCGAAGCCTATTGCAATAAAGTGAAGCCCTATTTTGAAGATATTCGTAATCACTGTGACAAATTAGAGCTACTTGTTGACGACGAAAGTTGGACATTAACCAAATATAGAGAGCTATTGTTCACGAAATAAAAAGTACCTGAACAATTCTATTAAGCCCATCGAATTAAGATGGGCTTTTTTTTGTTTTAATGTTAAAATAAAGTAAGATAAGCATTGTTTTTATCAGATCACAGGGTATAAATGTAAGGAAATTGTAATAATTAAGTAATTTCCTACTTATGTTTTTGACGATTTCAGCAGTTCATCGAGATAGTTTTACAGTTCATCGAAAAGTCGTTATGTTATTGTAAAATAGGTATTTATACTTGATTTGATTTTCGAGAAGTTTTCTAATTTTGGTCATGAAGAAAGAGAATAAGTCCTCTGATTTTATTTTCGAATGACGTTTTTTTGATGGCTCGATTTCCCCCAAATCACACTGACCTACATAATAAGTTGTATTAATAACCAATTAAATATATCTATTATGAAAAAAGTAATTTTAAGCATCTCAGCGATGCTATTTGTAGGGGCTGCAGCAATTGCGCAGGGAAACACTTCATCAGTGAATCAGGTAGGAAACTCTGACATTGGTATTGTAAATCAAAATGGAGGAACAAATGATTCCAAAATTGATCAATTAGGAGATTCGAACAAATCAGAAGTTTATCAGGGAATTCAACCGGGCGTTTACAATGCTAAAAACAATGCTGCAGATGTAAAACAAAAAGGTAACAACAACAATGCTTTTGCTTCTCAAAGTAACCATGATAACAAAGCGTATCAAACTCAAACAGGAGACTGGAATAAAGCAACAATCTGGCAAGATCAAATTGCTCCTCCAGCATCAGCATTAGGAGGATTTGATAAAGCAACTCAGGTGCAAACAGGAAAACACAATGAAGCTATTATTGACCAAGGAACAACTGGAAATGAAAAACCAACCGGAGCTCCTTTCAATGCAGCTCAATTGGCAGCTGTTAATGCAGTAAGTGTACCATTTGCTCCTCATAATACTAATGAGGCTACACAAACTCAAAATGGTGATGGTAATTATGCTTATGCTACTCAGGGTGGTGTTAAAAACCAATCTTGGCAAACTCAAAAAGCTCCAGCAGGTACAGCTGTAGCAGATGGTAATAAATCATACCATTATCAATATGGTGAAGAAAATAAAGCTACAACTACACAAGATGGTACTAAATTGAAAGAAAGTACATTGCAAATTGGAAACAAAAATACTGCAACTGTAACTCAAACTGGTACATCTCATGCTAGTGTTGCATTTTCACTTGGAAACATGAACACAATTACAGTGACCCAATCAGGTATGTAATTTATGAAAATAAAAATGAGATAGTCATAGAAGGTGACTATCTCATTTTTTAATCTAAATCAATCAAGATGAAAACTTTCATTTTAAATATTGTATTGCTTTTACTTTTTTCTCCTGTATTTTATGCGCAGGAAAAAGAAGATAAATCCGATTTTAAACCTTACAGCTCTTCTGTTTTTAATTCAAAAGAAAAAGCTTTTAGTGTGGTTTCGAGTATGGATAAAAAGGCACAGGATAATTTAAATTCAAAAATTCAGTCTGGAATACAAATTCAGCAAATTGGGGATTTAAATAAAGTAAGAGCATTTTTAAAATCAAATGAAACAAAAGTTGCTGTAAACCAAAATGGACACCGCAATGAATTGTTTCTGGATAAAAATGCTAAAACACTGACCCAGAATATTGTTCAACAAGGAGATAATAATAAAATTTCAGATTTTACATTGCATACCAATTATAATGTAAATATGGAAATGATCCAAAAAGGAGACAATCAAAACATTCAAAGTATTGGAACCAATTCCTTGTCAAAAAACATGAAAATTACCCAGACAGGAAATGGCGCCTCAATAATTCTTATCAATAAATAAATTTAAACATGCGTTTTTTATATCGACATATCACATTCTTATTTCTGGTTTTTACTGCCACAGTATATGCTCAGGTCCCCCAAGACAAAATAAAAGCAAAACTGGAAATTGAAAAAGTAGAGGGTAATGTAAAAATTACTGGTACAGCTGAAAATCTTACTGATGTCATCAGAGGTGCCGCCTATAGAATGTCTGTTATAAAAAATAATAATAAAAGTAATAATCAGTCTAATAATGACCAGGTTGGTGTTTTTACCTTACAGCCAAACGAAAAACAAAAACTATCTACTTCTCAGATTAATCTGTCTGAAGATGATGAGGTAGTTGTATTATTATTGTTTTATGATGAAGACAAGCAAATAATAGCGAAAGATCGTGTGGTTTTGGGTGAAGAAAAAAAAAAGATGTAGAAGTAATTGTAGTGCCTGTTGACGGATTTGTGTTAAGAGGAATTATTACAGATGATACTAAAACCAAAATGGGAAAAGATTTTTACGACCGGTATTATTACAAATACAATGATCTTGGAATCAACGCTGAAAAAATAGTCACAATAGGTGAAGAATATAGTTTTGCAAGAAATACATCCATAACCATAAGTATCGACAATGAAGTTATTTATGAGTTTCTGGCAAGGCCGGATGATGAATTTTTAGATGCAGTTGCAGAAGAATCTGTAAATGCCACCTTCACTTACCTGAAAGAAAAAGAAAAAGAGCGCAAATATTTCACTCAGTATTAATTTTATTATTAGCGACATGAAATTTATAATCACCCTGGCAGTATTCCTGCTTATTTCTCCGTTTATAAATGCTCAGGCATTAGTTTATAAACCAGTTAATCCGGCTTTTGGAGGAGATACCTTTAACTATCAATGGCTTTTGAGCAGTGCCGAAGCTCAAAATAAGCAAAAGGATAAAACAGCCGAAACCAAAACGCAAACTGACTTAGAGCGATTTAAAGCCAATTTAAATTCGCAATTATTGAGTCAGATTTCAAGTACTCTCTACAAACAACAATTTGGTACTGATGGTATAAAAGAAGGTTCCTATACTTTCGGGAGCTATTCAGTGGATGTTTACCCATCTGCAGACGGACTTACTCTAAATATTTTAGATACCAATACCGGGGAACAAACTCAAGTAATTATCCCAAATCAATAACATGAGATTACATCACTACTTATTTATAGTATCCGGATTACTTTTTTCGGGTTGCGGTGCTTATTATAATCAGCCAACCGGTGTTCAAAAAGCAGTTTTAGGAGAAGGAACTCCTGCAACTTCATTATTAAAAGATCTGCCAAAACCCAAAGAGCAAGTTGTCGTGGGTGTCTATAAATTCAGAGACCAGACCGGACAATATAAACCGCAGGAAAACGGAAGCAGTTTTAGTACCGCCGTTACTCAGGGCGCGACTTCTATATTGATAAAAGCGCTGGAAGATTCTAAATGGTTTATACCCATCGAGCGTGAAAATATTGGTAATTTATTGCAGGAACGAAACCTTATTCGGGCAACGCGTCAGGAATATGTAAAAAATGCCAATCCAAACGAACCTCAGTTAACACCTTTATTATATGCCGGGGTTTTATTAGAAGGCGGAATAGTTTCGTATGATTCTAATATTATTACCGGAGGTTTTGGAGCGCGGTATTTTGGAGCCGGAGCTTCTGTAAAATACCGTCAGGATCGTGTTACCATTTATTTGAGAATGATTTCAACCTCAAACGGAAAAATTTTAAAATCAGTTTATATATCGAAAACCATTTTGTCTCAGGCAATTGATGAAAGCTTATTTAGATATGTAAATTTTAAAAGGTTATTAGAAGTTGAAACCGGATATACCACAAATGAACCGGTCCATATGGCCGTCACTGAAGCCATTGAAAAAGCGGTAGAATCTTTGGTTCTCGAAGGTATAAAAGATAATATCTGGGAAGCTGATGCACCAAAATGGCAAGTCGATAATTTAATAAAAGCATATGCCGAAGAAACTAAAACGGCTGATGTAACCGCGCTTTACGGAAGAGAATTAGAAAACAGAAGAAGCAAATTTGCTATCGAAATTTCCGGTGGGGCAACCCTTATGGATGGCGATTATCAAGATCCGCTTTTAAGGCCTTTTGGTCGCGGAGCTTTAAAGTATTTTTTAACTCCCGCTTTGAATATCAGCGCTTCTACCAACGTGGTTAATCTCGCCAACAAAAATTTACTCGACGTAGGTTATATCACTTATGATCTTAATCTCGAATGGATTTTACTTCCCAAAGATCGTTTTACTCCTTATCTCTACGCAGGAGGAGGATATGCAACAAACAGGAAATTCGAGAATGCTTATGGTAAAATTCAATACGGTTTAGGACTTGAATATCTGATTTCAGATAAAATTGGAATCAAATTGTTTGGAGAGCAAAACATTAATTTTAGTGATAATGTCGATTATATAAAAGCAGGAACCCGTGACGATTACTATTACAAATTTGGGTTAGGACTTACTTATTATTTTACAAAAAAGAAAAAATAGGATAATTGAAAGACCAGAATTTTAAAGACATAACGATGAAGTTTAAATTTAAAAACAAATTAATAATGAAGTATTTATACAAAATAGCAAGCGTACTTTTTTTATTGTTTTTGGTTTCATGTAGTGAAGAGAAAATAGGAGAATCGGCATATGGTACTGTTAGCGGAAGAGTGGTGAATGCAGATACTTTTGAACCAATGGAAAATGTAAAAATCCTTTCAAGTCCCACAACAAGTACTGTTTTTACAGATGCAGATGGTAAATTTACAGTTTCGAATGTAAAAGTGGGCGAATACTCTTTTCAGGCACAAAAAGAAGGCTTTATAGCAAAATTCGAAGCCACAACCGTTACAGCAAACAATACATCACAAGTGGTTTTTGAACTCAAAAAAGCATCAGCCAATAATAAGCCGCCAACAGTTCCCGTATTAGTAAATCCGGTTGATAATAGTACCGCCCAAGCTGTATCATTAGATCTTACCTGGACAGCTACAGATCTGGATAAAGATGAATTGATTTTCAAGATAACCCTTAGAAACGACAGAAACAGCGAGGTGAAAGTTTATGATGCTGTAAAAACGAACAAACTTACGTTGATAGATTTGATTTTTGGAGCAAAATATTATTGGCAAATCGAAGTTACCGATGGTGTAAATACACCTGTTTTAAGCACCGTAAGTACCTTTACCACAATTGCTTTTCCGGCAACACGATATTTGTTTATAAAAAACATAAACGATAATAATGTGATTTTTACTGCCGATGATGCGGGTAAACAATATCAATTAACGAGTTCAGACAGAAATTACTGGCGTCCCAGAAGAAATAATCTGGTAAAGAAAATTGCCTTTATAGGAACAAATGGTTCTCAAAATGATCTTTACACGATGAATTATGACGGAACGGGAATTAAAAAGTTAACAAGTTCAGTGCCTATTGCCGGGTTCAATTCAGATTATATAGGCTATTCCTGGAATGCCTCAGGAAGTGAACTGATTTATCCTAATTTCGATAAATTATACAAAATCAACAATGACGGAAGCGGTTTGACCAAAATATTCCAGACCCCAAATGGCAAATTCATATCAGAATGTGACTGGAGCGCCGACGGCTCAAAAATTGCTTTAAAAGTAAATGATGCCAACGGATATAATGTTGAGGTCTACGTAATCAATGCTTCAGGAGTGGTGATAACAACCATTCTTTCAGGACAAAACGGAGCAGTGGGCGGACTAAACTTTTCCATCACAGGCCAAAAATTAGTCTATACCAGAGATGTTTCAGGATTCGAAAGTTCAAATTACCGACAGTTAGATTCTAAAATTTTCGAATACAGCTTTGCATCGGGAAATACTACACAAATTATAACAGAGAAAATATCCGGAACAAACGATCTCGATGTACGATATTCACCAAACGAGTCCGAATTAATTTTTACCAATACCTCAAATGATGGTATTTCGATAAAAAACATTGTAAAAACAACAGTAGGAGTTGTCAATTCCAGAGTAGTATTATTTTCAGGAACAGCAATGCCTGACTGGGAGTAACTTTTAGGAGCCAAAATTTTATAACCAATTTTACTCAGGAAATTCGGCAGCGCTATAAAACCTGCCGATTTTTTTTTGTGCGTCAAAATCTTCAATTTTAAATACTATAGCCCTGAGAATTAAAAAAAGGGATTATCTTTGCACCACATCAACACAAACTAAGTTTCATGAGTTCAGATTCTAGCAAAAGGTATGCACAAAGAGGTGTTTCGGCATCAAAAGAAGACGTACACAACGCCATAAAAAATATTGATAAAGGTTTATTTCCTCAAGCATTTTGCAAAATTGTTCCCGATTATCTTACCCAGGATGAGGAATATTGCTTAATAATGCACGCTGACGGAGCAGGTACAAAATCGTCACTGGCGTATATGTACTGGAAAGAAACAGGCGATATTTCAGTTTGGAAAGGAATTGCTCAGGATGCCTTAATCATGAATATCGACGATTTATTATGTGTTGGCGCAACAGATAATATTCTGCTTTCATCCACAATAGGAAGAAATAAAAACCTAATTCCTGCTGAGGTTATTTCGGCCATCATCAACGGGACCGAAGAATTAATCAACGAATTAAAATCTTTTGGCGTAACCATTCATTCAACAGGCGGAGAAACTGCCGATGTTGGAGATGTAGTGCGCACCATAATTGTAGATTCTACGGTAACTGCACGTATGAAACGCAGCGATGTTGTAGATAATGCCAACATAAAAGCAGGCGACGTAATTGTTGGTTTAACCTCTTTTGGTCAGGCAACTTACGAAAAAAGTTATAATGGCGGAATGGGAAGCAACGGATTAACCTCTGCGCGTCATGACGTTTTCGGGAAATATTTAGCTAAAAAATATCCGGAGAGTTTCGATGCTGCAGTTCCTGAAGAACTAATTTATTCAGGTCAGGTAAATCTAACCGATGAAGTAGAGAATAGCCCAATAAATGCAGGTCAGTTGGTACTTTCTCCAACCAGAACTTACGCACCAATTATCAAGAAAATTTTAGACACTTACACACCAAACGAAATTCACGGAATGGTGCATTGTAGTGGAGGAGCGCAAACTAAAATTTTACATTTCGTTCAGAATTTACACATTATAAAAGACAATTTATTTCCGGTTCCTCCATTGTTCAAGTTAATTCAGGAACAATCAAAAACCGACTGGAAAGAAATGTATCAGGTTTTCAACTGCGGTCACCGTATGGAAATCTATGTTCCTGAAAACATTGCACAGGATATTATCGCGATTTCAAAATCATTCAATGTCGATGCACAAATCGTAGGTAGAGTAGAAGCAGCCGATGCTAAAAAACTAACAATTACCAGCGAGTACGGAACATTCGAATATTAATTTTTTTTGAGTTACAAAGTTACAAAGGTTCTGAGTTGCAAAGGTTTTATATACTGGAGTTTATAACAGAACCTTTTTTATTAATAATCAGCTTTTTTAGGAGCTAATCCAGCTATCCGCTATATTTTTTGTGGCGAACCCCGCTACAAAAGGATGCCGCTACTATCGGGGCTAAAAAACACCAGGCTATGTACGAATTACTTTTTTGGAGATATTTAGAGGAGGTTTACCTAAACCATCATGAAGTTTACGAAGCTCTTGTAGAAAGAGAAGATGTAGAAGGTCTTGAAACACTACCTGTTGAGGTGATCATGAACAGAATCGCTTCGGTATTCTCAAAATGGGAAAGAGTCGATGAAAATAGCTGGCAAAATACTACAGGAAAAGGTGCTTTTCAGGTTATCACAACCCCTCAAAGTGTTAAAATCGACTGTTACGGAACCGAAGGTAAAACTATGAATAAGCTGGTTGAAGTAATGGAAGAATTCAAATGTCCGTTGTACGATCCCCAGGTGCCGGAACGTTATGATGAAATGAGTGAGTAATTAAACTTTGCAAAACTTCGTGGTATCTTTGAATCTTTGCGAAATAGCTATAACACAAAGTTACACAAAGATTTCACAGAGATTCTCAAAAGTATACTCCCTACAGGACAATTTTTCTTAACGATTTTTTTTCTACAAATATTTAATTCCTAACGGAATAAGTATTTATTAAAGTAAATATCCCGTAGAGATTAAATGTTGATAGAAAAAAATTACGAATATCCATTTTGTCCCTCAGGGACTACACATTCTACCATAAAATAATGATTATATAAAGTTTTTTTTTTAATCTTTATAATAAATTATCCCAATTGCTATCGGGAGTGACAAAAAAATATATGACATCCATCTCTAACTTCAGTTTCTCAGACAATATCATTTTAGAAGACGATTTAGTTTTATTGCGTCCTTTGCAAGAATCAGACATCGATAATTTATTAGAAATATCGATCAACGAACCAGAAACCTGGAAATATTCCTTAGTAGGAGCAGACGGAAAAGAAAATCTGATCCAATATATTCAGTTGGCGATAAAAGCAAGAGAAAATCAAAAAGAATTTCCCTTTATTGTTTTCGATAAAAAGTCCCAAAAATACGCTGGTTCAACACGTTTCTACGATATGAACTTGGAGTTTAAAACCCTTCAATTGGGCTATACCTGGTATGGTTCAGCTTTTAGAGGAACCGGACTCAACAAACATTGTAAATTCTTACTACTACAGTTTGCCTTCGAAACCCTTGGAATGGAACGCGTAGAATTCCGTGCTGATAATGACAACAAACGAAGCATTGCCGCTATGAAAAGCATCGGTTGCAAAGTCGAAGGCGTTTTACGAAGCCATATGCCCACAATAAATAAAGAAATACGCCGTGATTCAATCGTCCTGAGTATCCTTAAAAACGAATGGTTCAACGAAGTAAAAGAAAACCTAAAACAAAAGCTTTAAAGAGCCAAAGGCTCGCCAAATATTGTAGGGCTGGATTTTAGTCCAGTCTAGCATAATAACATGAGAATATAAATCAGTTATTAATCTAAACCTGGGTTAGCTATGATTTTCTTTGATTTTAATAAGTTATCCAATTCATCTTTTCTCGTCCAATCAAAATTTAGCTCAGTTAAAGTTACTAGTTGTATGTCAATTTTCGAGATGTACCATTCAAGATATTCTTTCATTCCGCTTTGATAAAAGTCCAGCCAGTTTTTATAATTTTCAGGAATGGCTATTCTAGGTCCGTATAATGGTCTGTCAAGAATATCGGGAAGATTTAATTCGCATTGATAACAGTCAAGAATATAAGTAATTCGTTCCTGACTTTTTGACCACCAATCAATAATTAATTTGCTTGTCCAATTTTTATTACCATCAAAATAGTAAGCATCATATGGATCAATTGAGGCAGCTGTTAATATCTCCTTTAATTCTTGTTCGTTAAGAGGCTGCTTAAATATCACTTCATGATAATCTTCGTCGCCACCAACATTATTCATGGCTTCTACTTGGCCTGTTCCACAATTATCAGTACAGCTGGTATAAATTGGTCCTGGCGTATTTAGCCAATTTATATTTTCAAAATCTCCATGATTGGTAAATTTAAAATTTCCTATAAAGCGAACGAATTCCTCAGTATTAACTGTTTGTTCAAACAAAATTTTTTCTATTTCTTTTAATGGTATTGTCATTTAGATAGCCCAAAATTTGGAATTGATAATTTATATTGAAATTTGGAATTTAAAAAATTGAAATTTAACAATCCTATCCATCATGCAAAATAAGATCCTGTTCCTTTCTTAGTTTGGCAGTTAAATTATCGACATAGGTTTTTATTTTTGGCGGTAAGGAATTCCAGTTAGCATCTTTTTTGAAACTTCTGCAATAATCAAGAACACATTCTACGGCGCGAATTGCATACTTTTTGTTTTTATAAACCGTAATAATTTTAACCCTTCTTATTTCATTATTTTCATTTCTGGTTCCGTAAACAATTACAGGATCGATGTAGCCATCGCCGTCAAGATCTTTGGTGCTGCAATATTTGGTCCAGAACCAAATATTGGTTTCTTTAGGTTCAGTAATTTCAAGTAAATCATTAATGCGCCATTTTTCAAGAAAACCACCATGATCGCTCATTGTATAAATCGCCTGAATTTTGGTGTTTAAAGTATCTTTTTTAGTAATATTTTTTTGGTTTTCGCACAAAAGCAAATTATAAACCCCAGCCTTATCAGAACATTCAAAAGCTTTATAAATAGGGAAATCCGAAACCTGATCGAGTTCTCTTTCTTTTATCTCGCTTTTTGTTAATTTATAACTTTCTGTTTTTTGCGAAAAGCTTAATAAGGAATAAGAAAACAACAGAAATAAAAAATATTTTTTCATGTGTAGCATTGCATTTTTTGGATCAATCAAAGATATTTAAAAGCTTTTTATTGCAGTAAATTTTATATTTTTTAAAAAGCAGATTTTGTTGTATTTTTCTAACCTGGAATTATTAGAAAAACGTTTTAGTAAGTACCTGATACTGTTTTGTAGAAATTATAATGTTTAAAAAAAACACCTAATGAATAGAATAAATTACAAAAGTTTTCTCTTTGGATTCTCCTTTTTAGTGATTGGCTTTGGAGTAAAAGCTCAGAAAAAAGCAATAGAAAAACGTAATCTAATTCAGTATGTTGATCCCATGATTGGTACGGCTAAGATGGGACATACCTATCCGGGCGCAACCGTTCCGTTTGGAAGCGTACAGCTAAGTCCGGAAACCGATACCATTGCGTACAGTTTAAACGGGAAATACAACGGGGATGTCTATAAATATTGTGCGGGATACCAATACGAAGACAAAACAATTGTAGGTTTTAGCCATACCCATTTTAGCGGAACAGGTCATTCTGATCTGGGAGATTTTTTAATTATGCCTACAACAGGAAAATTGCAACTGAATCCCGGAGTAGCTTCAAAACCATTATCAGGTTATCGATCAGCATTTTCTCATTCGACCGAAAAAGCAGAACCGGCTTATTACAGTGTAATGCTGGAAGATCATAAAATAAAAGCAGAACTTACAGCAACTACGCGTGTGGGAATGCATCAGTACACATTTCCAAAGTCCGATCAAGCACATATTATTCTGGATCTGACTTCCGGAATTTACAATTACGATAAAAAGAACGTCTGGACCTTTGTTCGTGTTGAGAATGATACTTTGATTACCGGATATCGCCAAACTAACGGATGGGCGAGAACCAGAACGGTTTATTTTGCGATGTCATTCAGTAAACCCATTAAAAGTTACGGACAGGCAGCACTGGAAAAAAGTGTCTACAGAGGCTTTTGGGGAAGATTCGATCAAACGAAGAATTTCCCGGAAATGGCAGGTCAAAACTTAAAATTGTTTTTTGATTTTAATACCCAGCAAGGAGAGAAGATCAAAATAAAGATGGCTTTATCTCCTGTAAGTTCTGCCGGTGCACTGGAAAATATGAAAAAAGAAGTTCCGGGCTGGGATTTCGAAAAAGTAAAAAAACAAAGTCAGGAAGTCTGGAACAACGAATTGAATAAAATTCAGGTAGAAACCATTCAGAAAGAGGATTTGGTAAATTTCTATACCTCTATGTATCATGCCTTTTTGGGACCAACAGAATACATGGATTTAGATGGCAATTATAAAGGTTTGGATATGAACGTTCATAAAGCTGAAGACTTTACAAATTACACCAGTTATTCGTTATGGGATACTTACAGGGCTTTGCATCCTTTGTTCAATTTGGTACAGCCAGCCCGAAACTCAGATATGATTAGTTCGATGTTGGCGCATTCAGACCAAAGTGTACATAAAATGTTGCCGATATGGTCGCACTATGCCAATGAAAACTGGTGTATGATAGGCTATCATTCGGTTTCTGTAATTGCCGATGCAATTGTAAAAGGAAATGGCAACTTTGATACTGAAAAGGCACTTCAGGCTTGTGTAAACACAGCAAAAGTACCATATTATGACGGATTGGAATATTATATAACAAAAGGTTATGTTCCTGAAGATAAAAATGGGGCTTCGGTTTCTAAAACTTTAGAATATGCTTATGATGACTGGGCGATTGCACAGGCAGCGAAAAAATTGGGTAAAACAGAAATTTATAATGAATTTATCGAAAGATCTAAAAATTATAAAAACGTTTACGATGCAAAAACAGGTTTTATGCGTCCTAAATTAAACGACGGAACTTTCAAAAAAGAGTTTGATCCGCTTGATACGCACGGGCAGGGATTTATAGAGGGGAATTCATGGAATTACAGTTTATATGTTCCGCAGGATCCTGCTGATATGATTAAAATGATGGGAGGAAACGACAAATTTAATGTTCGCCTTGATTCGTTGTTCAGTATGCATTTACCGGATAAGTATTTTGAAAATACAGAAGATATTACCAGAGATGGAATCATTGGGAATTATGTTCACGGAAACGAACCTTCGCACCATGTGGTGTATTTGTACAACTGGACCAACTCGCCCTGGAAAGCGCAAGACAAAATTAGAATGATCCTGAAAAAAATGTATCGAAATGGGGCCGATGGTTTAGGCGGAAATGATGATTTTGGGCAAATGAGTGCCTGGTATATTTTTAGCAGTTTAGGGTTTTATCCTGTAGCGCCGGGCTCTGACGAATATGCATTGGGAAGTCCGTTGGTAAAAAAAGCGATTTTTAACTTAGAAAACGGAAAAAATTTCGAGGTAGAAACGGTAAATCAATCGGATAAAAATGTGTTTGTAAGTAAAGTGCTTTTAAACGGAAAACAATTAGAGAAACCTTTCCTGAAGCATTCGGATCTTATCAATGGCGGAAAAATTACTTTTTATATGAGTGCGAAACCCAATAAAAAGAATTATTAAACTAAATAAATTTGCCCACGGGTTTTACGGATAAAACGGTTTTATGCGATTTTTTTATGTCAGACTTAGAAGTCGAAGGGCTTTCACGATGAAAAAGACTTCGACTTCGCTCAGCCTGACAATGTGTAATATTTAAATTTGAGAAAATTTGTGCTATTCGTGGCGGAACAACAAAAAACTTCACGAAATTTGCACTTTAAATAAAAAGTAAATATGAAAATAAATCTAAAATCAGGAATTGATAAATTGCTTTTCGGAATGAAGCAAAACGATGTAAGCGCTGCTTTAGGAAAACCGGACAAAAATTATGTAGATGAAGATGATAATGTGATTTTTGTATACAACGCACACAAAATCAGATTGACATTTTATCAGGAAGAAGACTTGAAATTAGGTTATTTGGTAGCGTCAAGCAATGATTTGGAAGTTTTCGGGTTCAAGTTAATTGGAAGAAAAATTGCTGATGTGAAGAAGGATTTAGCGACTAAAGGAATTACAAAATATACTCAGGAGACTTTTGATACTTTCGAAAACTACTTTAACGAAGATAATTGGTTTATTCTTCAAACTGAATTTGATGAAGTAGTGAAATTTGAAGTTGGTGCGATCATCAACGAAAAAGACGAATTTGACTGGAAGTTTGCGGTGAAGAAATAAGCACAATCTTGTCAGGATGACAAAAAAACAAAAGCCCACAATTTTGTCGGCTTTTTTTGTGGTCATTATTTAGGGGGTAATCACTTCAATATTACACGATAGTTCTTGAATTATCTAAATCCCTGATGGGAACGGCATCCTTTTGTGGTGGGGTTCACCACAAAAGGTACAGTGGACAGCAGGAAATAGCTCCTGATTTTTAATATTATAATTTTTAGAAAAGCATAACTAAAACAAAAAAACCGACAATCGCTTGTCGGTTTTTTTTATGTTTTGATGAAAAGAAATTACCCTTTTAACCATGCATTTTTAAGTTTGTCTTTTGAAGCATCTGTCGCTTTAAAAGTTTCTTTTTCTTCGAATGGTACTTTTACAGTTCCTTTGATGGTTTGTTCTTTTCCGTCACGTTTGATTTTAATCGTGATAGGATCGTTTTCTTTCCAGTTTTCACTTTCTGTAATCAAATCATAAATATTGTCTAAGTTGTACGCTTTACCGTTTACAGTAAGGATTTGATCGACTGCTTTAAGATTTAAACTGGTAAAAAATACGTTAAGTTCAATTCCCGGACGAACGCTTATTATTTTGGTTACCTGATCAACACCAATATACGGAGCTTGTCCTTTGATGAAAATGGATCCCGGAACTTTTTCTGATGCTTTGCCTACGCCCACTTTAGCTAAATAAAAATCGTAAGGAATTGGAGTTGTTCCCTGAACATATTTGGTTAAAAATTCGCCAACTTCAGGATAAGTAAGCTGAGTGATTTTAGCAAAAAGTTCGTCATCATTAAATGGTTTTTCTACACCGTATTCGTCAGATAATTTATGCATTAGATCAAGAATTCCTCTTTCGCCATTGCTTTTTTCTCTAATGATAATATCAATGCACATACCAATTAAAGCTCCTTTTTGGTATACGTTTAAGTATTGGTCTTTATAAGGCTGCTCTAATACGTTTTTACTCATAACGGTAAACGACATAGTATCATTTAGATCTTTTGCCTGTTCGATTTTATCAGCAATACGAGTATAAAATTCAGCTTCGCTAATTAACCCCTGATTGATCTGAAAAAGGTTGGCAAAATATTCTGTTACCCCTTCGTACATCCATAAATGTTCAGACATTTTTGGTGCATTATAATCAAAATACTGAATTTCTTTTGAGTGAATCGTTAAAGGTGTTACAATATGAAAAAACTCGTGCGAAACAACGTCTTTCATTGATTCTACTAATTTTTCTTTTGGCATAGATTCCGGTAAAACAACGGTAGTTGCAGTAGGGTGTTCGAGAGCTCCAAAACCATGGGCATCATCTTTTGCCATGCTTGATAAATACAATAAAACAGTATATTTTTTAGTAGCATTCACTTTTCCTAAAAAGTTTTTCTGAGCTGTCATCATTGTTTTCATCTCAGGAGTAATACTTTCGGCAGTAAATTTTCCTGTTGGAGAGTAAACAGCGATTAAAATATCCATTCCGTTTACGTTAAACGTAGTGTAATCCGGTTTAGAATACATGATTGGGTTTTCGACTAAAACAGCATAACGCGGAGTTGTAAAAACGTCGCTTGTGTTGCTTGCATCTTCATCATTCATTGAAGTTGCTCCCCAAAGTGTTTCAGGATGCGTGATGGTCACTTTATAAGGTACATCTAGTTTATCCTGAAAATAACCTACAAAACCATGCGTGTTCACCATAAAGTTGATTCCTGCATTGATGTTGGTTCCTGCCGGCGAAAAAACGTCGTCATTACCAAATCCGGTTCCTTTTTCAGTATCAAAAGTGTCACCTACTAAATAGGTTACTTTTTTTAATTTTTTGGCATCAGCAATCGACCATGAGTTATCGTCAATTCTTTTTACTGTTAATGGGTTGCCTTTTGCATCAAAAGCTTTAAAATCATCCGAAAATTTACCGTAATTGTCTGTAGAATATGTTCCCGGAACTGTTTTTGGGATACTATAGATTACTTCGTCGGTTTTTATTTGAGGAGGTGTAACAGTCACCAGTACTTTGTCATCTTTTACATCAATAAGATTAATGTTAACACCCACGACATTTGCGGCACCAGATGAACTTCCTGTTTTACAGCTCCAAAGAGTTGCTGCAAGAGCTAAGGTGTAAAGTATTTTTTTCATTTATTTAAGTTTAGTTATTTGTATATGACTTGTAAATTATAAAAAAGTTACATTAATAGTAAAAATAATAAAAAAACTCCTGAATTTCAGGAGTTGTGTGTTAGTCTAGTTTATTTTTTATATAATATTTACCATCCAGATCTTCGTCAAAATCATCTATTTTAACAGGCTTTGGTTTTGGTTTATTTGCAATTGCCTTTTTTTTCCACATCTCAAATTTTTCAAGTGGCATCTTCTTTTTCATGATTTCCAGAACTTCTTTTTCTGCCAATCCAAATTCCTTTTTTATGATCTCAAATGGATTTTTTTCTTCTAAGGCTAACGAAACAAGTTTTTCGGTTTGCTCCCAATTCAATTCTTTGCGGTTACTCTTTTTCATCACGTGAAAATTAATTCAAAATAGGGGTTAATGATTAATAGATTGATTTTCAATTTAAGTATCAATATTAATAAAAAAAATAATTAGTTGGTTCGATCTGGGATATTTTTTTTAATGATTTTAACTGTTTTTTGCAGATCTTGATTTTTGAAACGGAATTTGCAATAAATTTTTCAATTTATTGTTTTCTTGAGGTTCCATATGTGTGTCTACTCCGTAGATTAATTCTTCTTTTGGAAGTGTTGTAAAAGTGCCAAAAAGCCGGTCCCAAACCGAAAAAATATTCCCGTAATTACTGTCAGTATAAGGTAACACATAATGATGATGTACTTTGTGCATATTGGGAGAAATAATAAAATAACTCAAAAAGGCATCAAATTTAGCTGGTAAAGAAATATTGGCATGATTAAACTGCGAGAAAATAACGGATAAACTCTGGTATAAGAAAACCATCCACATTGGGCTTCCTACAATGAGAACGCCCAGGGTAGTAAATATAAAACGAATTATACTTTCTCCCGGATGATGCCTGTTGGCGGTTGTGGTGTCGATCCAGGTATCTGTATGATGAACGATATGAAAACGCCATAGAAATTTTATTTTGTGCTGTACAAGATGGGCCAGATAAGCGCCAATTAAATCTAAGAGTAATAATCCGATGATGGTATAAAGCCAAATAGGAATTTGAGGCAGCCATTGCAGTATTCCAAAATGATTTTCTGTGGTACAGTTTGCCGTTTTGATGAGAATAAAAGCCAATACGAAGTTGACGATAATGGTAGTGAATGTCAAAAAGAAATTGATTCCTGCGTGCTGCCATTTTCGGTATTTCATTTGAAATAGTGGAAAAGTATTTTCGATGAGCCAAAAGATAGTAATTCCTCCCACCAGAATTAAACTTCGATGGGTAGACGGAATGGTGCTGAAATATGCTATAATATCATTCATAAGTAAAATTTAGATTGATAAAAAGTGTAATCTGTTTTCTATGAAGAGATTAATGTGAAATATAGGCGTATAAAAAAAGAGAAAACCGAATATAAATATATCTGATTTTCTCTTTAAAAGTACGTTATAAGGTATTTTTTTTTATGCTTTTTTAATCAGGCTGATTAAAAACAATAATACCCAGGCTCCTGCAACAGCAATTAAAATTTGCCAAAGAATTCCGCCTCCGCCAATGCCAAGATTTCCGGCAATCCAGCCGCCAATAATCCCGCCTATAATTCCGACGATGATATTGCCCAATAATCCAAAACCTGCGCCTTTCCAGATTTGGCCAGCAAGCCATCCGGAAATTGCACCTATAAGTAAAAAATATAAGAATGCCATATGATGTTTTTTTTAGTTTAATTGAATTTGATTAAGCTGCGTCGTGATTTTGTAATAATGTTTTGTATAAAAACCCGGCTACAATTGCGCCTAAAATTGGTGCAACCCAAAATAACCAAACTTGTGATAATGGCTCACCTCCCGTAAAAATTGCCTGAGATAAAGATCTTGCAGGGTTTACAGAAGTATTGGTAATTGGAATACTGATTAAGTGAATTAAAGTTAATGCCAAACCAATTGCTATACCGGCAAATCTTCCGTTTGCAAATTTATCTGTAGCGCCAAGGATTACTAATAAGAAAAATAATGTAAGCACAAATTCAGCGATAAATGCTGATGCTAACGAATATCCGTCAGGTGAGAATGCTCCGTAACCGTTTGAAGCAAAAGCTCCGGCTTGTGTGTTATGGATTGCATTTCCTGCTTTTCCTGACCAGATGATGAATAATGTTCCTGCCGCAGCTAGTGCGCCAACACATTGTGAAATGATGTAAGGCGCAAGGTCTTTTGCCGGAAATCTTCCGCCGGCCCATAAACCAAATGACACTGCCGGATTAAAATGTCCACCAGAAATATGCCCTACAGCATATGCCATTGTTAGTACTGTTAAACCGAAAGCTAATGCAACTCCAGCGAATCCAATTCCTAAATTAGGAATTCCAGCAGCAAAGAGTGCGCTTCCACAACCTCCAAAAACTAGCCAATACGTTCCAAAGAACTCTGCAAATAATTTTTTCATAATAAAAATAATTTTAATTAATAGTTGATTGTTAAAGGGTATATTGGTATGCCCAAAAAATCAAAACAAATTGTAAGGGCAAGCGTATAAATAAAATCCAATTTGGTAAACCAAAACTTGCTTTTTTATTTTGATACATGAAAAGATTTGCAGGAAAGACTGCAATTAGTAATGCAATAATTCCCCAGGCAGCAAAATTTGTTGTGCAATTAACCATTAGGAGTATGCCAAGAACAACTTCGGCACCTCCGCTTAAAATATTTATTAATTTGGGGTTGGAGAAAAAGGGTGGAATGATTCTGATATACATTCCGGGATTTCTAAAATGATTTAATCCGGCAATAATATAGAGCGCAGCCATTAAATATAAATGCCAAGGTAAATTCATGATAATTAAATGTTTGTCACGAATTTATGAAAAAATTAACAATTATTACATTACAAGTCTCTTTTTTTTAGATACTTGTAAAATAAGTTAATTTTTACGCTTAAAATTGACGTTCATAATAATTATGGCAAGGATGATCAGGACAATTCCAATCCATTGAGAAAGAATTACTTGTTCATCTAATAATACATAAGCCATCATTACAGAAACAGGAAGTTCAAGTGCAGAAACAATGCTTCCTAGACCAATTCCGGTTAAAGGAAAACCTGCAGTCATAAGCATAGGAGGAATAATAGTTCCGAAAAGAGCTAAGATAATTCCCCATTTCATGAAGATCTCAAAGTTAAAAGGAGTAACCTGAGTAGCAATTGCGAATGAAAATACAATTACAGCTCCTCCTAAAAGCATATATAAACTACGTTGTGCCGATGAAATTTCGGTAGCAACGCTATTTGCCGTAAACATTGTTGTAGTAAAGGATGCGGCTGCCAAAACTCCCCAGGCAAGACCACGCCAGTCAAGATCTACATCATTGTGAATGATATTGGTAGCCAGAACAGTACCAATAAGTACAATAATCACAGCAATTACTTTTTGTTTTGATGGTAATTTTTTTTCTAAAAACATTTCCAGTAAAACTCCCATCCAAACGGTTTGCATTAATAAAACAATACCAATAGAAACCGGAATGTATTTTACTGCCAGATAGTAGAATAAACTTGTCATACCTAATGATGTACCGGCAAGCATTAAACTGAATATATTTTTTTTGGTCGCTTTTACAACCTTATCTTTGTGTTTTGCTTTTTGAAAAGCGTTTATCAATAAAATACCAATGATTCCTAATATAAATTGAGATGTGGTTACCTCGGCAGTTGTATATCCTTCTGAATAGGCCATTTTTACGAAAGTAGCTAACATTCCGTAAGTTGTAGCACCTATTGCTACTAAAAATACTCCCTTTAATACGTTGTTTTGTGACATCTTAATTGATATTGATTAAAAAAATAAAGCCGGCAAAGGTAAGCTATTTTGTTTAGGATTTAATAGAAAACAGGGAGAAACATTATAATGAGTTTGGTTTACGGCCTAATTCACACTCTAATATTGTGAATTTGACAGAATTGGATAAAATAAAAAACCCATCAAAATTTTATATTTTGATGGGTTTAAATTATATTCTGATACAATAAATCTTATTTTGCTGCAGGCTGATTTTGGTAGGTTTCAATTTCGAAAACCAAAGTTGAGTTGGGTGGAATAACTCCTCCGGCACCTTTTTCTCCGTAAGCTAAATTTGAAGGAAGAAAGAAGATTGCTTTTTCTCCATCAGTCATCATATCTAATGCTTCGATGAAACCAGGGATCATTCCGTCTTTTTTACCCACTGTAAAAGGAAACGCCTGATATCCTTTTTGGGCATCGCGGTTTGCATCGTATTTGCCATAAGCTTTTGCTACGCTTGCAATGCTACTGTCAAAAAGATTTCCATTTTCAAAATACCCTGCATAGTGGAAATAAATATTAGAACCTTCGGCTCCTTTTACGCCAGTTCCTTTTTTTGTAACTACATATTTTAAACCTGATGCAGTTGTAGTCGCTTTTGCTTTAGTAGCGGCAAAATAAGCTGCTTTTTCAGTTACGACTTTTTGAGATTCGGCGTTTTTAGCTTCTTGTTTTTTTGCATCATCAGCTAAAACTTTTACAGCATTAAACTTTTTAGCAGCATCACCTTTGCGGGTAATGGTAATTTTTGTCATGATATCATCCTGAACAATTTTGTTCACATTATCCATTCCTGAAACTACATGACCAAAAATCGTATGTTTTCCGTTTAACCACGGAGTTTCTTTGTGCGTGATAAAAAACTGGCTTCCGTTTGTAGCAGGGCCAGAATTTGCCATAGCAAGAACACCGCCTTTTTCAAATTTTAGATCTTCAACAAATTCATCTTTAAAAGAATATCCAGGGCCTCCAGAACCGTTTCCGTCCGGATCTCCACCCTGAATCATAAAGTCATTGATTACTCTGTGAAATTTTAATCCGTCGTAAAAAGGTTTTCCTTTCAGTCTTTCCACTTTTACATTAGGATTGGTTCCTTCTGCCAGCGAAATAAAATTAGCTACCGTTACCGGTGCCTTTACATATTCTAATGAAAGTACAATATCTCCTTTTGTAGTTGATATTGTAGCAAAAATTCCATCGTTTGGATTGGTTGGCGGAGCCACTTTTGTCGCTGCTTTTGTCGCTGCTTTTGTTGCAGGCGCTTTTGGTTTTGCTACGGGTTTCTTTGTCTGAGCCTGAATATTTAATACTGCCAGGCAAAATAAAAATAGAAATTTAAACTTCATGTGTTCCAAATTTAAGTCTACGTTAATCTTTTATATATAATTATTGTGGCTTTTCTAATAATTGAATTTCAAAAATAATGTTAGCGTTTGGCGGAATAACTCCTCCTGCACCAGTTGCTCCGTAAGCTAAGTGAGACGGAATAAAAAGTATCGCTTTATCTCCAAATGAAAGTTGCTCGATTCCTTCAATAAACCCAGGAATCATACCATCTTTACGTCCTGCCTGAAACGGGATTGGCTGATAGCCGTGTTGTTCTGCTCTTGCTGCATCAAATTTCCCAAAAGCTTTATTAACTTCTTCTACGCTTGAATCAAACAAAGTTCCGTCTTCTAAGAAACCTGAATAGTTAATGTACAATTGAGTTCCTGCAGTTGGTTTTTTTCCTGTTCCTTTTTCAGTAATTAAATATTCTAAACCTGAACTTGTTTTAGTAGTTTTTGGTTTAACAGAAGCAAAATAAGCTACTTTTTCTTTTTGAACTCCGGCGTATTTGCCTTTTTCTTTAGCAATTTCAGAGAAATAATCGTGAAATACTTTTACAGCATCAAACTTTTTAGCCGCTTCACCATTTCTGATAATAGTTACGGCAACAATAGTATCGCCTTGTTTTACCTGATTTACTACTTCCTGACCTTTGTCTACAACATGTCCAAAAATAGTATGTTTTCCGTCTAACCATGGAGTTTCAACGTGCGTGATAAAAAACTGACTGCTGTTTGTTCCGGGGCCGTTATTGGCCATTGCCAAAACTCCTGCTTTGTCAAATTTTAAATCCGTGATTTCATCTTTAAATTTATATCCAGTATCTCCTGAACCAGTTCCTTCAGGATCTCCAGTCTGAATCATGAAATTTTCAATAACTCTATGAAATTTTAATCCATTAAAAAAAGGTTTATTTTTTAGATAGTCTTTTGTTACAAACTCGTTTTTACCTTCGGCTAAAGTGACAAAGTTAGCGACAGTAACAGGTGCTTTTGTATAATCTAATTCAACAATAATATGCCCTTTATTGGTTTCAATATCTGCATATAGACCATCAGGTAGGTTGCTGTGCTCGTCTTTACAAGAATATAATGAGCTAACGGTAACAGCAAGTAATAATAGAATACTCTTTTTCATTTTTAAAATGTTGTTTTATGGGTTTATTGTATCTTTTTTAGTTGGAGCTGCAGGTTTTGGCGCTACAGTTTTTGGAGCAGCTGGAGTTGGAGTCTGACCCGCTGCAGGCGTTGGTTTAGCTGCTGGATCCGGTACAAAATTACGAAGTGTAACAGTACAAATTAAGGATTGATTGGTTCCTATTTTTTTGTTGTCTCCATGATATCCATAGGCAATGTGCGAAGGAAACAGGAAAGTTACGGTTTCATTTTTATGCATCATTTTGATACCATCGCGCAATCCCATCATGATTTCCTGTTTGTCTACATAATAAGTTTGTGGACCAAGATCAGCTTCAGAATAAATAATTTTGCCTTCTATGTCTTTTACTTCCAGATTAAAATAGGCAATATCTCCTTTTTTAGGTGTCGAAAGATCTGTTGTGTTTTTTTCATCGTAATACAGCCAATATCCTTTTCTGGTAGCGTAATATTTTATTTTTGGATTACTCTTGATTATTTTTTTTATAACATCTTCTTCGTTGGCCACTAACTTCTTGTTTCTGTCCACCGATTTTTTCATGAAAGTACCGGAAGCCTGAGATATAGGTCTTCTGGCTTCTTCGTGTTGTTTACAACTTACCCATAAAACAGCAAAAAGTAGGGTGTAAATGCTTAGTTTTAAGTAGTTCATATAAGGTTATATTTTTAGTTTATTTACTAAATCTTCAAATTTTTTCAAGGTTTCTGCCATCGAAACGTCAGATCTTCCGCCGGCCGCATTGCTATGTCCCCCACCATTAAAGTGATCTCTGGCAAATTGGTTCACGTCGAATCCTCCTTGTGAACGAAACGAAATCTTGATGATTTTCTCGTCTTTATTTTCGATAAAAATAGCAGTAAAAACAATACCTTTTATACTTAATCCGTAATTAACGATTCCTTCAGTATCACCTTTTACATAATCAAAGGAATCCAGTTCTGCCTGAGTAAGTGAAGTATAAGAAGTTTTATGTTCTGTAAGCACTTTCATATTTTGTAAAGCGCGACCTAATAATTGCAAACGGCTGTATGAACTATTATCAAATAATAAAACAGGAATCTGAGTGTTTTCGACTCCCAGATCAATTAACTCGGCAATGATTCTGTGCGTGTTTCCTGTTGTTCCCGGAAAACGGAAAGAACCGGAGTCGGTTAATATTCCGGTATAGATGCAAGTAGCAATGGTTTTGTCTAAATCTTCTTTTTTTCCTAAGAAAGAAATGAAGTTATAGATCATTTCACAAGTTGATCCAAAAGAAGTATCAGAATAGGTATAAGCGGCATAATCATCCGGTTTTTGGTGGTGGTCGATCATGATAAACGGAGCCGTTAGTTTTGCTAAAGTATGTTCCATTTCGCCTGTACGGTGAAAAGCATTAAAGTCTAATGTAAAAATCAGCTCAGCTTCTTCTAATATTTTGGTGCAGTTTTCAGTATCTTTTTCAAAGATTTTTACGGTTTCAGAACCTGGTAACCAGGCTAAAAAATCAGGAAAATCATTGGGAGCAATCACAGTTGGCTGGTGATTGTTTTTTAATAAAAAATGGTATAAACCTAAGGTTGAACCCATAGCATCACCGTCAGGACCTCTATGCGGAATTATGGCGATTTTCTTTGGGGTGGCGAGTAACAATTGTATCGCTTGAATATCTTGTATTTTCATAGTGTGCGAATTTACATTTTTTTAATGTAATGTTGAAATCATTTTACAGATTAACACACTTTTATTAGTTGACAGTTTTCGGTCGCTTCCGATAGCTATCGGGATCAGTCTCAGTTTTTCAGTTTTCTGAAATAGAGTTGATTGTACAAATGCGATAATTGTGCGCAGATGAAACGGATTCGCTAAAGCAAAAACGCGGATTTTAAACGGATTTTTTCTTTTTGGAATTTAAATTTATACGCAGATAAAACGGATTCGCTAAAGCGAAAACGCAGATTCAAACGGATTTTTTCTTTTTGAAAATTGAAATTCTTGCTAGTACTTGAATTTAGAATTTTAATTTGAAATTTAAAAATTAGAATTTAATCTCTGATACAGCTTATATTTTGCTCCTTTGACAATTTGCGATTTATAAATCCCCACAGAACCTGATGAAAAGTACGCTATTGTACATGCAATGGCGATAAATATTCCGGGTTGAATGCCAAAAAGTTCCATACCCATAATGGTACAGGCGATAGGAGTGTGGGTTGCGCCTGAAAATACAGCTACAAACCCCAAACCTGCCAGAAGCGCTATTGGTAGCGGAATTATTAGCGATAAAGCACTTCCTAAAGTGGCGCCTACAAAAAATAATGGAGTTACTTCGCCGCCTTTAAAACCTGCCCCTAAGGTAAATCCTGTGAATAGAATTTTAAGTAAAAAATCATACCACGCATTGGCATTCGAAAAGGAATCTACAATTACCGGAACACCTAATCCTGCAAATTTTGTAAACCCAAAACCTGCAATGGCGATCGCCAGAACTACTCCTCCTGTAAAAGGGCGTAGTGGCGGATATTTTATTTTAGCAAAAAGAGATCCCCAAAAATGAGTGCTTCTGGAAAATAATAAAGCTGCAAGACCGGATAAAATGCCAATAAAAATTGCATAAAATAAATTCGTAAGAGTAATTTCTGGAACAACAGGAATGTTGTAATGTGTATGTTTTACCTGCCAGAATTCTACCGTAAAATAAGCAGCGTAAGCCACTAAAAAGGATAGAATAATACTTTTAAAATTGATTTTACTGAAATATAAAACCTCCAAAGCAAAAATTGCCCCAGCCAACGGAGTTCCAAAAACCGATGCGAACCCGGCACTGATTCCGAGGATAATTAGAATCTTTCTTTGGGAATGATCTAAATTAAAAATCTTGGTGAATTGATCTGCAATGGCGCCTCCCATTTGAACGGCTGTACCTTCGCGACCCGCAGAACCTCCAAATAAATGGGTTAGTAAAGTTCCTAAAAGTACCAAAGGAGCCATCTTAAACGGAATAACCTTCTTGGGATTTTCGTATTCTTCCAGTAATAAATTATTGCCCTTTATGACAGATTCTCCCCAATAATAGTAACTCAGTCCGACTAATAATCCTCCAAAAGGCAATAGCCAAATAATACAGTGGTGGTGAATTCTAAATTGTGTAACCCACTCTAAAGCAACCAAGAAAAAAGCCGAAGCAGATCCGGACAAAATACCTATCAAAACACAAATGAGAATCCATTTGAAAATCGTAAAAAGTATTTGTTTTGGGTTTTGAAAGCTCATTAAATTTAGTTTTTTGCCACGAATTTCACGAATTATCACGAATTTTAAATTTTAAAATTTGTGATCAAAAATAATCTTTTAAATCTTTCTAATCTGTGGCAAAAAAATAATTTGCGAAAATTAGTGAAATTCGTGGCTAAAAAAATATTACTGCACAACAGCTGTAAATTCAATTTCAACTAAATATTCTGGTGCAACGAGTTTACTGATTTCATAAAAACCTGTTGTAGGTTTTACATCTTTAAAAAATGAAGCGTGAGCTCTTGCTACTTCTTCAAAAGTAGAAATGTCAGTAGTGAAAATACGCGTTCTAATTACATCTTTCATTCCAACATTCAAATCTTTCAAAACTTTTTCAACACGTTCCAGGATGTTATAGGTTTGAGCATAAGCATCATCGGCTTTTACTTTTTCACCATCAACAATAGCCACAGTTCCTGAAACTTCAATAATATTACCAATTCGTACTGCACGGCAATATCCCATTTTGTCCTCCCAAGGTGATCCTGTTAAGATGTTTTCTCTTTTCATTTCTTCTAATTTTATTGAATTTGTTTTTTCGATTTAAAATCAAATTCCGGTTAGTTAATTTCGTTGCAATTTATAAAATATGCAGATGAAAAAGAGTATTATGGAGTTGAAATCATTTCTTATATCTTTCTTTTTTTGTGATATTTTGAGGAGTAGATCTTCTTTTTCTTTTGCCACAGATTTCACGGATTAAAATGATTAATGCTGTAGATATTTTTTTGTCATGAATTTTATAAATTAAGTGAATTAAAATTAGTGAGAATTAGTGTAATTCGTGGCAGTAATTAAATAATCATTACAATCATTTTAATCTGTGGCAAAAAAAAACTTACTCAATTTGATGCTGTTCGTAAAGGCGAAGTTTATTTTGAGTTACAGTAAGATTTTGCTGCAATACTTCGATTTTGTCCAAAAGATTTGCAATGACATCAATACCCTCTAAATTGATTTTTAGATCATAATGCAGACGAATCATTTTTTCTACGGCGGGTAATTGTTCCGGTTGTAAATATTCGTCTTCTTCCAGAAAAATAATTTTCACCAAACCATAATTATGAAGCTCCGTTATAAAAGTGTTTTCAATTTCGTGATACATACAAAATTGTTTTATTTGAATTAAGTTTTTACTATTCATGATTTCTTAATTTAGCTAATTCTTCGAATAATTCTTTTTCTTTTGCCGATAATTTGGTCGGAAGTTTTAAAGTATAGGTAATGTATAAATCACCAAACTGATTGTCTTTTTTATACACCGGAAAGCCTTTTCCTTTTAGTTTTACTTTTGTTCCGGGTTGTGTTTCCGGAGCTACTTTTATTTTTACTTTTCCGTCAAAAGTGTTTACATAGATTTCTCCACCTAAAATGGCTGTGTATAAATCAAGGTCAACATCGGCATATAAGTTATTGCCTTCGCGTTTAAAATCTGAATTATTATCAATTAAAAAAGTAATATACAAATCACCATTTGGTCCATCATTTGCTCCGGGAGCGCCATGATTAGGGATTTTTATAATTTGTCCGTTTTCGACTCCGGCCGGAATTGTAATTCGGATATTTTTGCCATTTACCGTCAGATTTTGTTTGTGCGTGGTATAAGCAGAAGCTAAGTCAAGCTGTAATTCGGCATTAAAATCCTGTCCTCTGTATTTGGCTTGCCCTCTGGAGCTTCTTCCACCTGAACCGTACATAGAATTGAAGAAATCAGAAAAATCACTTCCCGAGAAATCTCCTCCGCCAAAATCAGAATAGCTTTGATTGCCGCTTTGCTGTTGTCTGGAATATTGTTGTTGGTTAGGATCGTAACCGGCTTTTTCAAATTCATCAGCATGTTTCCAGTCTTTCCCGTACTTGTCGTATTTTTTACGGTTTTCAGAATTGCTTAAAACTTCGTTTGCCTCATTGATTTCCTTGAATTTTTTTTCAGCCTCTTTATCATTCGGATTCAAATCAGGATGATATTTTCGGGCTAATTTTCGATAAGCCTTCTTAATTTCGGCTTCAGTGGCCGATTTTGTGATATCTAATACTTTATAATAGTCAATGTAGTCCATTTGCTTGTATTTTTATAAAGGTAAATTAAAATCTTGAAGTTAGTCATAACTTATTAATTGTCCAAAGTAAAAAGATCAATTTTATCTTAATAATAGTATTTTAAGAAATGTGAAAGAAAATTTAATTTATTTAATTTAAATCTTACTATTAAATAGGGTTTTTGTAAATACTTTCTATATAATTGAAAAAATAAACTCACAAATATGTATAAGAACTAACCTTTTAATCTTTGAATTATGAAGAAATTATCTTTTTTAAAATCAACCTTTAGCTTTGCGCTTTTGATCTTTATGTCAATTTCAGTAATAAGTTGTATTTCAGGTAGTTATAATGATAATGCATCATCAGGTACTGCATTTAATCCAGTAAATTTTTCACTAACCATTACAAAGAAAGAAGTGGCTGCAACTGTTGGTTTAATGATTACATACGACTTAAAAAATATTTCAAAAGATGCATATAATGATTATACGCAAGGTTCTTTTTCTGTAAAGTTTACTGTTAAAGGTACCGATGGAGAGACATTTCAGGATATTGTGAGTATGGATTATATTGACGCAGGAATTACTTTCTGTGGATTAACTTTTCTTGATTATAGTGAAGTAAAAACTTTAGATCTTTCAACATTGACTGCTGTTATTATTAAAAATAAATAGCATTAAAATGAAAATAATTTATTCTAACAGTGTTTTGACCGATTTTTTTTTAAACAAATCGGTTTTTTACAGTTTTGGCAGGTTTTTTGCTTTCCAAAAATTAGCCTAATATATTGTTATAATAGTCTTAAAGTTGTAGTGCCTAACTAAATTATACTATTTTTGTGATGCTATGCTTTGATCTTATAAAATTTTTAAAAGCCGATTCGATAATACTTTCTCAATGAAGCACATCTTATTTTTCATATTATTTTTTACCGCTGTCACTGTTTCAGCCCAGACTGAATTTGGTACAAAATACAGACCTATTGCAGCACCTAAATTTGGTGCAAAGCCAAAGAAGACTCCATTGCCAGAGGTTAAAGATCCTCAGGCTAATCCTATGGATATACCAAGTATTAAAACGCCAAACGTTTTTGATAATACCAGTATTACACCAAAATCGCAATTGCAGGTAGGTGCAGAAAAAAGTAAATTTACGATGTCTACCGAAACTGATTTTGCCAATCCGGGAGATCGTTATGTGCCTAAAATGGAAAAAGATCTGGATAAAGCTTTAAGAGATGCCGGACTAAAAGAAGGCCGCGGGCAACTAGTGAGAAAGAATATTTCGCTGGGAGATTTTAGGACAAAATCGAAATATTTTATTGTAAAACTGAGAGATTTTGGTGCGATCGATGGCGACCTGGTAAAAGTATCTTCTAATGATCAGGTGATTAAAGATCAGATATTTTTAGAGGGTAATTTTAAAGATGTAAAAATTGATCTTGTCAATGGTTTTAATAAGCTTGATTTTGAAGCGTTAAACATTGGTAGTTTAGGAGGAAATACAGCTGAAATTCGTGTTTATGATGATAAAGGTCAATTGGTTACGAATGACTACTGGGATAATCTTGCAGCAGGCTTTAAAGCTTCGATAGTAGTTACAAAGGAAGAATAAGACACAACGATAGTTTTGCAGCATCTTATTCTGTTTTCTTTATTTTTATATTTGATTCTTTTGTAGTTCGGCATTATTAAAGGTTTTTCCCTCACCAGTTTCTTTTAATAGAAAGCTAACCAGAATTGCTATAGAAATTCCAACTATCCAGAATAAACCTGCTTGTTGAAAATGTATCATTTTATCATTAGCGTCATTTAGCGTTTGCCCAAATAAACGACTGAATAATGGACTTAAAAGCGTTGTTACTCCAAAAGTTATAAAATTAATGGCTCCTGTAGCACTTCCTTTTACATTGTCAGGATTCGCTTCTTTAATTATAGAATACGGAATCATGGCAGCACCAGAACCAACGCCCAGCAAAAACATACTGATTTTCGCAGGAAGTAAATCGGGGAAATACAATAACTGAATCAGGCTCAAAATCATAAATAACGCTCCAAATATTAAAACGGGTTTGCGCTTATTTATTTTATCTGTAATAAATCCTAATAACGGACAGCCAAATACCCAGCCAAAAGCAACCATCGCACTCGAAATTGTTGCACTATGAAAGTCGAAAGCACGATCTTTCTGAAAAAAATCAACTGCCCAAGTCATAGCAAATATCGTAGTAGGAGCAAATAATAATCCTGAAACGATTCCGCATAACCAAGATTGAGGATTGCTAAAAACAATTTTATAAGGATCAAGTAAGCTTTGTTTTTTTACGATAGTTTCGGCCTTTTTCTCAACTATGTGTGCCGGAGTTATAAACCAAAGTCCAAAAGCAACGATTATAGTAAAAATTCCGATAGAAAGCCAAAGTGTATTAATGTCCATTCCTTTTTCTATTAGCGGACCTACAACAAATTGTCCTGCCGAACCGCCAAGCATTCCTAAACATTGAGTAAAACCAATGGCAGTTGCCAATGATTTTGCTGAGAATCCTTTACTGGCCAAATACACACAACCCGGAAAAGCGAAGGCACATCCGGCACCCTGAAACAATCGGCCAACCACTCCGCTAAACTGACTCGAGATCATAAATAACAAACAGCCAATTCCTAAAATAAGAGCTCCGGTAAAGAGCGAATATTTTGCTCCAAATCGATCCAGGGCAATTCCTGCGATTAAACTGCAGGTAGAATAAGTATAGTAATAAGTTCCTATAATTGTCACCAATCGAATCTCTTTTACAGAAAAACTCTGTGCAAGTTCCGGAAGCATTACAGCCGGAGAGGAGCGTATAACATAATCTAAAAAATAGAAAAGCAAACCAAATACCCATGCAATAATGTAATATTTAGTATATGATTTATTTGTATTGATGTCCATAAAATGTATTTCTTTTATTCGAGCTTAAGCTGTATGAACACGAATTGCACGAATTGGCACAAATTTTTAATGAGTAATTTAATTTGCGAAATTAATTTTACAAAGTGCATTAGTGCAAATAAGTGCAATTGGTGTTTTATTATGTTTAAAATCAGTTTAGATGCCTTCTTTTAGGTGTTTGTAATTGGATTTTATAGTATCTAAAACTTCATCCATTTTACCGCCCAGCATTAATCGGGTCATCGATTTTGCCATACCTACAACTTGTTCCCATTCTACTTTTGGGGGCATTGCCAAAGCATTTGGGTTGGTGAAGATGTTCAGTAAAACAGGGCCATTGTGTCGGAATGCGTTTTCAATTGCTCCCTCAACTTCTTCGGGTTTATGTACATTTACACCCTGAAAACCCATTGCCTGAGCAATTAGTCCAAAGTCCGGATTGACCATATCGGTTTCATTATCGGGTAAGCCGGTCACTTCCATTTCGAGTTTTACCATTCCCAAAGCACGATTATTGAAAACTATAATTTTTATAGGAATATCATATTGTTTAATGGTTGCCAAATCGCCCAACAGCATTGAGATACCACCATCGCCACACATGGCAATAACTTGTCTTTCAGGATGCGCCAGAGCTGCTCCAATTGCCATTGGCATGGCATTGGCCATTGATCCATGATTGAAAGAACCCAGCATTTTTCGTTCTCCGGTTCCTTTTATAAAACGGGCTCCCCAAACACAGGTCATACCGGTATCTACGGTAAAAATAGCATCTTTAGTAGCCAGTTTATCAATGATATGTGCTACATATTCCGGCTGAATTGTATCTTCTCCGCCATTATCATTAATATAGGTATTCATGTTTTCTTTTACGCTGGCATATAATTTAAGCTGCGCTTGTAAAAAACTATCGTCCGTTTTGGTTTCTAATAAAGGTAATAAGGCTTCTATAGTATCAGCAACATCACCGCACAATCCCATATACAGATTGGCTCTTCGTCCTAAACGTTCCGTGCTGGTATCGATTTGGATGATTTTATTATCACCCGGCATGAATTTATCATATGGAAAATCAGTTCCTAGCAGCAATACCAAATGCGATTCGTGCATGCTATGATAAGCAGAAGGCTGGCCAAGTAAACCCGTCATTCCTATTTCATTAGGATTATTAGGCTGAATACTCATTTTTCCGCGGAAAGAATATCCTACGGGAGCTTTAATATGTTGCGATAATTGCACCACCTGATCGTGTGCTTTTTCAGCACCAATTCCGCAGAATAAGGTGATTTTGGTACTCTCATTGATCGCTTGTGCTAAATGCTGTAATTCAGTATCAGAAGGTCTGATGACAGGATTGCAATGAAAAAACTGAGTAGATATATTGCTTTCAACTGCTTTTAATTCCGAAACATCTCCGGGTAAACCAATAACGGCAACACCTTTTTTGCCCAAAGCATGTTGTATGGCAGTTTGTATGATTCGGGGAGCTTGTTCAGCTGTCATAATCATCTGATTGTAATAACTGCAATCGTCGAAAAGTTTGATGGTGTTGGTTTCCTGGAAATAATCCATTCCCATTTCGCTCGTATTTATTGTCGATGCAATGGCTAATAAAGGAACATGCGATCGGTGCGCATCATACAAACCGTTGATTAAATGAACGTGTCCGGGTCCGCAACTTCCGGCGCACACGGCAAAACCATCCAATTCGGCTTCGGCTGCTGCTGCATAGGCGCCAACTTCTTCATGACGAACATGAATCCATTTTATTTTTCCGTTTCTGCGTATCGCATCATTAAAATGATTTAAACTATCGCCGGTAACTGCGTAAACGCGTTTTACTCCAGCCTCTACCAACATGTCAACTAATTGTTCTGCAACTATTTTACTCATGGATTATATTTTTAAAATTAATATTCAGACAGTACAAACATTGGTTATGGTTTACTTTCTTAATGATTAGATTTTAAGATACACTTGGTTATGATGTAAAAGTGATTTGGTATGTTTTTATAAATTTAGGGAAATTTTTTAAAGAAACTAAGTTACTAAGGTTCTAAGTTGCTAAGTTTTTTTTGAAGGTACAAAGCGACAAAGGTTCAAAGGAACAAGTTTTTGATCTCGTTTACCTTTGAACCTTTTTTTAAATCTAAGATTCTATTTTTTTTTAACTTAGCAACTTTTAGAAAGGATCCGCCGTCACTCTAAACTTCATATCAGCTTTAACGGTTACATCTTTCGTAAGGGTTTCTTTTAAGGTAACTTTTGTTCTGATTTTATATTTATCGGCTTTAATGTATTGGTCCAGCCTGGCATCGGTACAAATTAAATCGATAGTATTGCTGGTGGAGTTGATATTGTCCTGATACGCCAATTCTATTTCATCAGAATCAGTTGTTGAGATGTACAAATGAATTGACTTTAAAAATGTAAAAGTTTTATCTGAAGGATCAGAAATCGTCAGTTTAAGGGATCTAATTTTTACATCCTTAACTAAATCGGCTTTGGTTTTGTTGTTTTTAAATTCGGCTGAAGAATTTGTAGTAACATCAGGCGTGATGATTTCTGATGGCAAATTAATAGGCAAATTGCTTTGAATTTTTATCGAAGCAGAATTCGAGATATTAAAACTCAACAAATCATCTACAGTATCGCATGAACTTAAAAATACAGCTAAAAAAAGAGAAAGGGCAACTAGTTTTGATTTCATAAATATGGTTTTATCTAAATACGATGTTTTTTGAAGGTTGGATTTTTTTGGAAAGCTTCTAAGATGCTAAGTTTCTGAGTAACTAAGTTTTTCTATTTCAAATGCTTTAAAAAAAACTCAGAAACTTTTTTAGAAAAAAATCAAAATTCCATTTTTCAAATTCGAATATAAAAAGTATTTTTGCGCATGCAACACAACGTACTTATTTTAGATTTCGGATCGCAATATACACAGCTTATTGCGCGTAGAGTTCGCGAATTAAATATATTCTGCGAAATTTTCCCTTACAATCACTTTCCTAGTGATTTATCACCTTATAAAGCCGTAATTTTAGGAGGAAGCCCATTTTCTGTTCGTGCAGAAGACGCTCCGCATCCTGATTTATCTCAAATTCGAGGCAAACTACCTATGTTGGCAGTTTGTTACGGAGCACAGTATTTAGCCCACTTTAGTGGAGGTGAAGTTGCTGCTTCGAACACTAGAGAATACGGTAGAGCAAATTTATCTTATATTAAAGAAGGGGAAACTTTCTTTAACGGAGTTTCAGAAAACAGCCAGGTTTGGATGAGTCATAGTGATAGTATCAAGGCTTTACCAACAAATGCTGTAAAGCTTGCAAGTACACACGACGTAGAATATGCGGCTTACAAAATTGAAGGAGAAACTACTTATGCTATTCAGTATCACCCGGAAGTTTTCCATTCTACTGATGGATCAAAGATGCTAAAAAACTTTTTAGTAGATATTGCTGATGTTCCTCAAAACTTTACACCAAATGCTTTCGTAGAAGAAATGGTGGGAGAATTGAAAGAGAAATTAGGAAATGATAAAGTTGTTTTAGGATTGTCAGGCGGAGTAGATTCTACTGTAGCAGCAGTTTTATTGCACCAGGCTATTGGTAAAAACTTATATTGTATTTTCGTAAATAACGGTTTACTTCGTAAAAACGAATTCCAAAATGTATTAGATCAATACAAAGGAATGGGATTGAATGTAAAAGGAGTAGATGCCGGAGATCGTTTCTTAAGCGAATTGGCCGGAATTAGTGATCCTGAAACCAAACGTAAAACTATTGGTCGTGTATTTATCGAAGTTTTTGATGATGAATCACACTTAATCGAAGACGTAAAATGGCTGGCACAAGGAACTATTTATCCTGACGTAATCGAATCGGTATCTGTAAAAGGGCCATCGGCAACGATTAAATCACACCATAATGTAGGTGGATTGCCGGATTATATGAAATTAAAAATTGTAGAGCCACTTAGAATGTTGTTTAAAGACGAAGTTCGTAGAGTTGGAGCTACTTTAGGAATAGATCCTGAATTGTTAGGAAGACACCCTTTCCCTGGACCAGGATTATCAATCAGAATTTTAGGAGATATTACTCCGGAGAAAGTTCAAATTCTTCAAGATGTTGATGCGGTTTTTATCGACGGATTAAAATCTTGGGGACTATATGACAAAGTTTGGCAGGCTGGAGCAATTTTGCTTCCGGTAAACAGTGTTGGTGTGATGGGCGATGAGCGTACGTACGAAAAAGTAGTAGCGCTTAGAGCTGTAGAATCAACAGATGGTATGACGGCTGACTGGGTTCATTTACCTTACGAATTCCTAATGAAAGTGTCGAATGACATTATAAATAAAGTAAAAGGTGTGAACCGCGTGGTTTACGATATTAGCTCAAAACCACCAGCAACAATTGAGTGGGAATAGTATTGTTTTTCAAATTAAGGCGTTACATTTGTAATGCCTTAATTTTTTAAACCTACTATTTATGAGAGAATTTTTAACGATTTCTCTTGTCTTTATTTTGTCTTTTAACAAAATAACTGCGCAAGATTCAATTATTGAACACAAAATTCAAAAAGGAGAAACTGCCTATTTTATTGCCCAAAAATACAAGGTTTCTGTAGATGAAATTTACAAACTCAACCCCGAGTCGCAGAGTGGAATCAAAGACAATCAAATTATTAAGATTCCGGTTCACTCGGCAGAAAAAGAAAATTCAAACCAGCAAATTACTCATATTGTTGATGCCAAAGAAACCCTTTTTGGCTTATCAAAACAATACAATATTACTGTAGAAGCTATCCAAAATGCAAATCCCATTCTTGCCAACGGATTACAGATTGGTCAGGAATTAATTATTCCCAATCCTTCAAGTCTCCCTAAAACTGAAAGTACAACTTCTTCAAAAGTTACACATCAGGTTGTTGCCAAAGAATCCCTGTTTAGTATTGCAAGAGCATATAATGTATCGGTTAATGATTTAGAAAATCTGAACAAAGATATTCTTATCAACGGATTGCAAATTGGACAAATGATTTCAATTCCAAACAAAAGAAAAACTTTAGACGGAAGAGTTCGTGTGATCAATCAGGAAACGGTTTTTCATGTTGTTGAACCAAAGGAAACTAAATTTTCGATTGCGAAAAAATACAATATTTCGATCGATCAGTTAGAATCTCAAAACCCTGAGATCGTAAACGGGTTAGTTGTTGGGAATAAATTAGCTATAAATACTAAGGAAGTAAAACCAACCAACGAAAGCGAAGAATTGATGCTAGCTCTTGCCGAAAAGCAAGTGGTGGTCGAAAAAGGAAAAGCCAAAACGGTTGAACTGGAAGATTTAAAAGACAGATTGGTGGTTCAGAAAGAAATGAATCAGAAGATTATAAAGATTAATGATCTTAAAGTCAATCTGAATGATATGAACGGTTCTAAAGAAAATTCGGTCGAAAAATTGCGTTTGGTTTTGGAAGCGAATAAAAATGTGCAGGATATTTTAATGGCAAAATTAGATTCGTTGGTAAACACGATGAATAATGATTTGGTCGATTTAAAAAGAATGGATATTTTGAATATGGATGAATCAAAAAGATTAGAAAAACGATCGTATGAAAGCATCGGGAAAACCAGTGAATTATCTTCTCAACTTAAAAAAGAATTAGCCGAAAACCGAAAAGCTTATGCCGGTTTAATGAATAAAGTAGAAAAAATTGCTGTTGAAGAAAATCAGGAATACAAGAAGAAAATCCGCGAAAGCGAAAAAAATACAAATGTTACTTCTTTACAGCAGCGACTTTCGTTAGAAGAAATAAAACGATATAAAATAGAACAGGAGCAGGGCGATGCACAAAATCAGCTTTTGATTGCTAAGATTGATTCGCTCGATACGCAGAAAAAAATCGAAGTAAAACGACATATCAGCAAAGCGACTTATTATAGTATGGAAGCCCGAAAGTTTGATGATAAACTGGCTTTGATCAAACTGAAAAAGTATCAGGATGAAGCGATTAAGAAACAGGATAAATCGAGTACGGCTCAAACTTCAAAAACAATTTCGCTGGAAGAAATGAAACGTGAACTTAAGGAAAATCCGCTTAGAACAGACAAAACAGTAAAAGTTGAAGTTTATGATAATCTTAAAGAAGTTTCAAACGGCTATTACTTAGTTTTAGGTATATTTACAGACGCAACGCTAAGAGATAAGCTCATTATGAAACTCATTGATTCTGGCGATTTTAACGCTAGTTTCTTCTTTAATATCAACAGTCTTTCGTACTATGTTTACTCAGATAAGTATCAAAATATGGAAGAAGTGCTGTATAAATGCAAGAAAAACGAAGAAGATGAGTTATATAAAGAGGTTGTTATTGCTAAGATAGAAATTGATCTTAGACAATAATTAGCGGCAAAATAACAAGTGGCAAGAATCTTGCTTTAAAGAGAACTTAGTTACTTGTTCTGAATTAAAAATTAAATTGTTTTAAGTCTATTATGAAATATTATTCAACATTATTGTTCCTTGTTTTTTTTGTAACGTTTTCTGCTTTTTCACAAGAAAAGGTCATTAAATATACGGTTGCGAATGGGGAAACTATTAACCAGATTGCCGTAAAATTTAAGGTTACTCCTTATGATATTTATGCATTAAACCCGGATGCTAGAAGTGGTATAAAACCCAATACAGTTTTACTGATCCCAACCAATACTGCAAAATCGGCAGCGGTTAAAACAGAAACAGCTGCGGCAAAAACGGGCGGTAATACAAAAGAAATAATTCATGAGGTACAGCCTAAAGAGACTTTTTATAGTATCGAAAAAAAATACGGTATCTCTGATGAAGCTTTGAAAGCTGCAAATCCTACTTTGGCAAAAACTGGAGTTCAGATTGGACAAAAACTGGTGATTCCTGCAAAAGGATCAGCGGTAAAATCGGCTGTAAAATCTTCGGTAACCGCTGAAAAACCAGCGAAAGAAAAAACTCAGGAAAAATATGTATATCACGATGTTATGGCAAAAGAAACTAAGTTTTCGATCGCTAAGCAATACGGAATTACCATTGAAGAATTAGAAAAACGCAATCCTGAAATTGTATCGAATTTGCCTGTTGGATACCGATTAACCATAAAAGGAAAAGCGCCTAAAACAGATGCTGTAAGTTCTGCTGTTACAACTACTACCAAACCAGTTGAAACTGCTAAAAAAGTGACCACCTATATGGAGTATCAGGTAAAACCAAAAGAAACTTTTTATAGTTTAGGAAGAACTTTTCATATTTCTCAGGAAGAATTAACGGCGTTGAATCCGTCACTTTCTGAAGGTGTAAAAGAAGGAATGGTTTTAAAAGTTCCTGCAGGATATTTAGCTCCGGCTCCAATTATTCCGCAACAGCAACCTGTTGAAAAAGCAATAGAAAATCCAAATAGCGGAGGTTCTATACAAATTGTAGATAAGGTAAAATCTGAAACCGTTACTGTTAATCCTGAAGTTGTAGAACTAACAAAGAAAAGAGGACAAAACGATCGTAAAAAACTAGTTTTATTGTTGCCATTTAATTTGAATAAAATGCAGAATGATACAACAAGCACAGCTAACCGTATCAAAAATGATAAATTCTTAAACATGACTCTTGATTTTTATGCAGGAGCAATGATGGCAATCGACTCGGCTAAAACCTTGAAACTGCCAATTGATGTGGCAATTTATGATTCGCAGGAAACAAAAACAACATCAAATGTTTCGACTTTGATCGCTCAGAATAAATTGCAGGATGCCCATGCAGTAATTGGACCATTTTATCAAAATAATGCTGAGGCTACAGCCAACACTTTACGTATGTATAATGTTCCTGTGATTTCTCCTTTATCAAAAGATAAGGCAAACCCAATTGATAATTTATATCAGACAATTCCCTCTAATGATGTGGTGAGAAATGCTATGTTTGATTTTATGCGTGCGAAAAACGGAAACATTGTTGCCGTTGTCGATAAAAAGAAAGAATCAGTTATTAGTTATATCAAACAAAACCAAAAAGCTGTTGTTTTCGCAGCTTTAACAGAGACAGGAGGTTTGGATGTAGCCAATTTAAAAAGTTTGTTATTGCCAAACAGAATGAATTATGTGGTGATGGAAACCGGAAATACGGCTATGGTAAAAACTACCATAAAAGCCTTGCTTGATGCGCAAAAAACATGTCAGGTACAATTGGTTATTTTAGAACCAAACAGCACTTTGGATACTGACGAAATTAGTTTTGATAATTTAGTAAAATTGAAATTAATGTATCCCTCTGTAACTCGTGAAAGCGATGAACCGGGAGTTTTAATCTTCGATAAAGAATACAGATTGAAGAATAAGATAAATCCAAATACCTATGCAACACGAGGATTTGATGTCACTTTTGATACCATGATGCGTTTGGTACAAGGAAAAACATATCAGGAAACAGCCGATTTAATGACAACAGAACAAGTTGACAATAAATTTCAATTTTATAAAAAAGAAGATGGTGGACACGCCAATAAAGGAGTGTACATCTTATATTACGATTCAGACTTAACTTTAAAAGTAGCCAATTAATGACATCAAAAGTAACCTATTTAGGAGATTTAAGAACAAAATCAATTCATGTGCAATCAGGAAGCGAAATCATCTCTGATGCACCACTAGACAATAACGGAAAAGGAGAAGCATTTTCTCCAACAGATACAGTTGCCAATGCTTTAGCAAGTTGCATGATGACCATTATGGGAATCAAAGCGCGTGATTTAGGCGTAGATTTCGTAGGTTCAACTGCGGAAGTAACTAAGATAATGAACGCTGAACCAAGAAGAATTGGGGCAATTGAAATTGTTTTTGATATGCAGGGTGTTGAAGAGGAAAAAAGCAGAACAATTTTGGAACGTGCCGGAATGACTTGTCCGGTATTTTTGAGTTTAAGCAGTGAAATCGAAAAGAACATTACTTTTAACTGGAAGTAATTTTAGAAATATTAAAGTAAAAAAGAAGCCATTCAATCACGAATGGCTTTTTTTTATAAACCTTTTTCAGGTTTTAAATCTTCCAGAATTGGAGTTAGAATAGTCTTTACCTCTTTTTGAATAGTTTCATTTTTTTGTTCGAAAATGATAATGCTGTTTTTGCCTTTTTTAAGCCAGCATCCGGGTAAGTATAGGGTTTGCTGCGGGCCAACACTCCAATAACGTCCAATATTGATTCCGTTTACAAATACAATTCCTTTGCCCCAATCGCGCATGTCCAGAAAGGTATCTCCGGTTTTAGTGAGATTAAAAGTTCCCTGATATAAAGTAGGGCGGTTTATTTTGCCTGAGTTTTTATACGCTGTTACATCAGGTACAGAGGTCATTGGTAATTTGTACATTTCCCAATCGCCGGTAATGGTTTCGCCGTTAATAATTACGGGGCTTATAATACCTTTATTGTTGGCATTAATTTGAGAACCATAATTAATACGTCCCATGTTTTCGACCAGTATATCTAAAGTGGCATTAAAAGGAACTTCGATTTCGCAATCGTATTTTTTATAATATCGGTTCAGTTCAGCCACTTTTTTGCCGTTAACATAAACGATGGCATAATCACGTAATCCTTCTAGTTCTAATTTTCCACTAATGGGCTGAGTAAATTTTTTACTGTACCAAACATAACCATTACCTTGATTTAATTGCTCAAAAGTCAACGGATTATCCTCTATAACTGGAGATATTTTGGATTTTAAATCGGCAAGATCAACCACTTTATTTAATGTAATATTCGGGATTGCGATGACAGGCATTTTTTCCGGAACTGCAGGAGTTTCGCTTGTTTTTAGTAATTCTCTTAGTACATTGTATTTTGGAGTTGCCCAGCCTGCTTCACTAATAGGAGCGTCATAATCATAAGAAGTCATATCAGGCTGAATATCGTGTTCTTTATCGTAATTGGCGCCTGAGGTAAATCCGAAATTGGTTCCGCCATGCACCATATAATAATTGAAAGAAACCTGATTGTCCAGATATTTTTTTGTCTGACGAACGGTTTGTTCTGGTTTTTGTGTCGGGAAAGGTTCTGCCCAATGATCCAGCCAGCCCGGATAAAATTCGGCTACCATATAAGGCCCTTGGTTATTATTAAACTGATTGACAACTGCTTTTAGCTTTGCAATATCGCTTTCGCCATTGGCAGTTGGTAAAGCACCCGGTAAAGCTCCGCCTTCAAACAGCCAGCTTCCGTCTGATGTAAAAAACGGAACATCAAAACCAACATCTTTTAATTGCTGAAAAACTGCTGCGCTGTATTTTTTGTGCTCTTCTAAAGAGATGTCTTTACGTTGAGCAACATAAGAACCAAATTCATTTTCGCCCTGAACCATAATAATTGGTCCGCCTTTGGTAATTTGTAAATTTTTAACCTGACCGTATAATTCGGTAAAATAAGCTTTGGTTGCAGCTAAATATGAGGTGTTATTGCCACGAATTACCATATTGGGAACATTTTGTAAAAACCATGGATAACCGCCAAATTCCCATTCGGCACATACATACGGACCTGGTCTAAGAATGACAAATAAACCTTCTTCCTGCGCCGTTTTAATGTATTCTGCTAAGTTTTTATTACCGGTTTTAAAGTCCCAAACTCCGGGAGTAATTTCATGATAGTTCCAGAAAACGTAGGTTGCCACAGCATTTAAACCCATTGCTTTCATCATTTTTAAGCGATGACGCCAGTACGGTTGCGGAATTCTGGAATAATGCATTTCGCCTGAATGAATCTGAATTGGTTTTCCATTCAACAAAAAATTCCCGTCACTTATGGTAAAAGTTTGTTTTTCTTGTGCTGTTAATGCTGAAAGGATAAAGAAATTAAATAGGAGGATAAAATAAACTTTTTTCATTTTTATTTGAAATTGATGATGTTTATAAAAAGCAAGAGAGCACCATGAATTGCGCTCTCTTGCCTGACCTAACTAACCAATGAATATATTACTCTGAAAATTCTAATTTTTGTAATTTTTTCCATCCTCCACGAGTGAAATCAGGAATTTCTACAGGAGCAGAACCGTTATCAAGTGAGATTTCTGTTAACGGACCTAAACAAGACCATTCTGCCAAATCATATACATCCATGTCTAACGGAAGACCTTTTTGCAGACAGTGAATCAATCTGTAATCCATTACGAAATCCATTCCGCCGTGACCACCCACTTTTTTAGCTTTCTCTTCGATATCTTTTACAATTGGATGTTTGTATTTTGCCATCAATGCTTTTTTAACATCTTCAGGAACAAATGAATGGGCACTTAATTTTTCGTGATTTGGTTTTACATCATCCCCTAATGCTGCACCATCTAAAGCATAACCTTCTAACGGATATTTGTTGGCAAAACCTTTAGTTCCGCTCAATTGGTACATTCTGCTGTACGGACGAGGAGAAGTAACGTCGTGCTGAATCTGGATTGTTTTTCCGTTTTCAGTACGAATCATAGTCATGGTATGATCTCCGTTTCTAAAATCTTTAATCTCCTGACCTGATTTTTCTTTGATGTAAGCAGGATTTCCTACTGCTTTTGTATCCATAGAAACTAAGAAATTCATTTTATCCCCACGGTGAATATTCAAAGCCTGACAAGCTGGTCCCATACCGTGAGTGGCGTAAATATCACCACGGTGTTTGATGTTATAATCCATTCTCCAGTTGTTCCAGTATTCACCCCAAAAAGGCTGAAGACCGTGAATGTAAGAACCTTCTGCATGAAGGATTTCTCCAAAGACACCTTGCTGTGCCATGTTTAATGTCGTTAATTCGAAGAAATCGTAAACGCAATTTTCAAGTTGCATACAATGTTTTCTTGTTTTTTCGGAAGTATCGATAAGATCCCAGATTTCTTTCATGGTCATAGCACCCGGAACTTCGATTGCTACGTGTTTTCCGTCTTTCATTGCCTGAACACCAATTAATGCATGGTGTTTCCAATCTGTTGCGATATACACCAAATCAACATTTGGTAAAGCAGTAACTTTTCTCCAGGCATTTTCATCTCCAAAAAATTCCTGTGCTTTAGGAAGACCAGCTTTTGTTAAAATTTCATTGGCCGATTGTGTGTTTTTTTCTGTCATATCGCAAAGCGCTACGATTTCTACCCCGGGAATATGCGTCATACGCTCAACAGCTCCGGGACCACGCATTCCTAAACCAATAAAAGCAACACGAACAGTTGGAATTGGATCAGTAGCCAAACGCAAAACATCTTGCTGACCTTTTGGGCGGGTTGGTGTTTTGGTCTTGATCATTTGTGCCGATGCGATTGCTCCTCCAAACAACAGACAGGCCACTAACATTAATTTTAAAATACTAGTTTTCATAATTGAATTAATTTGATTTGAAATGATGATAATCTAAGCTGATTATCGGGAATTATTGTTTTTTGTAAATTGTTTATTTTTAAAACGTCTTTTTAAGGTAATGTATCAAAATTTATTTCTGGTTTTTTATTGTTTAAAGGTCGTGTAAAGATCGTTTTTGGTGTTGTATAATTGTTGAAAAAACCGCCGTCTTTTAGATAAAAGGAACTATTATCAAGTCCGCCTGCAAAATCCATTCGGTATTCTTTTGCTCCCGTATTATCTGTTGTAAAGCGAGCCGAATTGATCTCTGACCAAACTCCTTTATCGTCGCAAACCCATTGATTATTGAATAATACTTTACGGGATAAATCGCCTTGCTCCGGAATAAAATTTTCTAAAAACGAATGAAATCTTTTTAAATACGTATTCGTTTCGGGACGATTAAAACTAGCGATTAATAGCCATTTTTGCAATTCAGGCGCATAAAAATACGCGGTATATGTTGTTGTGTTATTGTTTTGAGGGAATCCTTGTAATAAAAATTTATAAGTGGTTCCTGCTTTCCAGTTGTATTTGAGATAGCTTTGACCGCCTGAACCTTCATTTCCAAATTCGCCTGTGTGAACATTTTCGCCTTTTTTGAGCATTTTAATTTTATGTGATTCAGGAATACTGGCCGGATCATCGGTATTAAACGGACTCCATACAGAAAATAAAACTCTTCTTTCTGAAGCCGAATTGACCTGGATACCAAAATAGCCTTCTCCAAAACCATTTGCCATAAAATAAGAACCAATTTTATCTTCGTTTTCCGGAACGGTAAGTTCGTTATAATACCATTTTGCATTGATGTTTTCCGGAACCTGATAATTTAAATGTACAGATGGTCCGCGGCGTCCCCAATGATAAAAGTTACCTTCATTATTTGGGACATAGGATATTTTTGCATCATAATCATTACTCGAAATCGTTAAACGATTTATAGCAGGAAAACGATCTCCTGTTTTGCTGATTCCTTTTATCTTAACAGCAACATAACCTTCCTGATTAATTTTCCAGGTACCAATGGTTACGGCTTTTGAAGTATCAAATTTTACTTTTTTAGCTTCATTATTAATCGAAAATTCTAATTCTGATTTTCCAGATACTTCTACCGATTCTTCAACAGTTAACTGAAAACTTCCGGCTTTGGAAATCCTGAAATAAATGGTGAAAAATTCTTCGGCACTAGTCCAGTTTTCTATTCCGTTATCAGTAATAGTGTTGCTTTCTAAATGTTTAGAGCTGTAAGCATTTCCGGCCAACGGAAGCGAAATACTGGTTTTTGGATTCTGTAAAGGATCTTTTTCAGTGGTTTCGTTATTCTCTGTACAGGAAAAAGATACGAGTAATGAAGCAAAAAATAAGTAAAATAAGTTTTTCATGGTATCTATAGTTCGTTTATTTCTTTTAAAATTACCTCTCTAATCTACCAAATTAGAGAGGCTTCAAAAACAAAACAATTCTAAAAATTATGGATTTTGCGTTAAAGTTCCCGGATAGGCATTAATTTCTGACTGCGGAATATATTGCACTACTCTTAAACTTGTTGCAGGCCAGTCTGTCATTGGTAAGTGAGGACCAGGATAGTGACGTGTCATGGTTTGACCATTTCTGTAAACATCATAACCTCTATGTGCTTCAAACGCTAACTCTAACTGACGTTCTTCGTCTACTCGCTGTACAGCATTTGTACTGTTTAATGAGGTATAACCGCCACCAACAATCGATCTTTCGCGAATTATGTTTAAGTTGGTTAAAGCACTATTATAATCACCCTTTTTGACATATGCTTCTGCCATGTTCAAATACATCTCGGCCAATCTTGAAATGGTAGGGGAATGAAGGTGCGAATCATTGTTTTGAAGAGAACATTTCGTGATATAATACATTGGATAAACACGGTTCAGCAACATCATATAATCTTTTTCGCCTGTATAAGTTTTGCCTTCATATACAATCGAATATTGATTTTCGGCTGCATTTACAACTGTCAGATTATAATTTGTAGTTCCTATTGTTATATAAAATGAGTTATCAGGATTACGTTTTATAGGCTGCTGAATATAGTTGTAACCTGTTTGCGTGCCACCAGTATTGTAAACATCATAAACAAAACGGAAAGCTTCGGTTTTATTTCCTGCATCATCTGTGGTATATTGAGGATCGATAAATGCCCAACGAGCGTCTTTCTTCAAACCGGCTTTTCTTAGCAAATCAAGATATTTGGCACTGGCGTACATTTCACCCCAGCCTTGTCCCTGAATATTAGCATACATTCCGCCAATTCCGTAATAATGATCGTAACCTGAAAATTCTGATGCTACTTGTTTTACAGCAAAAATAGTTTCGGTTTGCTCATCAGAATCTGGAGCGTAAGTATTAAATTTCATGAAGCTGTCTCTGCTTAATAAATGATATCTTCCGCTGGCAATTACTTTGTTTGCATATTCTATCGAAAGCGTTGCATATTCCTGATTAGGTGTTTCATATGTTCCACTCATATACAAATAAACTCTTGAAAGCATCGCCTGAGCTGCTTCTTTTGTTGCATACGCCGCTTTTCTTTCAACTGTCATTAAAGCTTCGGCTTTTTTCAAATCGCTGATAGCCTGAGCATAAGTGTCTTTTACTGTTGATCTGTCCGGAAGGTTAAGATTATTTAAATCTGCCGGTAAACCATTTACGATTGGTACGCCTAAATTAGTCTCCGGTGATTGCGAATAAGGTCTTCCGTAAGTACGACACAAATAGAAATAAATCATACCTCTTAAATAGTAAGCTTCACCTAATTGCTGATCCATTGCAGGACTTTCTCCTTCGGCAATCATTTTCATTAAATCACTTGATTGCGAAATAATTTTGTAGCTATTATTCCAAAAAACAGATAAACGACCATTGTCAGGAATATGCTGATATGAGATAAAAGAATAAAAAGAATCTGTAGAGGTACCTCTAATCATGATATTGTCACCCGGATATTCTCCAACCCTGTGCATAACATCAGACCAGCCTTTTAATTGTGCGTAACATCCGTTTAGTAAAACTTCGATCGAAGCTTCTTTATCTTGTTCAATTTTGTCTTTTGTATAGGAATCAAAAGGCTCTCTGTCTAAATCACATGAGGACAGGAAACTAATTGCCATACATAATATAAATATCTTTTTCATGATTTTGTTTTTATAGAGTTAAGTTAAGTCCTAATACAATTTTGCGCGTTTGAGGATATACTTGTGTCGCAACACCAGTAATAATGCCATTTGCAGGAGGTATTTCAGGATCAACTCCGGAATAATGAGTAATCGTAAATAAGTTTTCACCGGCGATGTACAATCTTAGGTTGGCGATATGCAAACGTTCGATAGGTACATTATAGCCTAAAGTGATACTTCTCATTTTTAGGTAAGTTCCGGTTTCTAAGAAACGTGATGATGCTTTATTAGAGTTACTAGAATTATTATAAAGAGCTTGCGGATGCGTTGCGATATCACCCGGTTTTTCCCAACGGCTCCATCCGCTATGAAGGTTCATTTGGTTTCTATCAGTATAAGCACCATCAGAATCGAATTCTGCTCTGGCATAATTATAAATTTCGCCTCCTACAGAATAACTAAAAATAGCAGCAAAATCAAAGTTCTTGTAATTTACAGTGGTAGAAAATCCTCCAAAAAAGTCGGGAGTATAGGCACCAATTACTTTTTGGTGTTTAGACGCATCACCATAATTAGAAGTTTTTACACGTTCTCCTGCAGCATTTGTCGTAAACCATTGTGGTTTTCCGTTTTCAGGATTTACACCAGCCCATTCTGTCAAATACCAGCTATCAACATCTTTTCCGGGAGTTAATAATTTTGATGCAGATCCTGCAATACCACTACCATCTCCAACAATAATTTCCTGCTTGTTTCCGTAAAGACTCGTTACTTTATTTTTATTGGTACCAATGTTGGCATCTACAGACCAGTGTAAATTTTCATTTTTAATGATATCAACATTCAAAGATGCCTCAAAACCTCTATTGTTTACGGCTCCTACGTTTCTCCAGATACTTGTAACACCAATTACTCCAGGCAATGGCACTCTGTATAATAAATCTGAAGTGTTTTTGTTGTAATAATCCAACGTAATATTTACCCGGTTAAAGAAACTAACATCAACACCTACGCCGCCAGTATATGTTTTTTCCCAGCTTAAATCGGGATTAGCCAATTGCGAAAGCAATGCTCCCGGATTTTCATTATAACTTTGAGAGAAAGAATACAAAGGAAGGTGAGGGTACAAACTGTTTGGACGATTTCCTACCGAACCATAACTTGCTCTTAGCTTAAGATTATTGATATAATCGGCATGAAAAAAGGCTTCGTTATGAAGGTTCCATCCACCACTTACAGAGAAAAAGTTACCATATTGCGCATTTGATCCAAAGTTAGAAGCTCCGTCACGACGAAAAGAAACTTGTGCTAAATAACGATTGTCATACGAATAGTTCACATTCGATAACAAAGACTGCACAGCCCATTGCGATCTGTTACCGCCCACTTTTTCAGGCACCGCAGCAGCATCAGTAACTATAATTCCAGGAGGAATTCCAGTGGCAACGCCAGTACTTGTTTTAGAGTTGTATTCGTTCCATTCATAACCTGCAAGAGCATTAAAGTCATGTTTTCCAAACGATTTATTAAATTTTAATAATTGGTTGGTATAAATTCTGTTATAAGTAGAAAAGTAATCTTCAATTCTTCCTTTTACCGCTTCTCCCGCAGAAGATCTTGGATCTGAATAATAAGTTGAATTATAATTACCAAAAATGTAATTGTTTACAGAAGAATATGTTAGCCAGCTGGTAAATTTAATATCAAAATCAAGATTTGCCCTAACCGTATAAGATTCAGATTCACCATAATTCCATTGCAAATCGTATAAATAGTTAGATCCGGTTGTATTCACCCAGGTTGGGTTTGGCGCGTTTCCTACCAAAGTTCCGTCTGCCAGATACGGACTGTCCCAAGGCATATTTCCGTAAAGTGCACCAACTGAATGTTGCTGGTCATCTGTTGTTTCTCTGGTTAAATTTACCTGTGGTCTCAGCGTAAACCAACTATTTGGTTTGTACTCAAATTTCATCAAACCGTTGTACTTTTTGTACTCGTAACCTTTTATAGCACCGGTTTCATCATATAGGCCAATAGAAACGTAGCTTTTAAAGTTATCTCCGCCACCGCTAATCGATAAATTATAATCCTCTGCAAGTCCGGTTTGTGTACCATTATTCCACCAGTCAAAATTTTGGTTTCTTAATTCTGGTTTCCACCACCAGACATTTTCAAAATCTTGTTTGTTGGCAAACGAATCGTACAAATCATACAATTGCGATCCGTTCATAATTTTAAAATTTCCGTTATTGATAGTAGTTAAGGCTGTTTTAGCAGAAAAACTAATTTTAGATTTCCCCGCTTTTCCGCTTTTTGTAGTAACCACAATAACACCATTGGCACCTTGTGAACCGTAAACCGCCGTAGACGCTGCATCTTTAAGAACCGTTAACGTTTCGATATCAGATGGATTCATGTTTGCCGAACTATTCCCCACAATAACTCCGTCAATTACCCATAAAGGATCTGTACTTCCGTTAACGGTTGTTCTGCCTCGAATGATTATTTTCCCTACTGCTCCCGGTTGTCCGCCACCAGTATTTACATATACTCCCGTAGCTTTTCCTGCCAGCATATTTTCTACAGAAGGAGTCGTTACATCTACAATTTTTTTGTTGTCTAAAGTTTGAAGTGATCCGGTTAAACTCTCTTTTTTAACTTTAGCATATCCTACAACCACCACCTCGTCCATTTGTTCACCCGCTTCTTTCATCACTACGTTGATAGAACCGTTTCCTGCAGCAACTTCCTGATCCTGCATTCCTAAAAAAGAAAAAACTAAAATCGTATTTGCATTGGGTACATCTATGGCAAAACTTCCATCCATATCAGTTTGCACTCCTTTTGATGTGCCTTTTATGATCACATTTACTCCGGGAATCGGAATTCCCTTTTCATCGACAACCTTACCCTTCGTTATTTTTTGAAATGCCAGTAAATTGGTTTTGTTTACCGGAATTTCTTTTGAAGGTGCTGCATTGGTAACTTGAAAACTTAAAGACAACAATGAAAGTAACGTTGCTTTTAAACTTTTTTCAAGTACAGTATGCAACCTTGAGTTTCCAGGTTTTTTTGAGAATACTTTTTTCATACTCTTTGTTTGGTTTTGGTTAATGAATGTGTTTTTGTTTAGTTGTTTTTTTATTTTTTTTAAAATTTCACCACTCATTTTTTCGCTTTTTTGGTGTAATAAAATAGGCCTGAAAAGCGGTGAAAAAGGGTAAAAAAAGCCATGTTATTTTTTTATTCTTCGACGAAACTATAGATTATATTTTTATTAACCAAGAAAAAACACAAAAAATGTGCTCGAACACACAAAAAAAGTGTTCTCGAGCACATAAAATTGTGCGATACGTTTTTTTTAATATAAATTGATGCGATTATTCTAAAAAAAAGCACAAAAAGCACATCGCTTTATTTTAGGCGTATTCGCAACTATGGTATTTTATTTTTAAGGAATAAAAACTACTTGTTTGTATTTATACGAATATCGCAATCATCAATTAATTTGTTTAATAATAAATCAAACTTTTAAAGATTTTAAATTGATCCGTTTTTTCTTATTTTTTACTTTTTAAATAAAAAAGCAATAAAAAAAAGCGATTAGGTTTTAAATAAAAGTTTGACTTATATTAGCATTTTGATAAGAAGATTTTTTAAGGTGATTTTGTCTCCTTTGAAATGATTACAATGCTTCAGAATTTTATTTTTATTAAATTAAATTTTTCCAAAAAATATGCACGAAATTTTAAAAGAATATCAGGTAGTTTTAATCGATAAAAAACAAAAAAATGATGACGCTATTTTGACTTCTTCTTTCTGGGAAAAAGCAAATTGTTTAACTGATTTTTGTTCTCCCTGGAAAAGCGATTCATTTTCTAAAATTGAATTTAGGGCACTTCATGATCTCGAAAATTTCTATTTTAATTTTAGGGTTTTTGATACTGATATTAACATTGATCAAAAAGACAATAGTTTCCTGAGTATAGGAAATTCAGACAGGGTAGAATTGTTTTTCAGGACCAATGAATCCCTAAATCCTTATTACTGCCTTGAAATAGATATATCAGGTCGAATAATGGATTTTAAGGCACTTCCTGAAAAGGATTTTGATTTTAAGTGGAAATGGCCTAAAAATAATATAGAAGTAAAAACGTCAAAGGATGAAATCTCATTTAGGGTTGAAGGCAGGATTAGTATTCAATCCCTAAAAGATTTAAACTTAATTCAGAACAATACAATCGAAGCCGGAGTTTTCAGGGCAAAATTCTCTCTGGTTGAAAATCTGCAATACGAACCCACCTGGATTTCATGGGTAAACCCAAATACCGAAACTCCTAATTTTCATATCGCTTCTTCGTTTGGGAAGTTTGTATTAATGAGTTAAAAAGGTGTAAAGGTTCAAAGTAACAAAGGTTCAAAGGTATTGCCTACAGATTTGACGGATTAAACGGGGTTTCGCTGGTTTTTGTACAAAATTTAATGAAAAAAATCTGCTCAATCTGCCAGATCTGCCAGGCAATTTTATTTTTTGCTCACATCCTTTAACGATTTTAATTGGTTTTCGCTTTTTTTTATGACAAAAATTAATCTCGCAAACCGCAAAGGTTTTAATTTATGGTAGAGGCACACAGCAGTAAGTCTTTGGTATTTGAAATTCTAAAAAAAAATCTGTGTAAATCAGTTTAAACCCGTGGGCTATCATTACGATACGTAAAACGAAGCATTCTCCACATTAATAATATCAATAGGCAGTAAAATCGTTTCCGGAATATCTTTGCGGAATAAAAAATGCTCTACTAAGGTACTAACGCCTAAATAAGCCTGTCTTTTTTGATTTTGATGAATTAAAAAATGAACCAATCCCTGATTTAGGAAGTTGACATTCTTCTCTACTAAATCGTAACCAATAATGGCAATTTTTTTATTTTTTAAAGGAGCTAAAATAGAAGCGATCTGATACGCTTTCGAAGTGGTGATAAAAATTCCTTTCAGGTTTGGATTTTCCTCTAAAAAGGCCGAAAATTTACTTTCAACGTTTGGATGTTTTAATTTTAAGGTAGTTAAAGAAAAATCGGCAATTTTCTTCTCGTCGAAATAATTTCTAAAACCCTTTTCTTTTTCCTGCATGTGAACTGCATTTTTTACGCTTTCATCAATATGTATAATCGCAATCTGACCATCGCTTAAAATTAAATTCATTAAACTGGCTGCCACGCGACCACTTTTATACAAATCCTGACCCACAAAACTTTTGATGGATTCACCTTCAATCTGGTTATTAAAAGTATTCACTATTATTTCGAGTTCGTCGTATTGTTTTACAATTTCGAGCGTTTCCTTATGAAATAAAGGTGCAATTAAAACAGCATCAGGCGATTGTTTAAGAATCGTTTCATGTGCGTTCAAAAAAGATTTTTTGCTTTCAGGATTAAAGTAATGCGTTTCTATAATAACACCATAGGCTTTAAACTCTGTTTTGGCTTCCTGAATTCCGTTTACACACGGCAACCAATACGGATCTATTTCCGGATCCGGAAGCAAAACACAAATACGGTAAACTTTGGTGTTTTTTAAATTACGGGCAATTAAGTTAGGCTCATAATTAATGACGTTCAAAACTTCATTGATTTTATCCAGCGCCGTTGGAGAAACTTTTCCTCTGTTATGCAAAACGCGGTCTACAGTTCCTTTCGAAACTCCGGCCATTTTTGCTATATCCTTAATAGTGTACTTTTTGTCCATATAAGCAAATATAGAAACTTTGGTTTAATTATTTGAAAAAATATTGTTGGAATCATTTAGTGTGCTCGAGAACATTAGTTTAGTGTGTTCGAGCACATTTTTAGTTTTTTTCTTGGTTTATAAAAATATAATCTATAGTTTCGTAGAATCAAAACCAAAAAAACAGAGTAAATTCTTAACCTATTAATGTTGTAATTATTTGTATTACAATGTTTTATTATAAAATTTATAAGTGAAAAAAATTACTTCATTAGCTCCCGGCCGAACGTGCCTCTTTGGGGATCATCAGGATTATTTAGGATTGCCGGTTATAGCCTGTGCAATCGATCGAAATATAAAACTAACTGCCAAGCAAAATGCGTCCAATACCTTTGTGCTGAACATGATCGATATTGGCGAAATCAGGGTCATTAATATCGATGCTACTTTCGACACATTAGAACCTCGTGATTATTTTGCGTCTTCGTTGCGGGTTTTGCGACGATACGGTTGTGTGCCCAATGTAGGTTACACTATTACAATTACAGGAGATATTCCAATTAATTCGGGAACATCAAGTTCATCAGCCTTATTGATGGCCTGGATTCGGTTTTTGATTGATGCCTTTGGAGTTGATCACCAAGTTACTCCTGAGTTTATAGCCAAAGTTGGATATGAATCTGAGGTTTTAGAACACGGTGAGCCAGGCGGAATGATGGATCATTTTAGCATTGGGGTAGGGAATGTGGTGTACATTAATACAAAAGAACCTTTCTCGTTTAAAGTAATCAGATCAGATCTTAAAGGTTTAATCACAGGAGTTTCGGGTGTTCCCAAAGAAACGATTGGATTAATTGGCGAAATAAAAGGAAATGCCTTAATGTCTATTGGTATTGTAAAACAAAACTTCCCTGATTTTGATTTGAATACTTCTGAAATTGAAGATATAGATCGTTACCGAAATTGTTTACCGGATCGATTGATTCCGTTTTTCGAAGCTGCACTGAAAAATTACCATTATACCAAAGAAGCCCTAAAAGAATTCGAAAAGCCTGTTTTAGACCTCAAAAAAATTGGAGCATTAATGAATCAGCATCACGAGGTTTTGCGCGATTTATTGAAAATTACGGTGCCAAGAATCGATGATATGATCAATGCAGCTTTGCGTGCAGGAGCATATGGGGCCAAAATTGTAGGCTCTGGCGGTGGCGGAAGTATTGTGGTGATTGCCGATCCTGAAAAGGAAGCTGCCGTAATCGAAGCTATTTTAAAAGCTGGGGCAGAAGAAGCTTATGCAGTTGCTGTAGATCCGGGCGTGAGAATTATAGAAAATATTGAATTTTAAAAAATAAATATGCACAACAATTTAGTTATTCTGGCTGGTGGAGCATCATCCCGAATGAAAAAAGAAGCCGTTCTTGATAATTTATCAGCAGAAGAAATCGCTCAGGCAAACGAAAGAAGCAAAGGTTTAATTGGCGTTGGCGCAAGCGGGAGACCTTTACTGGATTACCTTTTATTGAATGCCAAAAAAGCAGGATACAAAAATATCTATATCATTATAGGTGAACAAGGCGAGTTGTTTAAGGAATTTTACGGAAGCCAAAATCTTAATAATGATTTTCACGGACTCAACATTTCCTTTGCCGTACAATATATTCCCGAAGGAAGGCTAAAACCTTTTGGCACGGCCGATGCTTTGTTTCAGGCCGTAGAGCAATTTCCGGAATTAAACTCGCAGCAATACTCCGTGTGCAATAGCGACAATTTATATTCGGCGAAAGCCTTATTGGCACTTAGAGAAACGACTAGTCCTAATGCTTTTATCGCTTATGATCGTGATGCATTAGAATTTCCGTCTGAAAGGATTTCGCGTTTTGCCATTGCAAAATTAGATCAAAATAATCAATTATTAGACATTCTCGAGAAACCGTCTGCCGATGTTTTAGCTGATTATAAAGATGTTGAAGGCAGAATCAGAGTGAGTATGAACGCTTTTAAATTCAACGGAAGTACGTTATACACCCATCTTAAAAATTGTCCTGTTCATACGGAAAGAGACGAAAAAGAACTGCCAACAGTACTTTTAAATTCAGTAAAAGAACATCCAAATACCACTTTGGGAATTCCTTTTTCTGAGCATGTTCCGGACTTAACCGCAAAAGAAGATATTGCCGATGTCAAAGCATATTTAAAGCAGTATTATCCGGTTCTAGACTGGCAAGCCTAGAAAAAATTAACAAAAAATTGATATCTAATTTACGAATAAGTACAACTTATTAGAGTACTTTTGTTTTAAATTTGCAAAAAAAATGCATTAAATTGTATTTTAATTGCAATATATTTGCAAAAGTGTTGATGCTATTTTAGATAGAAAGAATAACTAATCTATTAATAATCAACCAAAAAATTATGTCAAACATTGAAAGCGCATTACAAATAGAAAAACGGAGTACCATTATTCCGATGGTCATTTTAACCGCATTATTTTTTATTCTCGGTTTTGTAACCTGGCTCAATGGTCCATTAATTCCATTTTTTCAATTAGCGTGCGAGTTAACTTCTTCTCAGGCTTATTTTGTAACTTTTGCTTTTTACATAGCTTATTTTGTAATGGCAATTCCGTCATCATGGGTCATCGAAAAAGTAGGGTATAAAAATGGTATTTCGTTAGGATTATTGATCATTGCTGCGGGCGCATTTATGTTTTATCCCGCTGCCGAAAGCCGAACTTTTTTACTGTTTTTAATTGCATTATTTGTAATGGGAACTGGTTTGGCAATTTTGCAGACAGCATCAAATCCGTATGTGGTCGTAATTGGCCCGAGGGAAAGTGCCGCAGCCAGAATTAGTGTGTTGGGAATTGCAAATAAACTAGCCGGATTTGTGGCCCCATTGATATTAACTGCTTTGGTTTTGTCTAATATGCAGGAGTTTACAGCAGATAAAATAGCATTGCTGGATTCGGTTTCAAAATCAAATGCTTTAAATTCTCTTGCATTGCAATTGCAAAGACCTTACCTTTATATGGGATTAATTATAATGGTTTTGGCGCTTTTGGTAAAGCTATCGCCGCTTCCTGAAATTGATTTGGATGAAGAAGGAAATGTGACACATTTGAGTATTTTTAAACAAATGAGAAATGCGTTCAAACGCCCTCAATTGGTTTTAGGAGTAATCACTTTAATGTTGTATTTGTCTGCCGAAGTTTTAGCCGGAGATTCTATAGGAGCTTTCGGAAAAGAATTAGGAGTATATGGAACAGAAGGAAATTTTTATTTAAAATTAACTTCTTTCACAATGTCAGCAATGGTGGTGGGGTATATATTAGGAATCACATTAATACCTAAATATCTTTCGCAGGTAACCGCTTTAAAGGCATCCGGAGTTTTAGGTGTAATTTTGGTTTTGGCAATTGTTTTTATTTCGCCAAAAATAATGTTTCAGTTGCCTGGAATTCCAAACTTACCGGTTGTGATACTTTTAGTAGCATTATTGGGTTTGGCAAATGCATTGTGCTGGCCCGCAATCTGGCCAATGGCGTTGGAAGATTTAGGAGGATACACTAAAATTGGAAGTGCAATTTTGATCATGGGTATTATAGGAGGAGCAGTTTTTCCTTTGTTTTACGGATTGATCACAGAAAATATAAACGCATCGAATATTGCAAGCGGAACTGCTGAAATTTCAAAAAGCGGCAATCAGATTGCCTATTTAATATTATTACCATCTTATTTGATGATTCTTTTTTACGCTATAAAAGGTCATAAATATCGTAGTTGGAAAATGTAACGAGAGGAATTAAAAAAAACTATATCATGTTAAAAAGTAAAATAGACAAAGCGACAGGATTCGAGAAACGATTTGAAAACATCAATACGGTGGTTTTCGAAAATTCTGGCGAAGCATCAAAAGCAGTAGCGCAGGAAATTGCAGCTTTAATTCAATCCAAACAAAAAGAAGGTAAACCTTGCATTTTAGGGCTTGCAACTGGTTCTTCTCCAAAAGGATTGTATGCTGAATTGGTTCGCTTGTATAAAGAAGAAGGTTTGAGTTTTAAAAACGTAATTAGTTTTAACCTGGATGAATATTATCCGATGGAACCAAACTCAATCAATAGTTATGTTCGTTTTATGAAAGAATTGCTGTTTGATCACGTTGATATTTTACCTGAAAATGCTCATGTACCCGACGGACTTTTAACAAAAGAACAAATCGCAGATTATTGCCACGAATACGAAGCTAAAATTGAAGCTTTAGGCGGAATTGATCTTCAGATTCTGGGAATTGGTGGTAACGGACATATAGGTTTTAATGAATCGGGTTCGCTACAGAACTCTAAAACACGTTTGGTTGCTTTAGATCATATCACAAGAGTTGCTGCAAGTAAAGATTTCTTCGGGTTGAGTAATACACCAAGAACTGCCATCACACTTGGAGTGAAAAAAATCATGGAAGCTAAAAGAGTGATCTTATTGGCTTGGGGAGAAGGAAAAGCAAATGTGGTAAAAAGATCTGTAGAAGATGAAGTTACGAATCGAGTACCAGCTTCATTTTTGCAAGAGCACAACAATGCTGTTTTTATTTTAGATAAAGAAGCTTCTTCAAAACTAACAAGAATCAACAAACCCTGGTTGGTAGAAAAAGTAGAATGGACAGATAAACTGACTCGTAAAGCGGTTTTAGGATTAGCGCTTCAGCTTAAAAAACCAATTTTAATGTTGACTGATGCTGATTATATCGAGCACGGAATGAGCGATTTATTAGCTGATTCAGGTCCGGCGTATGATATCAATATTAAGATTTTCAATAAATTACAAAATACAATCACGGGTTGGCCAGGCGGAAAGCCAAATGCAGACGATTCTAACCGTCCTGAAAGAGCAGAACCGGCCAGAAAACGTGTATTAATTTTTAGCCCGCATCCTGATGATGATATCATCAGTATGGGAGGAACTTTTATGCGTTTGCAAGAGCAAGGACATGAAGTGCACGTGGCATACCAAACCTCAGGAAATATAGCTGTAGCAGATGATGAAGCATTGCGTTTTGCAAGATTCGTAATTGATTACAATGAAAAATTCGGAATCAAAAGTGCTGAGGCAGACAATATTTACCAAAAAGCACAAACCTTTTTAGAGAATAAAAAGAACAGTGAAATTGATATTCCTGAAGTTCGTTATATCAAAGGATTAATAAGAAAAGGTGAGGCGAGAGCAACAAGTCATTTTGTTGGTTTAACAGATGATCAGATTCATTTTATGGAATTGCCTTTCTACGAAACCGGAACAATCGAGAAAAAACCAATCGGACAGGAAGACATTCAACTAACGATGGATTTAATCGAAAAAATCAAACCACACCAAATATACGCGGCTGGAGATTTAGCAGATCCACACGGAACGCACAAAGTTTGTCTTGATGCTATTTTTGAAGCGGTAAAAGCTTTAAAACCAAAATCGTTTATGAATGATTGCTGGTTATGGTTGTACCGTGGAGCTTGGCAGGAATGGGGAATCGACGAAGTTGAAATGGCGGTACCAATGAGTCCTGATCAGGTTTTTGCAAAACGTCACGGAATCTTCAAACACCAATCGCAAAAAGATGGTGTTGTTTTTCAGGGAACTGATGCCCGGGAATTCTGGCAAAGAGCCGAAGACAGAAATGCCGAAACTGCCGCTTTGTACCAGGAATTAGGTCTGGCAACGTACGCGGCTATGGAAGCTTTTGTGAGATGGCATTACTAAGTCTCAGTTTTCAGTGCCAGTAAACAGTCAGTTGTAAACTGAAAACTGTGACTGAGACTGAAAACTTTGTTTTAATCTGTGGCAAAAGAATAAAAATAATAATAGCTTTGCATTCAATAGAAGCAAGAAGAAAGAATGAGTCTATATTCTTTCCTCTTGCTTCTTTTTTTCTTTAAAAAAATGGAATCAGACAAAAAACTTCTCATAAAATTAGCCCACACCAAAATGCCTTTCGGGAAATACGAAGGACGATTTTTAATCGATTTACCGGAATATTATGTTGTTTGGTATCATAATAAAGGGTTTCCTAATGGTGAGTTAGGGCAACAGCTGGCACTTGTTTACGAATTGAAATTGAATGGGCTGGAGGAATTGATTCGAAACATTAAAAAGCAGTATCCTAAGCCTTTAAAATAAAATAGTAAGAAAAACCTTTTGGTATTTCGATTTTTTTATTTAAGTTTGATATATAAAAATATTACAATTTTTAAAAACTAATTGATACCACAGAATTCAAGACTGAATTTACAAATGTGTACAAGTCAATATTTTGAAATTATAATATTTACTAAATAAAAAAATATTATAATTTTTAAAAACAAATTGGCACCACAGAATTCAAGACTGAATTTTTAAATGTGTACAAGCCGATGTTTTAAAATTATAATATTTTTTTTATGTCAAAAATTACTTCAATTGCAAGTATTCAGCAAGTTTTTATGCCTAATGTTCCAATCTTTTAAATAACTGGAAATCCTTTTTGATTTTTTTGTTAGTAATTTTCAAGTATTCTCTATTACTCCTCTGAGTGTTTTTCTATTTTTGTAAAAATTAACATGAAGAACTAAATTGAAAACAGTTTTAAAACCTCAAACTCAGGTGAAAATTTTAGTATTGCGGCTTTAGTTTTAGGAATAATTTCTATTATAGTAGCTTTCATTCCTTGTATAAATGTGGTGGCGCTAGTTACTTCACTTCTAACTGTAATTTTTGCGGCAGTTGGTTTGTTTAGGGCAAAAAATGCAAATTGTCCAACTTTATTAGCTAAAATAAGTTTGATTTTGGGAATCGTTGCATTGGTGTTCTCAGTAATTCTCGTATTAGTTTATGGTCTTATTATTGGAGCTTTGTCATTTTGGGATTAGTAAAAAGACTTTGATTATTAAAAATAACAAGAAATCCCTTTTTAATTTATTTGTTAATAACTTTGAAGTATTGTTCGTTGTTCGCATAAGTGTTTTTCTATTTTTGTAATAATTAACATAAAACACTATATGGAAGATTATAAACAACCGTCAAATGCAGGTCAGGGCATGGGTATTGCAGCCTTAGTTTTAGGAATCGTAGGTCTTATTGCAGCATTTATTCCTTGCTTTGGTTTTATTGCCGTAATTTTTGGAGTACTTGCAATAATTTTTGGAGCAATTGGTCTGTCTCAGGCAAAAAGGGAACAAGCTTCAACTACAATGCCATTAGCAGGTTTGATTTTAGGGTGCGCAGCAACAGTTTTTGTTATTATATGGGTATTAGTTGTAGTAGGTTCTATAGGATCTGCTGTAATGTCTCATAAAGATGAAATTACTAATGCCATCGATTCTGCAACTATAGAGTCTGTAAAAATACAAGATTCACTAAATGATGTAGAAATAGCAACTGATACTATAAAAGTAGAAGAAACAAAATAACAAATCTCTTTTGTGGAAATAAAATCTTCTTACGAAATTGATTCTTATAAAAAGATAAACATGATTTTTATTGTAATAATCATGTTTATCTTTTTTTATTGCTTTACAATGCCATTTCTAAACTTTGGTTTCCATTCCACCTGCGAAGGAATGCCGTTGGCTTATTGTAAAAGCCGCGGTTTAACAAGAGCCTTTGCTCAAATATTAAGATTGAACTTTAATGAGGCAATCCCTTACAATCCTTATAGTATAAAAATCTTTTCATTTTTTCTGATTCAGTTAGTTATGCGTTTTATTATCAATAAGATAATACGTTTGTCTAATTGTAAAAGAATACTGATTGGTGATATTTTCTTGAGTATTATGATGTTTATCTTTTCATTTTATAATCTTGTCATCATCTGAAAACTTAAAATTAACAGGGTAATATTCAAAAAAACATCCAATTCAAAGTTAAAATTATCGATTACGAAATCATCTAATCGTTCTAATTAAAATTTTGCAAATTATCTCATTCTCTAATTGGCAAAATATCTAATTAAATTTGTACTTTTGCCAAGTTTTTTACACAACTACATACAAACAACAACAGAATGAATCAAACAAAATATATTTTTGTTACAGGCGGTGTGACTTCTTCACTAGGAAAAGGAATTATCGCGGCATCTTTAGCAAAATTGTTACAAGGCAGAGGGTATCGTACAACTATTCAAAAATTTGATCCGTATATCAATGTGGATCCGGGTACGTTGAATCCGTACGAACACGGAGAATGTTATGTAACAGATGATGGTGCAGAAACAGATTTAGATTTAGGACACTACGAGCGTTTCCTGAATGTTCCTACTTCTCAGGCGAATAACGTTACTACAGGAAGAGTTTATCTTTCGGTAATTGAAAAAGAAAGAAGAGGAGAATTTTTAGGAAAAACGGTTCAGGTTGTTCCTCATATTACAAACGAAATCAAAGACAGAATGCAATTGTTGGGTAAATCCGGCGATTATGATATTGTAATTACTGAAATTGGTGGAACTGTAGGTGATATTGAATCTCTACCTTATATAGAGTCTGTTCGTCAGTTGGTTTGGGAATTAGGAGAAAATAACGGAATTGTTATTCATTTAACTTTAGTTCCTTATTTGGCTGCTGCAGGTGAGTTAAAAACAAAACCTACGCAACACTCTGTAAAAACATTGATGGAAAGCGGAATCAAAGCTGATATCTTGGTTTGTAGAACTGAGCATGAGCTTTCTGATGAATTGCGTAATAAATTAGCGTTGTTTTGCAACGTAAAAAGAGAAGCGGTGATTCAGTCTATTGATGCTTCAACAATATATGAAGTTCCAAATTTAATGCTTGAAGAAGGATTAGATGTTGTGGCTTTAAAGAAATTAGATTTACCTAAAAAAGCAGCGCCGGATTTGAAAAACTGGAATACTTTTTTACGCAGATTGAAAAATCCAAAACATACCGTAAATATTGGTTTGATTGGGAAATATGTAGAAATGCAGGATTGTTACAAATCTATTTTAGAAGCGTTTATTCATGCCGGAGCTTCAAACGAAACCAAAGTAAACGTAATTTCTATACATTCAGAGCATATTAACAGTGATAATGTTGAAGAGAAATTAGGACCTCTTGACGGAGTTTTAGTAGCACCTGGTTTTGGAGAAAGAGGAATCGAAGGAAAAATCGAGGCAGTTCGTTTTGCACGTGAAAACAATATTCCGTTTTTCGGAATTTGTTTAGGAATGCAAATGTCAGTTATCGAATATTCCAGAAATATCTTAGGTTATGCTGATGCCAATTCTACAGAGATGAACGAGAAAACTCCTCATCCGGTGGTTAATTTAATGGAAGAGCAAAAAACAGTTACAGATAAAGGTGGAACAATGCGTCTTGGTGCTTGGAAATGTGATATTAAACCAAACACTTTAGCGCACAAAATATACGGACAAACGACTATTTCAGAGCGTCACCGTCACCGTTATGAGTACAATAATAAATATGCCGATGAATTGCAAAAAGCTGGATTAAAGGCTTCAGGAGTGAATCCGGATACAGGTTTGGTAGAAATTGTAGAACTTGAAAATCACCCGTTTTTTATTGGTGTACAATACCATCCTGAATATAAAAGTACAGTTGCAAACCCACATCCAATTTTTGTAAATTTTGTGGCTGCTGCGGTAAATGCGCATAAAAAATAATAATTAATATTCTAAAGGCTGTAACTTTTGAGTTTAACTCATTACTAATAGCTTTAACGAATAACCTTTTTTAAATTATAATGGAAGAAAAAAAATTTGATCTTAATTCAATCATTGGTTTTGTATTGATATTTGGAATTTTGGTTTGGATTATGTACCAAAACCAGCCTTCTGATAAAGAAATTGCTGCCGAAAAAGCCAAGAAAGAATTAGTTGCCAAACAAGAGGCACAAGCAAAAGGTAATAAAACTAAAACAGCTGTTTTGCCAGTTGCTGCAACAACTCCCGGAGACACGGTTCAATTAGCGCAATTGCAAAAAACATTAGGTGGTTTTGCTTATTCAGCTACACTTCCTTCTGCTAAAGAAGGCTTTACAACTATCGAAAACGATAAGATAAAACTAAAAATTGCTAACAAAGGTGGTTATATAGTTGAAGCTACTTTGAAAGAATTTAAGAGATTTGAGAAAAATTCCGGACAATTAGTAGAATTAATCAAAGACAATAATTCTAATTTAAACATTCAGTTACAAACGACAGATAACAGAACTTTAAATTCTAAAGATCTGTATTTTGAGCCAACGCTTACTAAAAACGGTACAGATCAGATATTGACTATGCGTTTGAAAGCTGGTGCTAACGAATTTTTAGAATATAAGTATGTATTAAAATCGAATGAATATTTGGTTGGTTTTGATATTCGTTCTCAAGGATTGAATAAAGTTTTGAATTCTTCTAAACCATTAGATTTACAATGGGATTTAAGAACTTTCAGAAATGAGAAAAGTATCTCTTATGAGAATCGTTATGCTGAAATTTATTACAGCTATCAGGATGGGAAAGAAAGTTATGTAGGTCAAGGTGCTCTTAAAGAAGAAACTCCTGAAAAAGTAGATTATGTTGCTTTTAAACAACATTTTTTCACTACAATTTTACAAACTAATACTTCTTTTGAAAAAGCACATTTGGTTTCTGAGAACTTAGTAAAAGATGAAAAAATTGATACTATTTTTACGAAACAATTTAAAGCAAATGTTCCTTTAGCATTTACTAATGGGGAAGTTGACTATAAAATGAGTTGGTATTTTGGACCTGCTGATTATAAAGTATTAAAATCATACGATAAAAATTTCGAAAAAATTATTCCATTAGGTTGGGGAATTTTCGGATGGATCAACAAATGGATCTTTATTCCTTTGTTTGGATTTTTAGCTTCATTTATTCCTTACGGAATTGCGATTATCATCTTTACGATTATCATCAAAATTGCTATGTCGCCAATTACGTATAAATCATTCCTGTCTCAGGCAAAAATGAAAGTTTTACGTCCGGAGATTACAGAGTTGGGAGAAAAATTCAAAAAAGACCCGATGAAGAAACAGCAGGAAACGATGAAATTGTACAACAAAGCAGGGGTAAACCCAATGGCAGGATGTATTCCGGCATTGATTCAGCTTCCGTTTATGTATGCGTCATTCCAGTTCTTCCCGTCGGCTTTTGAGTTAAGACAAAAAAGTTTCCTTTGGGCAGACGATTTATCTTCTTTTGATGCTGTTGTAAAATTACCATTCCACATTCCTTTGTATGGAGATCACATCAGTTTGTTCCCAATTTTGGCAGCAATAGCAATTTTCTTCTATATGAAAATGACTTCGGGAGATCAGCAAATGGCAGCGCCTCAACAAGAAGGTATGCCGGATATGGCAAAAATGATGAAAATCATGATTTATGTTTCGCCATTGATGATGTTAATTTTCTTTAATAGTTACGGTGCAGGTTTGAGTTTGTATAACTTTATTTCCAACTTAATCACAATCGGAATTATGTTTGTAATCAAAAATTATATTGTTGATACAGATAAAATTCACGCTCAGATTCAGGAGAATAAATTAAAAGAGCCTAAAAAGCAAAGTAAGTTTCAGCAACGTCTTCAGGAAGTGATGGAACAACAGGAAGCTGCAAAAAAACAGAATAAAAAATAATAAGTTATTTATAAAAAAAAATCTCGATTCGTCGGGATTTTTTTATTTTTGAAATATACTTTATTAAAGTGAATTTCGTTAAAGCTTAAAATTGAATTACAATGATTTATAAAAAAATAATAGTCGGACTACTTTTTTTAAACGCGGTTCTGGTATCTGCACAGGATTTTAATAAAACAGATGCTAACGGAAAAAAAGATGGTGTTTGGAAAGGTACTTACGAAGTTTCTAAACGTCCGCGTTATGAAGGAACTTTCGATCACGGAAAAGAAACCGGTGTATTCAAGTTTTTTGATGATACTAAAAAAGGTGATGTTGTAGCAACACGCGATTTTACTGCTAATGACGGAAGTTCGTATACTATTTTTTATGATCAGAATAAAAATAAAGTAAGCGAAGGAAAAGAAATTGGTAAATCCCGTGAAGGAGAGTGGAAGTACTATCATAAAGCTTCAAAAGCGCTTATGACACTTGAAAACTATAAAAACGGCAAATTACAAGGTTTAAGAACCGTGTATTATCCGAACTCGAAAATTGCCGAAGAAACAAACTACGTAAATGGTTCGAAAGAAGGAATCTATAAAAAATACGGACAAAATGGAACTCTTTTAGAACAAACGACCTATAAAAATAATGAATACAACGGCGAAGCTGTTTTTTACGACGCAGATGGAGTTGTAGCATCAAAAGGAAAATTTGTAAACGGAAAAAAAGCAAACATGTGGCAGTTTTACTTAAAAGGTAAATTAACCAAAGAAGTCAACATGAGCGATCCAAAAAGTAGTTATCAGGTAGATTCTAAACCTAAAATGAATTAGATTTTTTATTTATAAACTTATTTTTTAATTTAAATACTTAAGTTTATGGCCTAAATATTAAAATCTATGAAACTTAAAACTTTACTATTATTTTTATTTATCTCAAGTGCTTATGCACAAAATCAGTCTGATGCAGAAAAACTAATAAATGAAGGTGTTGTCCTTCATGATAAAGGGGACTACAGCGCGGCAATTGATAAATATAGTAAAGCTTTAGAAGTAGATAAAGACAATTTGCTCGCATTATCTGAAAAAGCCATGTCACTAAACTCGGCAGGTAAGTATGTTGAATGTATAGAGGTTTCTAAACATGCTATTTTAACCCATTCGAACGAAGATCTTAAGAATGTATATGTTAGTTATGCTAATGCATTAGATCATCTTAAAAAGACTGATGAGGCACTAGCTATTTATCAGGAAGGAATTCAGAAATATCCAAATTATTATCAATTACAGTTTAATAAAGGAATCTGCTATACTAATAGTAATAGATATAATGAAGCAATTCTTTGTTTTCAAAAATCTCTTCTTATTAATCCCAGACATGCGGGTTCTTTAAATGCTATTGGAATTCTGGAAATGAAAGATAATAGAATTCCTGCAATCCTGGCTTTTTCAAGATTTTTAATAGTGGAACCTCAAACATCGCGATCTACGAAGAACCTTGAAAATATAAAAAAATTATTGGCACAGGGAATTCAACAAACTGGTAAAAAATCGATCACAATAAATATTAATTCTAATGTGCTATCTGATTCTACCAGTTCAAAGAAAGAAAATGATTTTTCACAAGCAGATTTGATTCTGTCAATGGCTTCAGGTTTAGATTTTGATAAAAAAAATGCTAAAAAAACTGAAGTTGAAAATTTTATCAGAAAGTTTGAAGTTATTTGTTCTTCACTTCAAGAGACAAAAAATGATAATTTTGGTTTTTACTGGGAAAATTTTGCGCCCTATTTTATAGAAATGAAAAATAAAAAATTCATTGAGGCCTTTGCTTATATCGCATATGTTGATTCAGGTAGTGAAGATGTTGCGAAATGGCATAAAAAAAATCAATCTGAATTAGATAAGTTTTATAATTGGTCTAAAGATTATAATTGGAAAAATTAATAGATAATATATTTTAGGTTAAAAAAAAGCTGGCAAGATCAATTGGTGAAAATTCGTGCAATTCGTGGTAAACTTTTTTCTAAATTTGATTGACTAATATTTTGATTCAATGGATTTAAGCGAACTTTCAGGAAGATTTCTTTTATTGTTTTTCTCAATTCTGGTTTTGTATTTTTTTTCTAACAGAAAAGATAACGAAACCATAAATCCGTTGATGGTTATTGTTGGTCTTTGCACGTTTTCGCTTTGTTATTTATTTACCAAAATTGAAATAGGAGTGGGGATTGGATTTGGATTATTTGCGATTTTCTCCATATTAAGATTTAGGACACAATCATTTACTGTAAATGCTATCATTTTTCTCTTCGCAACGATTACACTTTCGATTTTAGATATCATGTATCCGTATGAAAAGATTGAAGTATTATTGTTTTTTCAATTAATTATTATCGGATTTTATATTGCTGCTTCTATTTTGGTCAGTAAAAAAATATCTAAATATTTGAATGTGGTTGATGTGAAGATTCCTTTAGAAGGCGACTTTTCTTTAAACAATCAAAATATTAGAAAAACTATTCAGCAAAAAATAAACGTAGAAGATTTTGATTTTAAAATTGTTCTGATCAATACAGTTTCTAATGAAATTGATCTTTTAGTTTACTACTAATTATTCGTTGAAAGGTCTAGCCTGCTTGATGTATAAATCCCTGTTTTCGCCTACAATTTTAAATTCAATATCAACGGGATGAAAGCGGTTTTTTTTCCAGTAACGATACATCTTAGCTTCGATTTTTTGGCTTACAAGAAAAAGCCGGCTCATTTCTTTACGGCTCAATAGAGGTTCGTTATTATTTAAATTAGAATTCGAAGTATAGTCGACATCAAAATCGTCATCATCAGTTCCCATATTAAAATGATACGCCACAAATTGCTCGCAGACTTCTCCTTTTTCTGGTTTTACAACTGAGTTTTCTCCTTTTTGAATGTTCACCGTAATACCCGGAAAGTTTTTACGGAAAATATTTTTCGTAATTATCACACCATTAGCAAGCTCATCGGGAAAAGAACGATGTACTAAAACTCCCATAGCAATATTTTTTTGATCAATACCAAAAAGTTCTCTTTCCCCATAAGAAGCATCATTCCAAACACTGGCCCAGACTTGTTTAATCGCTTTTTCGAAGGTTTTTATACTATCACCTACAATTCCGGTTTTTGAATCGTATAAACCGGCTCCATTAAAATCATCTAAATCTTCGGCATTGGTCGAGGAGCGAAATCTGAAGTTTTTAAAGGACGCATTTTTAAAAGTCTCATTTAGTTTTGCAATTAATTGAGGATTAATAGGTTCTTTTTTTATCGCATCCCTGATTTTTTTCAATTGTTGTTTTACCCATACAGCAGAATCTTTATGCGTATTCGCTAAAAGTTCATTAATCAAAGGCGAAATCGATTTGCTTTGAACATGTTTTATATAAAAATAAAAAGGAATTGCATGCGCATTTTCCGGTGTTTTGAATTGGATATCTTTAGAAATTGCAATTAAATACGCTAGGTTTTGTGCTTTTGAACCAATATAATTAATTCCGTTTTTAGGTATTTTACTTAAATCGACAATAGTAGTTATAGTGGTATCAATAGTGAGCTTTTTCTTTTTTGTATTAGTTTTTTGCGTTATTTTTTTATTGGTTTCTTTGACGAAAAAGGTATCAATTTCAATTTTTAGTTCAACTTTTTTACCCATTAATTTTTTAAGGTTATTGTCTTTTAAAGCATTGGTATAAGCCATAATCGGAATCTTTCTGTTTTTGCCCAAAAGCACCAGATGGCTTAACGGAGTCTGAAGTTCGTTTACAATTATCCCTCTTACGTTAGGCAAAATATCAGGCGTTCCGTCTACAATTATAATTTCGTCAGAATTTGGTTTTGTACTTTCGAGATCTTTCAGTTTGTATTGTTTCAGGATTCCGACATTATTTCCGGAAACGACTTCCTGATAGGTTATTTCATTAAAAATAAAATCAGATTTCACGCACGGAATTTTAAATTTATTCTGTTGAAACCATTCCATTTTTTCAGGATTATTCAAATAGAATTTCAAATTAGGACCTATAAAAGTCGATTGCACGATTAAATTATAAAATCGTTCAATCAGAGCAATTGGCATATGATCTGAAGCGGCCAATTCGAAAATCCATTTGTCGGTTCCTTTAATATGGTTTAGGTTACCTAATAAAAAGGTTCTGTTTTTATCTGTGTCACTGTAATTCTCATTATTGAAAATTTCGACATCCTGACTGTAGCTTAAGTAGTTGGTGACAAAATCATAATGTAGCGGAATCAAAGTACTATCGAAGTAGTACATTTTTTGTTTTTTTAGATCATAGACAATTTTTACCGATTCGATATTCGAAAATTTATCTGATAACGGTTTGCCTCTAAAGGCTTTATAAGCTTCATAATTAGACAAAGTAGCGCTATATCTTTGTGCGCTCAAAGAAGTTATGATAAATAAGAAAATAAAGCTACAGAGGTATCTTTGCATAAAATTTTTATTGATCATTAAAAGTAATTAAAAAAAGCAATAAGTTTTATCTACCACGTCATTATATAAACTAATCAAAACTACCGCTATTATCAAAAATAGGACTTATCTTTGCACCCTTGTAAAAATATAAACGATTTAGAATGAAACGTGTAGTTGTTGGACTTTCCGGTGGAGTAGATTCGAGTGTTGCTGCTTATTTATTGCAACAGCAAGGATACGAAGTTATTGGCCTTTTTATGAAAAACTGGCATGATGATTCGGTTACTATTTCTAATGAATGTCCTTGGTTAGAAGATAGTAATGATGCTTTATTAGTAGCTGAAAAACTCGGAATACCGTTTCAAACTGTCGATTTAAGCGAAGAGTACAAAGAAAAAATCGTTGATTATATGTTCAACGAATACGAAAAAGGGAGAACTCCAAATCCTGATGTACTTTGTAATCGCGAGATCAAATTTGATGTTTTCATGAAAATTGCTTTAAGTCTTGGTGCAGATTATGTAGCGACAGGACATTATTGTCAAAAAAATGAAATTGAAGTTGACGGTAAACCAGTTTATCAATTGATTGCCGGTGCTGACAACAACAAAGATCAATCGTATTTTTTATGTCAATTGTCGCAAGATCAGTTGGCGAAATCTTTATTCCCAATTGGAGCTTTAACAAAACCTGAAGTGCGTGAAATCGCTGCTGAAATGGACTTGGTAACTGCCGAAAAGAAAGATTCACAAGGACTATGTTTCATCGGGAAAGTTCGTTTACCGGAATTCCTGCAACAAAAATTGCAGCCAAAAGAGGGTAAAATTGTTCAGATCGATAAAAATGATCCTATTTATGCTATCGAAAAACCTGACGGATTATCATTGCAGGAAGAATTAAAATTAGAAGCCAGAAAGCGCGATTATCTGCCAACAATGGGTAAAGTTGTTGGTAAGCACCAAGGCGCACATTATTTTACGGTAGGACAACGAAAAGGTTTGAATGTGGGTGGAACAACTGATCCGTTATTTATTATCGCTACAGACGTTGAAACCAATACTATTTATACAGGTCTAACAAGTCAACATCCAGGTTTGTTTAAAAAAGCGTTGTTTATCGAAAGATCTGAAGTACACTGGATTCGTACTGATCTGGCTTTACAAGTTGGTGAAACTATGGAAGTAATGGCAAGAATTCGTTACCGTCAGCCTTTGCAAAAAGCAACCTTACACCAATTCGAAGACGGAATGTACGTTCAATTTGAGGAGCCACAATCAGCAATTACTGAAGGTCAGTTTGCGGCTTGGTATTTCGATAATGAATTAGTTGGTTCGGGAGTAATTTCATAGCTTTATACTTTTTTACGAAGGTTTTGCCTTTTAAAAAAGTAAATTATGAAATACTATTTTACGTTTCTTTTATTGTTGGTTTCTTCTGTGATGTTTTCGCAAGAAGATGCGTGGATATATTTTAAGGACAAGCCAAGTGCGCAAACGTATTTAGATAATCCATTAACGATGCTTACGCAACGTGCGCTGGATCGAAGAACCAATCAAAATATTCCTTTAAATCTTACCGATGTTCCTTTAGAATTATCCTATATAAATCAGGTAAAAATAAATGCAGGAATTACTGTAATGGCACAATCGAAATGGTTGAATGCGCTGCATATTCGCGGAACTCAAACCAATATTTTGTCGCTAGAAGCATTATCATTTGTAGATAAAGTAGTCTTTGCGAATAAAAACCTCAATACGACATCTAAAAAAGTTTCAGAAAACCAGGTTGCTCAATCAAAAGAGAAGCTCAAAACAACGATTAACTATAACTACGGATCTTCTGCAAACCAGATTCAAATGCTCAATGGTCAGATTCTGCACCAGCAAAATTATGCAGGTTCAGGAAAAATAATAGCTGTTTTGGATGCTGGTTTTCCGGGTGTAAATACTGCCCAGCCTTTCAAAAAACTTATTGATAATAATCAAATTTTAGGTGGTTATGATTTTGTGAATAGAAGTGTTAATTTCTACACAGGTGATGATCATGGCACAATGGTGCTTTCGACTATGGGAGGTTATCAGGAAAATGCATTAATAGGCACTGCTCCTGATGCGTCTTATTACTTATTTATTACAGAATATGATCCTGCAGAAAATCCGGTAGAAGAATCATATTGGGTCGAAGCGGCCGAAGAAGCCGATCGTTTGGGAGTAGATATTATTACCACTTCATTAGGGTATTTTGAGTTTGATAATCCAAATTATAGCCATACATATAGCGATATGAATGGGACTACGAATTTTATTTCGCGTGGTGCAGAAATTGCCTTTAGCAAAGGAATAGTAGTAGTGGCTTCGGCAGGAAATGAAGGAAATGCTTCAGAGCCTCATATTGGAGGTCCGGCCGATGCGGTTTCTGTAATTACTGTTGGATCGGTTACAGCTTCAAAAACAAAATCTACTTTTAGTTCTATAGGGCCAAGTTATGACGGAAGAATTAAACCAGATGTTATGGCGCAGGGAACTGGTGCTGTTGTTTCAGGTACTACGGGAAATATTACTACTACAAATGGCACCTCATTTTCTTGCCCGATCCTAGCAGGAATGATAGCTTGTTTGTGGCAGGCTTATCCATCAAAAACAAATAAACAAATTAGGGAAATGGTGCTGCAATCTTCAGATCGATATACCACTCCTGATAATAATTATGGTTACGGAATTCCAAATTTCGGATCGACATTAGGTGTAGAAAATTACCAAACTTCACTTTCTGTTTTTTCTGTATTTCCTAATCCGGCGCAAACTATAGTTTCGTTTTTGTTTGAAAGCAGTATGGCTTCCGTTTCAGTTTACTCTGTTTTAGGGCAGAAAATAATTGAGAAACAAATTACCGATCAAAATCCTATTCTTTCTGTAGAAGCCTTAAAAAGCGGACTCTATTTTTATACTTTTGATGCTGATGGCTTACATAGAACAGGAAAAATAATCAAACAATAATAGCATTTTTTAATGAATAAAATTATACAGCTTTTCAATATAAAATATCCAATTATTCAAGGCGGAATGATTTGGAATAGTGGTTACAAATTAGCTTCGGCAGTGAGTAATGCTGGAGGTTTAGGATTAATTGGCGCCGGATCAATGTATCCGGAAGTGTTAAGGGAACATATCCAAAAATGTAAAAAAGCGACTGATAAACCGTTTGGGGTTAACATTCCGATGTTATATCCCAATATCGAAGAGATCATGAATATTGTGGTCGAAGAAGGGGTGAAAATTGTTTTTACTTCGGCAGGAAATCCTAAAACCTGGACTTCTTTTTTAAAGGAAAAAGGAATTACAGTTATACACGTGGTGAGTAGTAGCGTTTTTGCTTTAAAAGCACAAGAAGCCGGAGTTGACGCCATTGTTGCAGAAGGTTTTGAAGCAGGCGGGCACAATGGTCGTGATGAAACCACAACGCTGACTTTAATTCCGATGGTGAAAGAAAAAATCCAGATCCCGATTATTGCTGCCGGCGGAATTGCAACCGGACGCGGAATGCTTGCTACGATGATTTTAGGAGCAGATGGTGTTCAGGTAGGAAGCCGTTTTGCGGCATCGATAGAATCTTCATCACACAATAATTTCAAAGAAACGATAGTTAAGATAAAAGAAGGTGATACACAATTGACATTGAAAGAATTAGCTCCGGTTCGTTTGATTAAAAATAAGTTCTACAATGATATTCAGGAATTGTATGAAAAATGCCCATCCAAAGAAGATTTAGTACAGCTTTTAGGCAGAGCAAGAGCAAAAAAAGGAATGTTTGAAGGCGATCTTGAAGAAGGTGAACTCGAAATTGGACAAATTGCAGGATTAATTCATGAAATATTGCCTGTAGAAAAAATTATTCAACAAATGATCAACGAATTCGAAATTGCTCGTCAGGAAAAGGCTAAATTTGAGTTTTAATTATCTGCATCAAATACAATATGAATTCTATCCGCACCTATATATTACTATTATTTTTAGGACTTTGTTTGCAACAAGCTTACGGTCAGACTTATCAATTTAAAACTTCGGGATTTAGTGTTTTAGAAAAAAATGAAAGGGGAAAATGGGGCGAATGGTCAAATCTTGATCTGGTCAATTTATCAGTAGTTCTGGATACCAATAAACATAGAATTGTAGTATACTCGCAGGAAATACAGCTTTTTAAAATTCTGGATTACATCGAACGCGAAGAAAATGATACTGATATTGTGTATTCTTTTATGTGTAAAGATAATGACGGCAAAGAATGCAAACTTTCAATCATTACCCGCAAAAAGCAAGATTACCGTAAACAGCTTTATATAAACTATGATAATCATATTATTTTGTATAATATTTTTAGTGTTTAGCTAATCATTATTGCTGACTTTTTGTAAACTATGAAGATAAAAAACTACACTACACTTTTATTATTTTTTATTGTATCGTCTGTTTTGTCTCAACAATGGAAACAAAACTTCAAAGTTGTAGAGCCGATTAGGGCAGTAGATAACGGTTTTGGACTTTCGGTAGGAACTTATGATGGATATGCCGCTTACGGTGCTAATCAAGTTGATATTGGCGGTGTTGAAAATGCTGGTAAAGTATACGTAGCAAAACAAGACTGCGATGGATGGACGATGTATCAAGAGCTTTCACATCCTGATGCTAGGAATTATTGCGGCTTTGGATCCAGATTATCTATGAAAGATAAAATTCTAGCAATTGCAGGTTGTGATCCTGCTGTTTCTGACGGGAATGCAATCTATATGTATGAGAGAGATAGCAATGATCAATATATTTTCACCCAAAAAATACCAAGAATTGGAAATTCTTTAAATGACAATTTTGGATCTGAAATTGCTATTTCAGGAAATTTTATGGTAGTAGGGGCGTACTATAATAGTACTGATAGTAATTCTAATAATTATTTAGAATATTCCGGAGCGGCTTACATTTTTTTTAAAGGTGATGATGGTGTTTGGAGATTAGTGCAAAAAATTACAGCTAGTGACCGAAAAACAGGAGATAATTTTGGCAATTCTGTTGCTATTTATGAAAACACAATTGTTATTGGAGCCAATAGAGAAGGCTCTAATTGGGCAGGAGCAGCTTACGTATTTGAAAAAAATACAAATGCTAATACGTGGCGGGAAATTAAAAAAATAACAGCATACGATTTTAGAGGATTGCAGGACAGGTTTGGAGAGATTGTAAGAATTAATGAAAACGGAATTATGATCGCAGCCCCGGGTGACGATGATTATGATTCAATTTTAAGTGGAGACGGGGGCGGACCTTTAACGATGCTGGGTTCTGTATATATTTTCAGGAAAAATACAAACGCAGAATGGACAGGTCATCAGAAAATAAGAGCCGCAGATGGTTCTGCTAAAATTTTTAATTTTGGTAACAGAATGGAAATTTATAACGATCAGATAGCTGTGAGAACTACTGAATATGAGTATGATATCAACGGGAATTTATCAAAATCTTTTGGGCGTGTGTATATGTTTAAAAAAGATGCAGACAATGTCTGGGATGAGTATCAAACTGTGCAATCGAATATCAAACGTAATAGTGATTGGTTTGCTTGCTCAATTTCTTTATATAAAGATGATTTATTTATAGGAGCATTTTGGGATGCTTTAGATTCAAATGGTGAAAATTATGTGGGTTATGCTGGAGCGACATATATTTTTAACCCCTATGATTATTTAAATACACAAAAGCCAATATTAAATATTATTCCGGCTTTAACATCTTGTGCTGATTTAGGAAATGGTTTTTCTTCGGGTTTTGATGTGTCGGGAATTGAGAATGACTTAGTTCAAAATCCTAATAATTTTGTCTTCTCTTATAAGGATCAGTTAGGAAATCTTCTTCCGTCTCCTTTGCCAGCTAATTATGCGAATAAATATCCTTTTAATGAAATAATTAATGTTAAGGTTGAAAATAAAAATAATCCGGGTTGCTACGAAGAAACTAGTATTGAATTGAAAACTAAACTTGGATTTAGTTTGAATACAATTCCGGATTTTAATGAATGTGATTCTGATGGTACAGGTTATGCTACCTTCAATTTGTCGAAGATTAGTTCTTTTTTAGTTGTGAATCCATCCCTTTATAGTTTTGTATATTTTGATAAGAATGGAAATGATATTACTTATAAAATAAATGAAACCTATACGAATTCAACTAGAAATCATGAAGAAATAAGGGTTAGAGTTACAGATGTTAATACGTTATGTACAGTTAATTCTATGATACATTTGAATGTTTCTAATAATAGTTTAGATTGCGAATTAAAAGAAGATTATGTTATACCAAAGTTTTTTACGCCAAATGGAGATGGATACAATGACACTTGGGAAATTACGGGATTAGAAGACCAAAACTATAGCATCCATATTTTTGATAGATACGGTAAACTTGTGAAAATATTAGGAAAAAATGGCAGTTGGGATGGAAATTATAATCAAAAACCGTTGCCTTCTTCAGATTACTGGTTTCAATTGATATTAGAAAATGGCATCATAAAAAAAGGGCATTTCTCATTAAAGAGATAGAAAACAAACCCGACAGGTTTCAAAAAACTGTCGGGTTTGCTATATAAAAACTTAGTGTCTTAGTATCTCAGTATCTTAGTAACTTTTAAGATTCAATATCCTTAATGAAATCATCATATTCCAGGTAAAACATTTCCAGAGCATTCATTTTTTCGAAAAAGAAATCAAAAATAGTATCCCAATTGTTGCGGTTGCTGAAACCTACTCCTTGTATTTCGGTCCAGATTCGGCTGATGGTTTTACCGCTTTCAAGCGTGTAGTTTTTTTCGAAAACTAAATCTTTAATAAATTCTTCTTCGAGAATATTCCTTAAAGCTTCTAATTTTTCAAAATAAGCATTACGTTTCTCGTCGCTTCTTTGTTCGATATCAATTAAAACCTGGGCTTTTTTATTGTCTACAAAAAACTTAAAAGAGAAATCTTTAATCTTGGTATCATACAATACCCATTTACGAGGATATTTTTCGGCGAAAGCCACCCAAAATTCTCTTTTTATTCTTTGTGATTCTTCTTTACTGTACATTTTTATGGCTTTGATTTTAGAAAGCTTGTAGAAACGCGTTTTCTAAACTATATTTATATTTTATTTGAAAATACAAAAATAAACTTTGAATATGGATTTTCAAGATTTTTTGCAATATGTTCCTAATTTAATTCCAGTTGAACTACCGGCAGTTGCCTCACATGTAAAAATGGCTCCAAAAGAGCGCATAGAAGCCTTAAAGAATTTAGATTTAAAAATAGAAAATCCGCGCATTGCCGCCGTAATGATGCTGTTTTATCCAAAAAACGAAAAAACTCATTTGATATTAATTGTTCGTAATGCTTATAACGGAGTTCATTCTTCGCAAATTGCTTTCCCAGGAGGAAAATACGAAACGACCGATTCAGATTACCAGGAAACAGCGTTGAGAGAAACTCAAGAAGAAGTGGGGGTTTCTCCCGAGAAAATAGAGATAGTAAAGCATTTTACCCCAATGTATATTCCGCCAAGCAATTTTTTGGTGCATCCTTTTTTGGGCATTGCCAAAGAAGAGCTTTTATTTTATCCCGATATTAGGGAAGTAGCTGATATTATAGAATTACCTTTATCTGTATTTTTAAATGACGAAATTATTGTCGAAGCCACATTGTCAACTTCTTATGCCAATAACATTTTAGTTCCGGCATTTAATATTCAAAATCATATTGTTTGGGGAGCAACCGCTATGATTTTAAGTGAATTGAGGGATGTTTTGAAAATTGCTTTTGAATTAAAATCGGAAAAGTAGAAATTTAACAATTTGATATTCATTGTAATAACAATTTATTTCCGAAATTGCTTTATAGTTCTGCTAAAAGAATAATTTTTGTATGTTTGCGTTCTACATAAAAATACAATAAACAGCTATGGGATTGTTTAAACGAAATCCTTTTGGACATATATTATTCATCAAGAAATGGTTAATCCGTATTTTGGGTACCATGACTCATAGAAGGTATAGGGGTTTTAATGACTTACAGATTGAAGGATCTGAAATCATTAAAACGCTTCCGGATACAAATGTTTTGTTTATATCAAACCATCAAACTTATTTTGCCGATGTTGTGGCGATGTTTCATGTGTTTAACGCAAGTTTAAGCGGACGTCAGGATACTATTAAGAACATTGGCTATCTGTGGCAACCCAAGATGAATATTTACTACGTGGCAGCCAAAGAAACCATGCAAGCTGGTTTATTACCAAGAATTTTAGCGTATGTTGGCGCAATTACGGTCGAACGAACATGGCGCTCGAAAGGTGTTGATGTTACAGAAAAACGTGAGGTTAACCCAAATGATACAGAAAATATAAGGATTGCACTTGAAGATGGCTGGGTAATTACGTTTCCCCAAGGAACTACCAAATCGTTTAAACCAGTTCGTAAAGGAACTGCACATATCATTAAACAACATAAACCTATTGTAATTCCTATTGTTATTGACGGCTTCCGCCGTTCATTTGATAAAAAAGGATTACGAATGAAGAAGAAAGGGATTCTGCAATCTTTTATCATCAAAGAACCTCTCGATATTGATTATGAAAACGATACAATTGATGAAATTGTTGAAAAAGTAGAATATGCTATCGAACAGCATCCATCATTCTTAAAAGTTATTCCAGCCGAAGAAATCAAAGTAGAGGAAGAACTTAACGAAATGAGAAGATGGAGCTACAAAGCTTCTGAAAGCGAACATTAAAAAAATGTTTCAGGTTTATAAAGTTTCAGGTTTTAGGTTTTAAAAAAAAACTTAAGAGCCTTAACAACTTAGAATCTTAGGAACTTTAAAAAAAAACTTTGCCCCTTTGTCCCTCTGCAGCTTTGTCCCTTTCCTAGAAATCAATTTTCTTCAACTCCTTATAATTAGCATATAATTTACGCAATAAGGTTCCGTAAAGTAATCTGTAAATACACCAGAATATACCCAGTAATCCTAGTATTGTCAAAATTAAAATTCCCACAGTAAAGAACATCGCTTTCCCGTCTGCAGCTAATTTTTCTCTTAAAAATGCCATGTCCGGATTGTACACAAAGGTGATAAAATAGCTAAATATACAAATGATAACAAGCATTCCTAAGTTGTACCATACGTAATACTGAACTATTTTTCGAGTTCTTAAAATAGCACTCATTAGTGTTTTTGTAGCGACGGTTGTTGAAATCGTTTTATAGTTTTTGTAAAAATTAATTACAAAAAACAGCACCACTACATAATTGAAATAAGTTAAAATGTCAAGGGCTAAGACAATTTCCGGATGATTCATTTTTCGTAACAAATCATCAGTATTTATAAATAAATTAGAGAAAGTCCAAAATGAAAATTCCAAAATACTGATAACCAAAATCCACTTCACGGTTGAAGAAGATTGTTTATGAATCATCTTGTAGATTTCTGTTTCAGAAATTTGTTGAAAAGAATCCGAGTTCTTTTTCCAGTCTTTTTTTAATAAATCCAGTTCTTTCATAATAATTTTTAAGGATTTAGTATTTTTTTAAGTTTCCCTTTAATTCTGTTCATTTTCACACGTGCATTCACTTCGCTGATTCCGAGGGTTTCGGCTATTTCTTGATAATCTTTGTCTTCCAAATACATAAAAACTAATGCTTTTTCGATGTCATTAAGCTGATAAACGGCTTTGTACATCAATTTAATCTGTTCTTCTTCTTCATAATTGTAATCGACATCTTTTATAAAATGCTGATGACTCTCGTACTCTACAGTCGATACGGTTCGTTTGGTTTTTCGATATAAGGTAATGGCGGTATTTAAGGCAACGCGATACGTCCAGGTCGAAAATTTACTATCGCCCCTAAATTTAGGATAAGCTTTCCATAACTGAATGGTAATTTCCTGAAACAAGTCTTTATGAGCATCTTCGCCGGCAGTATATAACCTACAAATCTTGTGGATTATATTCTGATTTGCCTGCAATTGCGCAACAAATGACTGTTCTAGATTTTCGCTCATAATCTATTAGTAGTGTTGAAATCACTTTTGTTACAATAATTTTCTTTTTTTTAGTCACGAATTTCACAAATTTCTCGAATTATGACTAAGTTATTAATTAGAAGAATATTTAAAATTTGTTTTTAAATGATAAAAATTCGTGATAATTTGTGTAATTGCTTCGCCTGTTCGCTAACGCTCGGGTCGTGGTAAACTTTTATAATTCTCGCGTTTTGTAATAATTCACCATCAGGTCTACAAATTTGCTGTAGCCTTCCATTCCGTCCTTTTGATTGTTTGTTTTTAGAAAATTATCGTAAAAAGCATGAAAACCTTTATCTATAAAAGTATCATATTGTTTCCAGAAATCCTGACTTTCCTGATAGTTTTTTAAAATACCAACGTGAACGGTTTTCTTTAATTGTTTAAATATTTTTTCATCTTTTGCTTGCCAGATGCCTAAACAATAACGCAAGGCAAAACTATATCCTGAGTATTGATAATATAAATTCTGATTTTTTACCGAAGCCAAAACGCCAATAAAATTACATTCACTTTCGCTGGCATACCCCATTTGGTGCGCCATTTCGTGACAGCTTGTAACAGGGAAATTGTACATTGGCAGTAAATCATTTACCTGGGCTTCATTGGTAAACGGATTCAAATATCCGCCAAAACCCATGTAGGTAAGAGGTAAGCTAAAAAGTGATTTTTTGACGCTTAAAATCTCGTATTTGAAATAAGGATATTCATTGGCCAGATTTTCATAACCAGTTAAATTCATGTGGAAAGCCTGATTTTGAGAATACGGAAAAATTACTTTGGCACTGTCATTTTTAGTAATTTGAAGCTGAATTTCATTTGTTTTGGTAATTAGTTTTTTGGTAAATACCAATAATTCAGCATCAGTATATTCTCTTTGAATTTTCATTTTTTTGAAAAGAGGCTCGCGATAATAGTTAAATGCCCAAAGTAAATGAAAGAAAAAGTAGAATATAGATAATACACTTAAAGCTTTTAGAACATTATCTTTCCACTGAACCTTCCAGGTTTTTCTGGTTTTCCAGATCCATCGAATTAAAAATAAAATCAAAACAGAGTAAATGCAATCTCCAACCGAAAATGGAATTCTGCCTAAAATGATCCTCGAAAAGTAAGAGGTTTTTAAATACAATCCGTTGCTATAAAATTGTTCTATAAATTCAGGGAAAAAGCGAAGAATCTTTAATAGGATAATTTGCAAAAGAAGAAATAAAGGTAAGATGTATTTTGATTTCAAAGTATAAATTTTGGATGGGTAAATATAAATACAATATTGATTGATAAAAAAAGTTAGCCACAAATTCCATGAACTTTCACTAATTAAACGTTTGTAATTTTGGAAAACAGGATAGTATTTGTGAAATTGTATTTTAATTTCAATAAGATTAGTGCTAATTCGTGAAATTCGTGGCGAAAAAAAATATAAACTTTGTAACTTTGGAACTCTTAATTGTTAAACTTCAAACAAAATATAATGAGTCAGGAAATAAGAAATCTGGAACCTAAAGCGCTATGGAATAAATTCGCTGATTTAAATGCAGTTCCACGTCCGTCAAAGAAGGAAGAACGTGTGATCGAGTTTATGAAAAACTTTGGAAACAGCTTAGGTTTAGAAACTTTTGAAGACGAAATTCGAAATGTAATTATCAGAAAACCGGCAACACCAGGAATGGAAAACCGCAAAGCAATCGTTATGCAGGGACATCTTGATATGGTGCACCAAAAAAATGCAGACACTGTTTTTGATTTCGATACACAAGGAATCGATATGTATGTAGACGGTGACTGGGTTCGTGCGCGTGGTACAACACTTGGTGCTGATAATGGGTTGGGAGTAGCGACAATTATGGCTATTCTTGAAAGTAAAGATATTCCGCATCCTGCAATCGAAGCTTTGTTTACTATAGACGAAGAAACTGGAATGACAGGAGCTTTAAACTTAAAAGGAGGAATCCTTCAGGGGCAGATTCTTTTGAATTTAGACACAGAAGAGGATGATGAGATTGATATAGGTTGTGCTGGTGGAATCGATGTAACAGCTACAAGAAGCTATAATGAAGAAGAAGTTCCGGAAGGATCGGTTGGACATATTATTACCGTAAAAGGACTTAATGGAGGCCATTCAGGAATGGATATTCATAAAGGTTTGGGTAATGCCAATAAAATTATGAACCGTTTGTTATTTGATGCATTTGAAAACTTTGGTTTGCAAGTTGCTGAAATTAACGGAGGAAGTTTAAGAAATGCAATTCCGAGAGAAAGTGTTGCAAAAGTAATTATTTCTGAAATGTTTGATGAAGCGTATATTTTTGATATGCAGGAAATCATCAATGATATCAAAGCTGAATACAAAACGACTGAGCCTAATTTATCGATCGAAATCGTGAAATGCGATTTACCGGAAAAAGTAATGGATTTAGGTGTTCAGGAAGGAATTATTCGCGCTATTTATGCAGCTCACAATGGAGTTTACAGAATGAGTGCTGATATGGAAGATTTAGTTGAAACTTCAAATAATATTGCCCGTGTTATCGTAAAAGATGGAGAAATCTCTATTGGATGTTTAACGCGTTCATCTGTAGAAACTTCAAAATTTGATTTGGCGAATGCATTACGTTCTGCTTTTGAATTGGTAGGTTGTGAAGTTGAATTATCTGGTTCTTATCCAGGATGGACGCCAAATGTAAATTCTGAAATATTAGATACTTTGGTTGGAATCTACGAAAAACAAAATAATGAAAAGCCTAAAGTGGTAGCTTGTCATGCTGGTTTAGAATGTGGAATTTTAGGAACAAATTATCCAGATATGGATATGATTTCTTTTGGTCCAACAATTCACGGAGCGCATTCTCCGGATGAAAGAGCTAGTATTTCTTCGGCTCAAAAATATTGGAAATTTGTGTTAGAAATTCTTTCTAATATTCCGGTTAAGTAATGAGTCTCAGTCTTCAGTCGCAGTTTTCAGTTTCGTTTGAGACTGAAAACTGTGACCGCGACTGAAAACTAAAATTAATCTCTTTTAGGATTGTTTTTCTTGTCTCTTTTTTCTTCTTTCTTTTCTTTGGCCGTTTTTAACGGTTCTTTTTTTGCTGTTTTCTTAGCATCCTGACTCTTAGCCATAATATGTTGATTTTGTTTGTGTTATTATTTTAATAGTAAATGTAAGGTTTTTAAAATCCTAAATGCATAAAAAAATCCCCAATTTATAAAATTGAGGATTTAGATATTGTTTTAAGTAGACGGTTTAATTTCTCTTCAATACTTTATATTGTTCGTAACAGCCATTAATAGCATCCATAATTTGTAAATCGTTTGCTGATTGTATAAAAGCTTCTGAATAGTTACAACGCTGTAAAATTTCAGGAATTTCGTCTTTGCTAATGCCTAATAATACTGAGACAGTTTCGCGATCGTATTTTGATTCTAAGAGATTTCGAACAGTGTCATCTTTTCTCATTTCCTTTAACTTCTTGAGTTCTTTTCCGTTTTTTCCAAAGAAACCATAGAGTACGTCGGCGGGGTTAAAAATAGATCCTAAAACTTTTCCAAAAGCATTTGGGGAATATTCGCCTGCTTCATAACCTTGTGTAAGACCTGAAATACTATAACGATAGTTTTCTTTTGTCGGAATTAATTTTGAATCGACCTCAAGATATCCTGTTAAATTAAAAGGAGCAATAATAACTTCTTCAAGAGCAATTGCTTTTTCAGTAAGCTGAATTCGGGTTACTTTATTTTTTATCCAGTCATTCGTTACCCTGATTCTTAGAGATTGAAATCCCAGAATCGAAAAGTGAATCGTATCGTTTAGCTGAACATCTATCTCAAAATATCCTTTGGCATCAGATTTTGCGCCACGAACTTTGTTGGTGTTGATAATATTAACATTGGCAAGTGGTTGTTTGCTATTATCGTTAATAATATAACCAGATACTCTTTGGGGTACAGTAGACTCACTGTCTTGTGCAAAACCAATTGTAGATAGTAGTGTAAAAAAGAAAACTGCGAAATATTTCATATCCTGATTTAAAGCACTAAAAGTACTAAATAGGGATTAAATATTTCGCAGTCTTCGAAGATAATTATCAGAAAATTAACAAAGGTAGTAGTGGTGCTTTTTATATTTAAATAAAATAGGATAGAGAAGATTCGATTACATTGTTTTGGATGCTAAAAGAATATATATATATATATATATGGGAAGTGGAATTCTTAAAACAAAAAAAAATCCCAAATTCCAGTTATGTTTGGGATTTGGGATTTTATATTTTAAGATATTGACTTATTAGTCTCTTCTTGGTCTTCTTGGTCTTGGTGAATCACCAAAGCTTTCAGAACGTCTTGGAGCTCTGTCTGAACTACCTTCGCTTCTTGGAGCTGAACTTCTGAAACCACCTTCTCTTTTTGGAGCAGATGAGTTTCTGTCGCTTCTGAAACCACCTTCTCTAGGAGCAGAGTTTCTGTCGCTTCTGAATCCTCCACCAGAACCTTCACGTCTTGGTCCGAAGCTTCCTCCGCCAGAACCTTCTCTTCTTGGTCCTCCAGAACTTCTTCCGCCACCAGAACGCCCGTTATGGTCACGTCTTCCGCCACCATCATTTTTAGAAATTTCAACATTAATACGACGTCCTTCTAATTGTACGTTGTTTAATACTTCCATTACTTTTTCAGTGTGCTCAGGATCAGTGTTAAAGAAAGAGAAACCTTCTTTTACATCTACTTTGAAAACGTCATCACGACCTAAGTCTAATGTTTCTTTCAAATAATCTTTAAGAGACATCCAGTCGAAGTTGTCTCTTGAACCAATGTTTACAAAGTAACGAACTGCTCCGTTGTTATTGAATTCTCTTGGCTCAGAATCACTTCTTTCACGTCTTTCTCCAGATTGAGCAGAGATATCTCTGTTCTTTTTATAGTAAGCGATAAAACGATTAAATTCTACAGATACCATTTTCTTAATCAATTCCTCTTTAGATAAATCTTCAAGAACATTGTTAATTGCTGGTAAATAGTTGTCAATTTCATGATCAACTTCAGTATCCTTAATTTTAGTTGCTAAGTGCAACAATTGAATTTCGCAAATTTCGATTCCGGATGGAATAGTTTTTTCTTCAAATTTTTGTTTGATGATTCTTTCGATAGAAGAAATTTTACGCAACTCACTTTTTGTAACAATTACAATAGAAGTTCCTAATTTTCCAGCTCTACCAGTACGTCCAGAACGGTGATTGTAAGTTTCAATTTCGTCAGGAAGTTGGTAATTTACTACGTGAGTAATATTATCAACGTCAATACCACGTGCAGCAACGTCAGTAGCAACAAGCATCTGAATTTGTCTTCCACGGAAAGATTTCATTACACCATCACGTTGCGCCTGAGATAAATCTCCGTGCAATGCAGCAGCGCTGTATCCATCTTCAATTAATTTTTCAGCTACAGCTTGTGTGTCTCTTTTAGTACGACAGAAAACCACAGAGAAAATATCTGGATTTGCATCGGCTAAACGTTTTAAAGCTTCGTAACGATCACGTGCATTTACTAAATAAAATTCGTGAGAAACTGTTGCAGAACCTGAGTTCTTAGCTCCAACAGTAATTTCAACCGGTTCGCTCATGAATTGTTTTGCAATTCTGGCAACCTCTTGTGGCATAGTTGCAGAGAACAACCATGTACTTTTTTGATCTGGAGTATCTGATAAAATCGATACGATATCCTCATAAAATCCCATGTTCAGCATTTCGTCAGCCTCATCAAGAATACAGTAATCTATATTTTTAATGTTAACCAAACCTCTGTTGATCATGTCTTGCATTCTCCCCGGAGTAGCCACAATAATCTGTGCTCCTCTTTTAATGTCTCTAGCTTGCTCTGTAATACTAGCCCCGCCGTAAACTGCTACCACATTAATACCTTTCTCGTATTTTGAGTAGTTTTTAAGTTCGTTGGTAATCTGTAAACAAAGTTCTCGTGTTGGCGATAAAACTAATGCTTGTGTATTTTTGTTGTCAGCATCAATTTTTTGAATTAGCGGAAAACCGAAAGCTGCCGTTTTCCCTGTCCCTGTCTGAGCCAACGCAACCATATCCGTGTCTTTTTCCAATAATAGGGGAATCGCTTTTTCCTGTACTTCTGACGGATTCTCAAATCCTAGATCTAAAATCGCCTTCAGTAACGATTCATTCAATCCTAATTGTTCAAATTTATTCATATATGTATTTAAAATAGGGTGCAAAATTACTGTTAATTATTCAGATAAACTAATGCTATTTTAAGAATTATGTATTTGTTATGATTTGATTATCAAAAAGTTATGTTTACTGTAGCACGATTTCTGTCTGACAATCCAGAAAATTCGGGAAAAATACGTCGTGAAATATAAATTTTGGGCTGTAAAATGTTGTATTCTAAACAATTATTTTGCTGCATTCAGAAAATCAATTAGTTGGTGAGTTGCTTTTGCACGATGACTGATTTTATTTTTAACGTCTGAGGCCAGTTCAGCAAAAGTCTCAGTATAATTTTCCGGTTGAAAAATAGGGTCATAACCAAAGCCGTGATTTCCTGTTTTATCAAGAATAATGCTTCCTTTTGCAATTCCGGTAAATAAATGCTGTTTTCCTTTTAAATTTAATGCGATAACAGTCTTAAATTGTGCACTTCGATCTTCTTTATTGGCTAAAGCTTCCAGAAGTTTATTCATATTATCATCAGCATTGCGTTGTTCTCCCGCGTAACGTGCTGAATACACGCCTGGTTCTCCGTTTAAAGCGGTAACTTCTAAACCGGTATCATCAGCAAAACAATCGTAACCATACTTTTCAGTTAGATAATTGGCTTTCAAAATGGCGTTTCCTTCAATTGTTTCGGCAGTTTCAGGAATCTCTTCGTGACAGCCAATTTCCTCTAAACTTAATAATTGAATCGATCCGTTTAGAATACTTTGAATTTCTTTGATTTTATTAAGATTGTTTGAGGCGAAAACCAATTGCATGACGATATATTTTAAAGTTGATTATTGAGGGTAATTCCAAAAACACAAATTTAGAATTCTTATATTTGATATGCGACATGAAATACAAATAAATGCAGATATCATTATTATACAAAAAAATAACTCCTTTTGTTAAGCCTTACAAAAAGATGGTTATTGCTACTTTATTGCTTACTTTTTTAGGATCGTTTGCCGCTCAGGTAAATGCATTAATATTAAAGTACACAGTAGATTCAATTAGTGATCTTATGGTGGCGCACGAACCTTTGTCAAAAGGGTTTCATTTATTAGGTATAATAAGTATCGTTTTACTTTCTAAAGAATTGATTTATTCCGTGGTGCAATTTGGTCAGAAGTTTTATGGCGAAAAACTACGCATCTTTATAACACGTGATATATCGCAGGCAATTGTCGAAAAAATCCTGAGTTATCGAATGGAATTTTATACTTCTAATGAAAATGAAAGCGGAAAACTTCAAACCAGGATTGATCTCGGAATTAGCAGCCTGACAAGATTGGTCCAGAATTTCTTCATTGATATTCTGCCTTTGTTTGCAAATGCTTTCGTAGCGCTGGGGATTATGTTTTATGCCAATGTTTATGTGGGTTTGGTGAGTTTATGTATTATTCCGATTTATTTTTATATCAGTCAATTGCAAGCCACTAAACTAAGTGGTTTTAGACGAAGAATGCGTAATTATCGCGAAACCAAAAATAACGGAATCATAAGTTTAATCGAATCTATAACGGTTATAAAATCGTTTGTTCGGGAACCTATGGAGGCGGATCGTCATAAAGATATTCAGTTCGAAATGACCGAAAATCAACTCGAGACCAGAAAAACCAGTTTTATTTTTGAAAGTGTAAAAGGTTTTGTAGAACAAATAGGCGTAGTAATTATCATTATTCTAACGGCTTATTTTGTACTGAATAATACAATGACAATTGGTGCAATCATGTTTCATATTATGTTGTTTAATAATGTATCTGCACCCATCAGACAATTGCACCGTATTTATGATGAAGTAAATGATGCCCTGATTTATTCTGAAGGATTCTTTGATATTTTAGAATCGGATAATGAAAAAGAAGTCACGGGCGATTATATTCCGGAAAAAATAATAGGTCTTATAGAAGTTAAAAACGTTGATTTTGTTTATCCAAACGGAACAAAAGCCCTTTTTGATATCAATTTTGCCATTAAACCCAATGAAACAACTGCTTTGGTTGGTTTAAGCGGAGCTGGAAAGAGTACTATCATTAATTTACTGGATAAGTTTTACCTGCCTTCATCCGGAAAAATATACCTGGATGGAGTAGATTTAAATGACTACAATACTGACTTTCTTCGTAAAAACATTGGATTGGTATTGCAGAAGAATCATATTTTTAAAGGCACGATCGCCGAAAATATTTTATACGGAAAACCAGATGCTTCACAAGATGAAATTATTGAAGCTGCAAAACAAGCTTATATTCATGATCAGGTTATTCAATTGCCAAAAGGGTATGACTCTGATGCACATTTACTTTCAGGAGGTCAGCAACAGCGAATTGCAATTGCGAGATTGTTTTTGAAAAATCCGCCAATTATTTTCCTAGATGAACCAACTGCAAGTTTGGATGCTATTGCCACAGAGCAAATAAAAAAATCACTCGATGCGATTAAAAAAGACAGAACCGTAATTATTATTTCGCACAGTATTTCTCAAATTATCGATGCGGCGAACATAATAGTTTTAGAACAAGGAAGGTGTGTCGAAAAAGGAACTCATGACGAATTGTATGATAATAAATCAGTGTACTATCAAATATTTACCGCAATGGCAAATAGCCTGAATATTGATAAAATTACACAGACGCTTGATTAATTTCTGTTTCTTAAAACGATTCTTTCTGTAGTAAAAGCAATCAAAGCTCCAAAAGTATAAGCCAGAATATCGCTCCATAGAAAACCCAGTCCCAAGGTATATCTTCCTAAAAGAGTATTTCTAAATTCGTTTATCCAATCCGCCTGATAAAGTTGGGAAAACTCAATGGTGTAACAAATCAACAAAGAAAAAAACAGGATTTGGTTTGCTTTTTTTTCGATCAATAGTATTCTAATCAAAACATACATCATTACCGCGTACAGGAAATCTCCGGTACACAATGGTATTGTATCAAATTTTCTGGAGAAGATTCCAAGAAAAATAATCAATAAAAGAATGATGAAATAATAGATTCTGGATTTTTTCAAGCTTAGTTAGATTTGGAAGCAAATTTATATTAAATCTTTTATTTGTAAATGATGGTGATTTCTTTTTGTCAAAGTCCCAAGCTTTGACAAAGAGAAACAAAGAAAAAAAAGGCTTTGATAGTACATTTTTAGGGAACGAAAAATACAAACCGTTAAATAAGTTTACTTTATTTTATAAATTTATCGATTCAAAAAAAAACTAATAATTTTTCTATTTAATTAAATAACCACATGAATACAAGATTTACAGCTTTGTTTTTGACCTTATTTTTATTTGCAAGTAACGGCTACTCTCAAAAAAAGAATTCGTTTAATGTGAAAAAGCAACTCGAATATTGCGCAGAACAGGCATCGAAAACTTTAAAAGTAATTCCGGATGACGGAACTTCGCCAAGAACGGTTCCTAACGGAAGTAAGGATTGGAAATTTGTTAATTATAAAGATTGGACAAGTGGATTCTGGCCAGGAGAATTATGGTATTTGTACGAAGCAACGGGAGATAAAAAATGGGAAAAAGAAGCAGACAAGTTCAGTCAGTTTTTAAAACCTTTGTCGGTTAGCAAAGCTAACGATCATGATTTGGGTTTTCAGATTTTCAATAGTTTTGGAAACGGGTATCGGTTGACAAAAAATCCAGAATACAAAGATGTTATCCTGAAAACGGCAGATACTTTGGCAACACTTTTTAATCCAAAAGTAGGTACTATATTATCATGGCCTCACAATAAAATGGGTGGTCACAATACGATTATCGATAATATGATGAATTTAGAATTGCTTTTTTGGGCTTCTAAAAATGGCGGGAATAAAAAGTTGTATGACATTGCGGTAAAACATGCCGAAACTACGATGAACAATCATTTTAGGCCAGATTACACTTCGTATCATGTTATTATCTACGATTATGAAACTGGTAAAAAAATAAAAGGAAGAACCGCACAAGGTTATAGCGATGATAGTATGTGGGCGAGAGGCCAGGCGTGGGCTATTTATGGTTTTACGATGGTTTATAGAGAAACAAAAGATCCTAAGTTTTTAGATTTTGCACATAAACTGGCACGTGTTTATTTAGACAGATTAACGACAGAAGATTTAATTCCGTATTGGGATTTTAATGCGCCGGGAATACCTAATGAACCTAGGGATGCTTCGGCTGCAGCTATTGTTTCTTCGGCACTTATGGAGTTAAGTTTGTATACAAAAGATGCCAATCTTAAGAAAGAATTTTTAACAAAGTCCAAAAAGATGATTGTGTCACTTTCAGAGAATTACCAAAGTCATGACGTAAATTCGGCATTTTTACTTCATTCAACAGGACATAAACCTGCCGGAAGTGAAATAGATTGTTCGATAAATTATGCAGATTATTATTATCTTGAAGCACTTTTAAGACTTCAAAAATTAAAAAACTAATGCTATGATTAAAAGAATTATCCAAATTTCGTTTACCATTGCTCTTGTTGTAGTACTGGTAAGCTGTAAAAATGCAAAACAAAAACTTCAGGAATATGTCAAGACTTATAATAGTACGGCTGCAGGTTTTAAGGCTGATGATGTTACGCTTACAACCGCGAGAGGTTATATAAATGATGATAAAATCGAATTGCGTTTTGAAACCAATCTAGAGCAAAATGAATCTAATAAAGTAGAAGCGAATACATCATTTCCTAAGTTACTGAAAGAAATGATCAGTAAAAATCAAATTCCTAAAGAACTTGTTGAAGAAGGGATTCAGTTTGATGCTTATTTTTTGGCTGATGATAATACAGTTCTTGTAAAAGAGATTATAAACAAAGAATCCATAAATGAATTATTACAGTAATAGTTTATTTTATAATGGTAAAGAAGCCGCTTTAATTGTTTTTAAAGCGGCTTCTTTATTTGTTTTAAGTAGTCAATTTGATAAAATGAGGTCTCGGTTTTATTGTAAATGTTTATTTATTTTATGATAATTTATTTGTAGTTAAATAATTACATACTTTATTTTTATGAAATGATGTTGCTTTTGTTTGAAAAGTTCATTATGTTTGAGTTAAAAAATAATCTAAAACATAAAAATTTATGAAAAAAATTACCCAAATCGCATTTACTGTTATGATTGCTTTATTATTGGTAAGTTGTAAAAATACCAAACAAAAAATTCAGGAACATGTAAGTACTTATAATAATTCGTCATCAATAAAAGGAAGTGGGATTACCAGTACAACCGCAAAAGCATTTTTGAATGACAATAAAATTGAAATTAGAATTGAAACCAATTTAGAAGAAAACGACGCAAATAAATTGACTTACAAAGAGTCGTTTCCTGATTTGCTGAAAGAAATGATCAAAAATGATCAAATTTCAAAAACATTAATCGAAGAAGGAGTAAAATTTGATGTGTATTTTTTAGCGTATAATAATGCGATTCTTGCGCAGCGAGTAGTCGATAAAGAAGAATTAGCTGTTTTAGAAAACGGAGATTCTAAAGAAAAGGTAACTGCCAAACTATAGTTTTAAGAAAATAATAAAAGAAAAAGCCTCTTTGTTCAGATTACAAAGAGGCTTTATTTTTTTATCGTTTAGTAACATTGGTTAGAATATCCGGGAAATAAGAATCTGATAAATGACCAAACTCATCGCCGCGCATGAAGATATTAATATCAACATCAGCAAAGCTCTTTTTGCCTGCTGCTGCTAAAAGTTCATTGGCAGCATGTAAGGTGTTTTTGTGGAAATGATATACACGATCTGATTTATCAGTGACAACCAAACCTTTCATCAGCATTTTATTTTGGGTGGCAACTCCGGTAGGACATTCGTTATTATGACAACGTAAAGCCTGAATACAGCCTAGTGAAAACATAAAACCACGAGCGCTGTTACACATGTCGGCACCTAACGCAATTGCATGTAAAATAGAGTAACCCGAAATGATTTTTCCGCTGCCAATAATGCGTATTTTATCACGAATATTTAAACCTACTAAAGTTTTATTTACAAATATCAGGGCAGGTTCAAAAGGCATTCCGACACCATCGGCAAATTCTAACGGTGCAGCTCCGGTTCCGCCTTCTGCACCATCAATCGTGATGAAATCAGGGTAAGTATCCTCAGCAATCATTTCGTGACAAATAGCTTCAAATTCGGCTGTGTTTCCTATACATAATTTAAAACCAATAGGTTTTCCGTTTGATAATTCACGCAGTTGTGCAACAAAATGAATAAGCCCTTTTACATCTGAAAAAGCATGGTGACCAGGAGGAGAAAGAATCATTGTATGTGGCTCAACTCCTCTTATTTTAGCAATTTGTACGGTATTTTTAGCCGCTGGAAGTACACCTCCGTGACCAGGTTTTGCTCCTTGCGAAAGCTTAATCTCGATCATTTTAACATTAGGAAGATTGGCTTTTTCTGAAAATTTTTCAGGGCTGAAATTTCCCTCAGCATCACGGCATCCAAAATATCCTGTACCAATTTGCCAGGTAATATCTCCGCCGCCTTCAAGATGATAATCTGTTAAACCACCTTCTCCTGTATTTTGATAAAAGTTTCCTTTTTTCGCACCAATGTTGATGGCGCGAACTGCATTTTCGCTTAACGAACCAAAACTCATGGCCGAAACATTAAATATAGAAGCTAGATAAGGTTGCTTGCAATCTTTTCCTCCAACCAGTACACGAGGTAATTCTTCGTTGACCTTTGCCGGAAAAATAGAATGTTTTATCCCTTCATAACTATCATGATTTAGGTTTTGTTGCGTTCCAAAAGGTGTATTCGAATCGATATTTTTCGCCCTTTGATATACTAAGGAACGCTGATTTCTTGAAAAAGGTTTTCCGTCAGTAGATCTTTCGATAAAATATTGCTGAATTTCTGGCGCTATCATTTCAAATAAATACCTGAAATAACCCAAAACAGGAAAGTTTCTTAAAATAGCATGCTTTTTTTGTAGCGTATTATAAACACCAATAACTAATAATATCGGAATAATAATAACGAGTAAAAAACCGCGCTTGGTGTAAAAATAAATTGTAACAACAATTATAAACAATAAGAATCCGTAAATAAAGAATTTTTTTCTCATGTTCGTAAAAAATTAATGGGTAATAGTTTAATAATTAATTGAATCGCAGGCGCACATAAACGTGTTTTATGCCTTTTTTATCTGATTCTCTTTCGTCGATTTCAAGAATATCAGTCAGCGATTTTAACATTGGTGTAAGTTTAGAAAATCCATAATTTCTTGGGTCAAATTCTGGTTTTTTCTTTACAATTAAATTTCCAACATCTCCTAAAAATGCCCAGCCATCATCATCCTCAATATCTTCGATCGTAGCTTCGATAAGTTCGATGGTGGGAGCGTCAATTTTATGTAATGCTTTTTCAGCAGGTTTTTCTACCGGTTTTTTAGCATCGGCTGCGGCTGTTGTTTTTGGCTTTTTCTTCTGGATCGCACCGTCAAGAACTTCGATGTAAATAAATCGGTCGCAGGCAACAATAAAAGAATTTGGAGTCTTTTTTTCTCCAATACCAATTACTTTCATCCCGGACTCCCTTAGCCTTATGGCCAAACGGGTAAAATCACTATCACTGGAAACAATGCAAAATCCGTCAAGTTTTCCTGAATAGAGCAAATCCATGGCATCGATAATTAAAGCAGAATCTGATGAATTTTTACCTACCGTATAACTATATTGTTGGATGGGTGTAATGGCATGTTCTAGTAAAACAGCTTTCCATCCATTAGAATTTGGTTTGGTCCAATCTGCATAAATACGTTTTGTGGTTGGTGTGCCAAATTTTGTTATTTCTTCCATCATGCCTTTTACATTACTGTAAGGCACATTATCGGCATCAATAAGAACGGCTAATTTGAGATCTTTTGAGTTGCTTAAAGCCATTTTTTAGGTGTTAGAAAAATTAGTACTTCCAAAGGTAAAACTAAAATTGGTTTTTATTAGAATTTGATCCCGAATAAGTGTTTTGTGGTATATTAATTATTTTGGTTATAAATAAGAGTTTTATTATAATTAAAACTATTAAAGATAAACTTGTCTTTTATATTGAATTTGAATATATTTGTAGTTCAATCAACAAATTTTTCTATGTTTTCAAAAGCCTGCGAGTACGGAATCAGAGCTTCTATATTTATTGCTACTAAATCTTCAAAAGGAATTAGGGTTGGAATAAAAGATGTTGCCAAAGAAATTGATTCGCCAGAACCTTTTACGGCCAAGATAATGCAGATTTTAACTAAAAACGGAATCATCGAATCATCAAAAGGAGTAGGAGGAGGATTTGAAGTTTCTGATAGTGCTGTAAAATCGATTAAATTAATCCAGATTGTTGATGCGATAGATGGCGATACTATATATAAAGGTTGTGGTATAGGATTAAAAGAATGTTCAGAAACAAAACCTTGTCCGGTGCATAAAGAGTTTAAAAAAGTGCGCGAATTGCTTTTAGAGATGCTGACTAATACCACTTTAGAACAGCTTGCTTCAGGAGTAAAAAAGGGCGATTTTTTTCTAAGAATAAATGATAGAGAATAATATAAAAAATTAAAATAATTAGAAATGAATAAAAAAAATAAAATTTCGATTTTATTGCTAATGGGATGTTTGGCAATAACTTCTTGCGGAAAAAAAGATGCTGCAACAACAGACGAATCAACAGAAATAAACGAAAATACATCTGATGAAGGACATCCTGCAGCAGCGAGTAATGTTTTGGTTATTACAGGGGATGATCAAATGCAGTTTAATACGACAGAATTAAGAGCTGAAGCCGGAAAACCAATTACCTTAACGCTAAAACATATTGGTAAAATTCCTAAGCAGGCAATGGGACACAATATTGTGATTTTGCAGGAAGGTACCAATGAAGCAGATTTTGCTGTTAAAGCTGCAGCGGCTCAGGAAACAGATTATATCCCCGCCTCAGAAAAAGCGTCGATTATTGCTCATACCAAATTACTTGGCGGTGGAGAACAAGATACAGTCGAATTTACTATTGATAAAAAAGGAAGATATAATTTTTTATGTTCGTTTCCAGGACACTTTGCTATGATGAAGGGTGTTTTGATTGTAGAATAAATAAAAGGACTCTAATCCTCTTTTGGGTTAGGGTTTTTTCTTTAACTAATAAAAGATTAATTTGTCTTTTATTGAAAAGATATAGATATCAAAGAAAAAAAATAATAATGATTATGGAAAATTTAAGGGATAAAACAGTTGGGGCTTTTGTTGCAGAGGATTTTAGAACTGCAGCAGTGTTTTCAAAATATAAAATTGATTTTTGCTGTAAAGGACATAAAACAATTAATGAAGTTTGTATCAAGCAAAATGTAGATACAAGGGTTTTGCTTAAAAAGATCAACGAAGTCTTACTTGCTGAAGATTCGAATGCTATCGATTTTAACTCGTGGCCTTTGGATCTATTGGCAGATTATATCGAAAAAACGCATCATCGATATGTGGTAGATAAATCGGTGATTATAATTCAGTTTTTAAACAAACTTTGTAATGTTCATGGAGGCCGACATCCTGAATTGTTCAGGATAAATGAGTTGTTTAATCAATGTGTTACTGAATTATCACAACACATGAAAAAAGAAGAAGCCATTTTGTTTCCTTTTATTAAAAACATGGTAAAAGCTAAAGAAAGAGATGAAGCTGTTCTTCAGCCAGGTTTTGAATCAGTGACTAATCCAATTGCCATGATGATGCATGAACATGAAGTAGAAGGGGAGCGATTTGGTGAAATTTCTGATCTGACGAATGATTACACAGCGCCAAGCGAGGGCTGTACAACTTATAAAGTAACATTTGCAATGCTAAGAGAGTTTGAAGAAAACCTGCATACACATATTCATTTAGAAAATAATATATTGTTTCCTAAAGCTATTATTTTGGAAAAAGAATTTTCTTAAAATCATTTTTCTAAAAAAAAATGCACTGGCAGGTTGTTACAACTTTTCAGTGCATTTTCTACTAATTAAAAATTGATTACGTTTTTCTGAAATATTTTTAATCTCATTAAAAAATGAAATTCCTAACTAAAATAAGCGTACAAAAGAGCTGGATAATAGTTTGTCTTTTTAATTTTCTGATAGCTTCACTTAATGCATTTTTTTTATTTCCTGTAAATAATGTCAATTACAGCTTTTTGCTTTGCTTATTATTTCAACAATAGCAACAGTAGCCTTTCCGGTAAGTTGGTATGTCAAAAATGATTTAATAGGTATTGTTAATGGTATGAGTGTTATATTGCAACTTGTTGCCTTTATGTATTTTTATAAAATGCTAAAACCGCAGATTTCCTGGTTCAAAGCGGGTTTAAATACTACTGCAAAAAGCATTTATAGTTTTGCAATTTGTTCCTTATTTCTTAAAGTTATTGTTCAGCTACTGCTTTTATTTTCTGATATAGCTACATTGTCTCATTAAATTAGGGGGCTGGTAATAGGTTTTATTCATTTGACTACTTTAGGAATTATTACAGAATTTTTGCTTGGAATTCTGTTTCAGAACAATTTACTTTCGGATAAATCTTCTTTAGTTCAATCAGGAGTACAGTGTTTTATTTTTGGATATGTTTTTACAGAGATAATTCTGTTTCTGCATGGAGGACTTTTTTACTTTGGTAAAGGATTATTGCCAGGATATTATGAAGCTATTTTTGGAGCAAGTGTATTAATTGTTTTGGGTTTGGTATTGATTATTACATCAGAAATTAAAATAAAAAAATAAGGGCCGATTAATTAAAATCGCCCTTATCTCTTACTAATGAATCAATCTATTTAAAATGCGTAATTTTTTAGTTTATGGTTGTTGTTAATTGTTGATATAAAATGTTTGTTTAAAGTCAATTTAGCTTTGTTTTTAATACAATGTAAAATTAAGGGACGGTTTTGTCTTTTATAATGATAAAAGTCATGTTGCAGAATATCATTGTTTAAATTTGAAATTCTCTGTGATTCTAAAATTAATTTATAGTCGGGAAGCGTTAAAAATAAATACGATTTGATCGATGTTACCTGATTTTTTTAATAAAAATAAAGGGCAAACTCGATTTTAGAATAATAATCATTATTTTTGCACCCTGTTAAATGAAAATTATTACTTCAAAATATATTTATGGTAAAAGATTTATTCGAAAGAATTCAGAACAATAAAGGACCATTAGGAAAATGGGCTTCACAAGCTGAGGGATATTTTGTATTCCCTAAATTAGAAGGGGAACTTGGTCCAAGAATGAAATTTGGTGGAAAAGATATTTTAAATTGGAGTTTGAATGACTATTTAGGTCTTGCGAATCATCCGGAGGTTCGTCAGGCGGATATTGATGCTGCAACTCAGTTTGGAGCAGCTTACCCAATGGGAGCTCGTATGATGTCAGGACATACTAAATATCATGAGCAATTAGAAAACGAATTAGCTGAGTTCGTAATGAAACCGGCTGCATATTTATTGAATTTTGGTTATCAAGGAATGGTATCTATCATTGATGCTTTGGTAACTAAAAACGATATTATTGTTTACGATGTAGATTCTCATGCTTGTATCATTGATGGTGTTCGTTTGCATATGGGTAAACGTTTTACTTACAAGCACAATGATCTTGAAAGTATGGAGAAAAACCTGCAGCGTGCTACTAAAATGGCAACAGAAACAGGCGGAGGTATTTTATTTATTACCGAAGGTGTTTTTGGAATGCGAGGACAACAGGGTAAACTAAAAGAAATTGTAGCTCTAAAAGAAAAATATAATTTCCGTTTATTAGTAGATGATGCACACGGTTTTGGTACTCTTGGTAAAACAGGAGCCGGAGCAGGTGAGGAGCAGGGAGTTCAGGACGGTATCGATGTTTACTTTTCTACTTTTGCAAAATCAATGGCTAATATTGGAGCTTTTGTAGCTGCTGATCAGGATATTATTGATTATTTAAAATACAACTTACGTTCTCAAATGTTTGCAAAAGCATTGCCAATGATTCAAACCATTGGCTCATTGAAACGTTTAGAATTATTGCGTAATCACCCTGAGTTGAAAGACAAACTTTGGGAAAACGTAAATGCATTACAAAACGGATTACGTTCAAGAAACTTCAATATTGGAGATACAAATACTTGTGTAACACCAGTTTATTTAGAAGGAAGTGTTCCGGAAGCAATGGTAATGGTAAACGATTTAAGAGAAAACTACGGTATTTTCTTGTCGATTGTAATTTATCCGGTAATCCCAAAAGGAATTATTTTGTTAAGGATGATTCCAACAACTTCACATACTTTGGCTGATATCGATGAAACGTTAACAGCATTTGAAGCAATACGTGAAAAATTAGAGAACGGTACTTATAAAGAAATTGCAAGCAGAACCACAGTAGATCTGGATGCTTAATTTCTAGAAAATAAATTCCTGATATGGGAATTATGTAAAAAAATCCATTCGTTATGCGAATGGATTTTTTTTATTTAAAGTAATTTTATATCAACTAATTTTAAAAACAAAAGAACATGAAGAAAATACTAGCCGTTACAATTATTACTTTAAGTGTTTTTGCTTCTTGTAAAAAAGATCAAGTTGCAGAACCGGTAGAAATTACACCAAAAGCACCAAAAGAAGCTCAAATCGTTGAGCCATCAGGAGATCAATGTTATGCATCAACAGGTGCCAGTAAAATTGAACTGAGTTATAATGTTAACTCACATCAGGAAGTAAATGGAAAATTAAGCTATAATATAGCCGGAAAAGATAAAAATGAAGGGACTTTGATAGGGAATATGAAAGGTGATACTTTGATTGCCGATTATACTTTTATGTCAGAAGGAGTTTCATCTATCAGAGAGGTTGCTTTTATTGAAAGAGAAGGGATTCTTTATGAAGGATATGGTGATGTTGTAGAAGCAAATGGTAAAGTTTCCTTTAAGGATAAAAAACTACTAAAATTTGATCAAAAAAATACATTGACAAAAGTTGATTGTAAAGCAGAATAATCTCTTTATTCCGCTATTATTAAAAAATCCATTCTTTAGGGAGAATGGATTTTTTAGTTTTATATTTTGCTATGGTTTTATTTTATTTACGTAATCACTTGAATTTCCGTTCCAATAACATTTTTTGCATCGGTGATTTACAAATTCATGCTGGCAATTTTTATATCCGTACAAAACACTTGCGCATTCAGGACATAAATTTTCCATTATGGAAGATTGTTTATAAAACTCACTTTCGCATTCATTACAAATTTTAATGATTGGCATTTAATATTTTTAATGTTTAAACTCAAAACTAAAGATATTTCAGATATGTTTTTCTTTGGCAATGAATTTTTGGATCAAAGTTTTTCCAAAGTAAATGAATAGCTGTATTTTCGGCTAATTCAGGAGTTCTAATGCAATTTTGAATTCCTTTTTCTGAAAATGTTTTATAGTATTCATCAAAAATGATAGCTGTAACTCCTTTGTTTTGGTAATCCGGATGAACTCCGATAAGGTAAAAAACAACATCTTTACTTTGTTTTCGTGCTTTTAATAGATGAATAAATCCAAACGGAAATAGTTTTCCTTTTGCTTTTTGCAAAGCCTCAGAAAAACTTGGCATTACAATACTAAAAGCCACCAGATTATCTTCTTTATCCACAACAAATTTAATATATTCAGGATTGATAAAACTGATGTATTTCTTCTTGAAATATTCTTTCTGAACATCTGAGATCGCTACAAACGAAGCCAATTTAGCATAAGATTCATTAAACAAATCAAACATTTTATCCACGTGTGGCATAATGTCTTTTGTTTTGGTAAAGGTTAGTGATCTTAAACCGTATCTTTTTTTGATTAATTCCTGTGCTTTGAGAAAAAATTCAGGTTTAACATTCGAAAACGGAAAAATACTTTCGATATATTCCTTTTCTACCTGAAAGCCCAATTGTTCAAAATGGGTCACATAATAAGGATTGTTGTACCATGTAATCATGGTTCCCATCTGGTTATAACCTTCTGTAAGAACACCAACTTTGTCCAGGTTCGAAAATCCCATTGGACCTTCAACGTGTTCCAGACTATGTTGTCTTCCTAATTCGTATACTTTTTCTAATAAAGCTTTTGTTGCTTCGATATCATCGATAACATCAAACCATCCAAAACGAACCTTTCTTTTGTGCTGATTATTGACTTCAGCCCAATTGATGATGGCTGTGATTCTTCCCACAATTTGATTGTCTTTGTAGGCCAGATAAAAATAGGCTTCGGCATTATCAAAAGCAGGATTTTTTGTTTTGTCAAAAGACTCTAGTTCATCTGCAATAATAGGCGGAACCCAATACGGATTGTCTTTATAGAGAGAAAACGGAAATTTCACATAGTCGGTTAATTCCTTTTTGGTTTTGGCTTCTTTAATTGTAATCATTAAGATTCAGTATGTAAATTGTCTCTTTATTTAGAGAAGTTGGTTATTAAAATTATTCGTATTTCGCTTTACGCTTTCTTTCTTTTGCCTGGTAATCGATTTCTCTTTGTTCCATCTGATTGTCCTTGTTCTTTTTTGCTTTTTCTTTACCTTTAAACTCCATTTGTTTTTCTTTGTAACTTCCGTCATAACGCCACGAAACACCAACTCCGCCATATAAAACTGAAGGTGTGTTTTTGAAATTGGTACTAACAGAAGCATCAACCTGAAGATTAGAATTGATTAAATAAGCAGCTCCGCCACGAACAATGGCATCACTGTAGAAATCGCTTTTATAACCTTGATTTTCAACAAAACCAGACCATTTGTCATTAAATCCGTGTGTTAGTGTTAATACGTAACCATAACTAGGATAATCGGTTGTAATATAATCGGCAATAATATTGGTTACAAATACCCATTTTCCTCCTCCAAATAAATTTTGCGTAATCAAAGCCACTTTAGGCGATATTGCAGATTGCGGAGAAAAGTAATACGGATTGTCAGCTCCGGTAAAATTGGCTCCTGCAAAAATAGAAACTGCAGGAATTAGTTCATGCCAGTTAAAACTATGATTGGCTTTGTAACTGTATATATTGGCTTCTTTTTTGTAATTTTTATAAGGATCGTAAACTAAATATTTCGCTCCTAAAACGGTTTGTCTGAAATTATTCTTTTTATAGCTGGTGTATGGAGTATCAAAATTTTCCATTTGATATTGTATGTCCAGAATCAATTCTAATTTTTCTAAAAATGCACCATAGCGCAGGGTTAAATCTGTACCAAAACCACTTGCATCATAATTTAATAAATCGTGTTTTTCTTTGATGCCGTAAACACCAAGTTCTGCCTGAATTACAGATTTTCCAACTGCATACGCAGACATTGTTTCACCCGGACGATTAGAGTTAATAACATCAGTATATTGCGCGAAAAATAATTGAGGAACTAAACAAAGAGTTGCAATAAATAAGTTTTTATTTTTTAACATAAACGTTTTTTTTGATTAAAAAGTAATAACGCATTTCAAATGTACTATATTTTATTATTTATTTAAGATTGATATTTTAATTTTAAACAATGGATTTATTAATTTTGGAAAAAAATTATATGATCATGCAAGAAGCATCTTTTACAAATTTGTTTAAAACGATAATGTGGATTATTGCGTTTTATTATATTTTTAAATTTTTAGCTAAAATCTTTTTGCCGGTATTGGTAAAGAAAGCGGTTGAAAAAGCAGGAGAGAATTTTCAGAGACAACAACAATATAGTCAGGATACTACATGGCAAAAAACACGTTCGAATAATGATGAAATTATTATCGATACGGCCAATGCAAAAAAGCCACGCGAAACCAAAAAGGTGGGCGATTATGTTGATTACGAAGAAATAGATTAAGTTTGTGTCCTAGAGTTATAGGATTCATCATTTAACCCAAACCAGTTTCAATTGAAAATAGTAAATAAGTTCTATCCGCATGCCCTTGTTATATTGGGCTTTATTATCGTTTCTTTAATTTATTTTTACCCGGTTTTACAGGGAAAACAAATCTTCCAATCGGATATTGCTCAATATACCGGAATGGCCAAAGAGCAAAATGATTTTAGAGCTACAGAGCATTCTGAGCCTTATTGGACCAATTCAGCATTTGGTGGTATGCCAACTTATCAGTTAGGGGCAAATTATCCTAACGATTTTATTGGACATTTAGATGATGTTTTACGTTTTTTACCTCGTCCAGCAGATTATCTGTTTTTATATTTCTTGGGTTTTTACGGCTTATTATTAGTTTTAAAAACAGATCCTTTAAAAGCCTTTATTGGCGCCATTGCCTTTGGTTTTTCTACCTATTTAATCATTATTCTGGGAGTAGGACATAATGCAAAAGCACATGCAATTGCTTATATGCCGCTTGTTATTGCCGGATTTATATTGGTTTTTCAGAAAAAATATATTTGGGGAGGTTTGCTCACCATGTTTGCTGTTGCATTAGAAATTAATGCAAACCACTTTCAAATGACTTATTATTTATTGATATTCTTGTTGATATTATCAGGTTATTTTGCTTTTAATTTTATTAAAGAAAAAGAATATAAACCGCTCTTAACTGCTATGGGTGTTTTGGCTGTAGCAGGAATTTTTGCTATTGGTGCCAATTCTACCAATTTAATGGCAACAAGCGAGTATGCTAAATTTAGTACCCGTAGCAACAGCGAATTGACTTTTAATCCTGACGGATCCAAAAAGACCAACGAAAATGCTTTAAGCCGCGAATATATTACAGAATACAGTTACGGAATTCCTGAAAGTTTTAACTTAATTGCTCCACGACTTTTTGGAGGTTCTAATCACGAAAATGTTGGAAGCGACAGTCGTATGTATTCGTTTATGATCGAACAGGGAGTTCCTTCAGAACAGGCTCAGGATTTTGTATCAGGAATGCCAACATATTGGGGAGATCAGCCTATCGTTGCTGCTCCTGCATATATTGGGGTTGTTGTTTTCTTTTTAGCAGTTTTGGCATTATTTATTGATGATAGAAAAATAAAATACGTATTCCTTTGCGGAGCATTGGTAGCATTGGTACTTTCATGGGGTAAAAATTTCTCTTTATTGACAGACTTTTTGATCGATTATGTGCCTATGTACGATAAGTTTAGAGCAGTTTCATCGATTCAGGTTATTCTTGAGTTGTGTTTTCCTGTCTTGGCTATTATGGGATTACAATCTTTCTTTAAAGCAAAAGATGAACCTAAACTACAACAGAAAGCCCTTGTGCAAACAGGTGTTTTTGGTCTTGGGATAATTGTGATTTTAGTATTTGCTAAAAGCATGTTCCATTTTACAGGAAGCAGTGATAATTATTTCTTAGAAAGTTACGGACCGGCTTTTGTTGATGCCTTAAAAGAAGACAGAATGACGCTTTACTCTGCAGATTTATTGCGTTCAGGATTTTTTATAGTACTGACTTTTGGAATTTTATGGTTGTTCATTAAAAATAAATTAGCTCAAAATACTACGCTAATTATCGTTGGTCTTTTAATGATTTTCGATTTGTTTTTTGTGGATAAAAAGTATGTTTCGGCTAAAGATTTTGTGAGTCCTGCTCAAATTGCAGCTCCGTTTCAGGAAACACCATCTGATGCTCAGATTTTAAAAGATACAACACATTACAGGGTTTTTGAAGTAAACGGCAATATGTCTAGCGCACGTGCCTCTTATTTCCACCATTCCTTAGGTGGATATCATGCTGCAAAACCGAGAAGAATGCAACAGTTATTCGATTATCAGATTGCAAAAAACAATATGGAAGTTTTGGATATGCTGAATGTAAAATACATTATCCAAACAGATAAGGAAGGAAAAGAATTTCCAACTATCAACCCTAATACAAACGGAAATGCCTGGTTTGTTAGTACCGTAAAATTGGTCAATAAACCGGACGATGTGATGAAAGCTCTAGATCATATCGATACTAAAAAAGTAGCTATTTTTAATGTTCGTGAACACGAAGGTAAATTTAGAAGCGCGCGTTTAAAGAAACAGTGGGATACTACAGGAACGATTAAAGTTGTAGAATATAAACCAAATTATATCAAATATAAGTCTGATAATAAAAAAGACGGTTTAGCTGTTTTCTCTGAGGTGTATTATAAAAATGGCTGGAACGCTTATATTGATGGTGAGTTAACGACACATTTTCCTGTTGATTATGTTTTAAGAGCTATGGAAGTTCCTGGCGGAAAACATACTATCGAGTTTAAATTTGAACCTCAGGTTGTTAAAACAGGAAGTATAATAACTTTGGCCAGTTCAATTGGAATGTTATTATTGCTGATTGGCGGAATTTATTTCGAAAAATTCTACCGCAAAGATTCACAAAGAAATCACGGAGATACTCAAAAATAACCTTAAAAGCTTTGTGAAACTTAGTGAAAGCTTTGTGTATCTCTGTGAAACAGACTAAACCTGATGGAACAAAAAAAACTCTTAATCATTACTTATTATTTCCCGCCTGCAGGAGGTCCGGGAGTACAGCGTTGGTTAAAATTTGTAAAATATTTACCTGAATTTGATGTTCAGCCCATTGTTTACATTCCTGAAAATCCAACTTACCCTATAATTGATGAAGGTTTAGTTGATCAGATTTCTGATAAGGTAATTGTTCTGAAAAATAAAATTTGGGAGCCTTATCAATTGGCGTCTGTTTTTTCGAAGAATAAAACCAAGAAAATTAGTTCGGGAATTTTTCCGCATAAGAAAAAACAAACTTTTTTAGATAAAACATTTCTTTGGATTCGCGGAAATCTTTTTATTCCCGATGCACGTGTTTTTTGGGTAAAACCTTCAGTGGCTTATCTTGAAAAGTATATAAAGGAAAATAATATAGATACCATTGTAACTTCCGGGCCACCGCATAGTTTGCATTTGGTAGGTTTAGAATTAAAAGAAAAATTAAACGTAAAATGGTTTGCAGATTTTCGTGATCCCTGGACTACAATCGGCTATCATAAAGCATTGCGTTTATCAGCTTATGCTGCAAAAAAACATAAAAGTCTAGAGCATAAAGTACTTAATGCTGCAGATACGATTATTGTAACAAGTAAAACTACAAAAACCGAGTTTCAGGCGATTACCAATAAGCCAATTTCGGTAATTACGAATGGTTATGATATCGAGAATGTAGAAAAACAAACTCTGGATACTAAATTTACTCTGGCACATATCGGCTCATTTTTGTCTGATAGAAATCCGAAGTTTTTATGGGAATGTCTGGTAGAGTTGCTTCAGCAAATACCTGATTTTAAAACACATTTAGAAATTAAACTCATAGGAGCAGTAAGTCAGGAAGTTTTAGATGCTATTGGAGAATTTAATTTAAATGACTATCTGAATCTTTTAGGATATGTTTCGCATCACGAAGCCATTGCACATCAAAAAAAGTCTCAGGTTTTACTTTTAATCGAGATTAATTCTGAAGATACTAAAAGTATTATTCCGGGTAAATTGTTCGAATATATGGTATCAAATCGCCCTATAATTGCTATTGGTCCAAACGGATCAGATTTTGCCGATATTATTAAAGAGACCAATACAGGAGTATTTTTTGATTATTCTGAAAAAGCGAAATTAAAAAGTGTAATTTTGGACTTTTATAATCAATTTTTGGAAGGCAAATTACAATCTCATGGTGTTGGTTTACAACAATATTCAAGAAAAAGCCTAACTAAACAATTGGCACAATTGATTAGCAAATCATAAGATTGCAATAATCTAAAATCTAAAAATCTAAAATCCAAACATGGGTATTGTTTTAAATCAGTCTTTCAAAAATACAATTATTACTTATATCGGTTTCGCTATTGGAGCCATCAATACACTTTATTTATACCCGGTTTATTTAGGAGCAACTTATTATGGTTTGACTAATTATGTGACGTCTTGTGCGAATGTGATTATGCCATTGTTTGCGATTGGAATGCAAAATACTTTGGTTAAATTTTATTCACAATATCAAACTGAAGAAGAAAAATCCCGTTTTTTATCCTTTACTGTTTTGTTTCCTTTGCTATTAATAATTCCACTTTTACTGATTGGACTTATTTTTTATGATGATATTCTGTTCTTTTTGTCAAAAAAGAATGCGATTGTAAAAAGCTATATTTGGCTAATACCTTTTATAGGGTTATGTATGGCATATTTTGAAATTTTTTATGCTTGGCTGCGAGTAAATATGCATTCGGTTTTTGGAAACTTTGTTAAGGAAGTAGGTTTACGATTATTTTCATTATTTCTATTAGTAGGTGTTTACTACGATTGGCTTAGTGTAGAAGGTTTTGTGTACGCAACAGCAATTTTATATTTCTTTGCATTCCTGATAACCATGTTATATGCATTTAGCATTCAGAAGCCTACTTTTCAGTTTACAATACCAACAAATACAAAAGATATATTAGTATATACTTTTTATATTATTCTATCAGGAAGTGTGGCTAATTTACTTTTGGACGGTGATAAAATGATATTAAATCAATATATGCAGATTGAAAATATCGCTTTCTATTCTGTGGCTACTTATATTGCCTTGGTAATTTCTGTTCCAAGCCGTGCCATGCACCAAATTGTATATCCAATTACGGCAAAATTAATGCATGAGAACAAGCACGATGAGTTAAATCAACTATACAAAAAGACCTCAATAAATTTGCAGATGGTAGGTGGTTTTGTAATGCTTTGCATATTTGTAAATATTAATCAGCTCTACGAATTGGTTCCAAAAGAATACAGCGGAGGAATTGCCGTTGTATTTATGATAGGATTATCGAAGTATTTCGACTTGATTTTAGGAAACAATAATGCTATTATTTTTAATACCAAATACTATCGAATGGTATTGTATTTAGGATTAATGCTTGTGGTTTTAACCGTAGTTCTAAACATGATTTTTATTCCGATTTTCGGAATCTTTGGATCTGCTTTTGCTACTTTATTGTCTATTACTTTATACAGTTTGGCAAAGCTTCTTTTTGTGGTAAAAAAACTTAATTTATATCCGTTTACCAAGCAAACGATATATTCGATGTTGCTTACGTTCGCTTTGTTTTTATTATTTTATTTCTGGGAGTTTCCTTTTTTCCAATTGATTAGTATTGCTTTAAAATCTATTTTGGTAACAATTTTATACGTTTACCTGAATTACAAGTTTAATATCTCTCCTGATATTAATAAAGTAATCGACATGCTTTTTCGAAAAATAGGAATTAAAATTTAGTAAGATTTTATTGGGAAAACAGAAAGTAATTTAAATTTGAATCTATTTTGTTTTTATATTTGTTAGAAGGATAACCAACTTATTGCTAATAAAATATGAAAAAGAAATTAATTTGTTTTTTAGCGTTCTTTATTGTTTTATTTTCTTCACTGGCTTTTGCTCAAAAAGATAGTTTACAAGCTTCAAAAATAGTCACACCTGAATTAAAACTAAAAGGATATCCTGTTAGCCCTTTTAAGGATACGCTTTTTTATGTTTATAATAAAGTGGGTTCTTTTTCTGCCGAAAACAGAGCAAATGCCATTACAGAAAAAATCAGAAAACTATATGAAGATTCTTTTTTTGAAAAAGATTCTATTGTAGTTGTTCCTTCGGATATTTCTCAGGATATCGTCTATAAAAATGATTTCATCATCATGTCAATTCTTGATGGTGATGCAAAGGCCGAAAATCAAACTACAGGTTTTATTGCCAAAAGAAATTTGAAGGCGATAAAAAAAGCAATCATTTATCAAAACGAAAATTATTCGATGCTTCCTAAAAGGCTTGGATATACGGCATTGCTTATCCTTATCATCGGAATTGTTTTGTATTTTGTAGGTATGATTTTCAATAGAATAAGATTGCATATTCTTAAAAATAGCGATAAATATTTTAAAGGATTTACTTATAACAATATCAGTATTCTTTCTCCACAAAAGCAACAATCGATACTTATGCGATTGTATAGCTTTGTAAAAGGTTTTACTTTGGTTTTGATTGTTTATTTTTCATTGCCATTATTGTTTAGCATTTTTCCGGCTACAGAAGCATATACAACAACATTATTGCGATGGATTCTTACGCCTGCAAAATTGGCCATTATGGGATTTGTTGATTTTTTGCCAAGTTTTGTTACCATAGTAGTTATTGTTTTTATTTTTAAATATACCATAAAAGTAATCCGGTTCTTTTTTGATGAGATAAAAAAAGAGAATATAAAAATAGATGGTTTTTACAGTGACTGGGCAATGCCTACATTTAATATTATCAGGTTTCTATTGCTGGCATTCATGGTGGTTATTATATTTCCGTATTTGCCGGGATCAGATTCTCCCATTTTCAAAGGTGTTTCCGTTTTTGTGGGGATTCTATTTTCTTTAGGTTCCTCAAATGCTATTGCCAATATGGTAGCGGGATTGGTGATTACCTATATGCGTCCGTTTAAGATTGGGGATTTTATAAAAATAGGTGATGTTAGCGGAGAAGTTATCGAAAAAACAGCCTTGGTAACCCGAATCAGAACACCAAAATTCGAAGATATTACAATACCAAATTCCACGGTATTATCGAGTACTTCTACAAATTATTCTTCTAATACAAAACATGTTAATAATGGGTTGCTAATTCATACTACTGTTTCAATTGGTTATGATGTACCCTGGAAAGATATTCATAAAGCTTTGATTGAAGCAGCATTAAAAACCGAAATGATCGAGCAGACTCCGTCGCCTTTTGTACTGCAAACCAGCCTTGATGACTTTTATGTTTCGTATCAAATTAATGTATATACGAAACAACCTACAAAGCAACCGATGATCTATTCTTCATTGCATCAAAATATTCAGGATTCGTTTAACGCGGCCGGAATCGAAATTATGTCACCACATTATAGTGCCTTACGCGACGGAAACAATACTACTATTCCTGAAAGCTATTTGAAAAATGATTATGAAGCTCCTTCTTTTAATGTTAAGGATAAAAGCTAATAAATTGATAATGTGCTATTAATCTTAAAATTTTAACAGTGATTTATTTTGAAGTTAATTTTATAAAAATTAACTTTAGCTAAGAATTTAGCAACACTTCCCTTAGTAGGATAAAAAAGATCTCATTTAAGACAATAAAAGTGTGTGTTATTATGTTTATTAAATTGAATTACTACGCTGAAAAATGTTAAAGCGTGAAGTAATTTTTGCAGTATTTGGATTAATTTTTTTACGTATTGATTATGAAGAACAATGGACTTAGTCAGGAGCAGAGCTTACAAGTGTTTTCTAATATGATATCAAACAAAGTTCATAACGGATTTACATTAGAAGAGAGAAATGATGAATTCCTTTTTGCAGTCCTTTCTAAAGGCGGAAAAGTAGTAAATCATGGTTTAAATTTCATTATTTTTTGTCTAACCTTAGGATTGTGGTCATTTGCTTGGCTTTACTTGACAATTGAGGCATCAAAACAAAAAAAAGTATTAGTTGCCATCGACGAAGATGGTTTCCCTTTTGAAGAACGATGTTTAGTCGCTTAACAAATTTAAATCGCAAAATTAAAAAATTCCAAATTCCAAATGATTAACTCATTGGAATTTGGATTTTTTTTTTTTATTTGTCAGGCTGAGGCGAAGTCGAAGCCTTAGATAATGTTCTTCTATTTCTTGCGGGTAAAGTATTGAGTTTTCTAAAATAAAAAGTAAAAACCTTTGTTCCTTTGCACCTCAACACCTTTCCTCTATAATTTATCTTTTAAATAAATTCCCGTAACAGATTTCTTTTCTTTTACGATATCTTCCGGAGTTCCCGAAGCTAATAAATACCCTCCGTTTTCTCCTCCTTCAGGACCTAAATCAATAATCCAGTCGGCACATTTTATAAGATCAAGATTATGTTCGATTACAATTATCGAATGGCCTTTTTCTATTAATGCATCAAAAGAAGCTAATAATTTTTTGATATCGTGAAAATGCAGACCGGTTGTAGGTTCATCAAAAACAAATAATGCTTTGTCCTTTGTAGCCCCTTTTACTAAAAACGAAGCTAATTTAATACGTTGTGCTTCTCCACCGGAAAGAGTAGAAGAAGACTGTCCTAATTGCACATAGCCTAAACCAACATCCTGAAGTGGCTGAAGCTTCTGTGTAATTTTGGTTTGTTTATTTTTATCGAAAAACGCAATTGAATCATCAATAGTCATGGTTAGAATATCGTTGATGTTTTTATTGTCGAAAGTGATTTCTAAAATTTCCTTTTTAAAACGTTTGCCTCCGCAGGTTTCACATGGTAAAGAAACATCGGCCATAAAGACCATCTCGACGTTTATTGAACCTTCTCCTTTACAAGTTTCGCATCGCCCACCATCTACGTTAAAAGAAAAATGTTTGGCCTGATAACCTCTTATTTTAGATAATTTCTCTTTAGCATATAAATCCCTGATGTCATCGTAAGCTTTTATATACGTTACAGGATTTGATCTGGAACTTCTTCCAATAGGATTTTGATCAACATATTCGATATGTTTTATCTGAGAGAAAGAACCTTTTATGTCGCTAAACTGACCTGCTTTTTCAGAAGCATTTTCCAGTTTTTTCTGCATGGCCGGAAACAAAATCTTTTTGATCAAAGTACTTTTTCCACTTCCTGAAACGCCGGTAATTACCGTTAGGACATCCAGAGGAAAAGTAACATTTATATTTTTTAAGTTGTTTTCTCGTGCTCCAACAATATCAATATGATTTTTGAATTTTCGTCTCTTTTTAGGAACCGAAATTTCTAAATCTCCATTCAGGTATTTAGCCGTTAAGGAATCTGATTTTAGAATTTCATCATAAGTGCCCTGAGCAACAAGATGACCTCCAAAAGTTCCTGCTTCCGGACCAATATCAATAATCATATCAGCAGCTTTCATGATATCTTCATCGTGCTCGACTACAATTACAGTATTACCTAAATCACGAAGCGACAATAAAACTTTGATCAGTCGTTCCGAATCTTTAGGGTGCAGACCAATACTTGGCTCATCAAGAATATACATCGATCCCACCAAGCTGCTTCCTAATGAAGTGGCCAGATTAATACGCTGCGATTCTCCACCGGAAAGTGTTGCAGAATTTCTGTTTAAAGTCAGATAATCTAAACCAACTTCTGTTAAAAATGATAAACGATTGTTGATTTCGATCATTAAACGCTTTGCAATTTGCTGCTCATAAACATTTAGATCAATGTTTTTGAAAAAAGTAACCAAATGTTTAATTGGTAAATCGACTAAATCAGAAACCGTTTTACCATTAATTTTCACATAAGAAGCCTCTTCGCGTAAACGTTTTCCGCGGCAAGCATGACATTTTGTTTTTCCGCGGTAACGCGATAACATCACACGGTTTTGAATTTTATAATTTTTTTCTTCAAGTTCTTTAAAGAAACCGTTCAGACCCTGAAAATACTGATTTCCTTTCCAGATTAAATCTTTTTGATCTTCGCTTAATTCAAAGAAAGGTTTATGAATAGGAAAATCAAATTTATAAGCGTGTTTAACGAGTTCGTCTTTATACCAGCTCATACTATCTCCCCGCCACGGATAAATAGCATTTTCAAAAACCGATAAGGAAGTATTTGGCACTACTAAATCAGCATCGATGCCAATAATATTTCCGTAACCTTCGCAAACCGGACAAGCTCCGTAAGGATTATTAAAACTGAATAAATGAACGTTAGGTTCTAAGAACGTAATGCCGTCTAATTCAAAATTATTCGAATACGTAAATCTTTTATCTGAACCTGCTTCCTGAAGATAACAAATTCCTTTTCCTTCAAAAAAAGCGGTTTGTACGGCATCGGCCAATCGATTATAAAACTCTTCTTCGTCTTTTACAACGATTCTGTCAATAATCAATAAAATATCTTTATTGTCTAATTTATGAATTTCTTTAGGGGTAAATTCATCTAAACGAACCATTTCGTTATCAACCAGAATACGCGCAAAACCTTGTTGCAGCAATACTTTTAGTTTGTCTTCGAGTTTCCTTCCTTCTTCAAGATGAATAGGAGACAGAAGCATCCATTTGCTGTCCAATGGCATACTTTTTACATCGGCAACAACATCGCTAACAGTATTTTTTTTGACTTCAAGTCCGGAAATAGGGGAATAAGTACGGCCAATTCTTGCGAATAAAAGCTTTACATAATCATAGATTTCAGTCGAAGTTCCTACAGTCGAACGCGCGTTTGTTGTATTTACTTTTTGTTCAATGGCAATTGCAGGAGCAATACCTTTTATATATTCTACTTTTGGTTTGTCTAATCGCCCAAGAAACTGACGCGCATAAGAGGATAAACTCTCTACATAGCGGCGTTGTCCTTCGGCATATAAAGTATCAAAAGCTAAACTTGATTTACCTGATCCTGAAAGACCTGTGATTACAACAAGTTTATTTCTGGGAATAGCAACATCTACATTTTTTAAATTATGTACCTGTGCTCCTTTAATTATAATATTATGTTTTGGGTCGAGTGTAGAAAGATCAATCTGCATACAAAAAGTCAATTTTTACAAAAGTAATCAATTTTGAATTGAGTTTTGTTAATGCCATTGTTCCAAATTCTAACATAATTATCATGTTTATAAAATAGTTACTTATGAGAAGAATGGCTTTAAATTCTTTTTGCAAGATCGTTATTCTGCGGTTTTCTCAAAGTTGAAACCTGAGGTTATGGTAAATTATGAATAGAGATATATTTAATAGTTTAAATTATTGATGTTTTGAGATTGAAAGTGTAATTATATCCGATATACTAAATCTTGTTTTATTTTATTAAAAACTTGTAGTTTCAATATAAAATAAGCTATTTTAGAACTGTTTTAATAATAATTAATACCACGGCTCAATTTGAAAACTAAATTTACTTTTCTGCTTTTTTCAATCAGTTTTCTCTTGTTTTCGCAGGAGTTTCCGCCCATTATCAAATATTCATCTTCTGTTTATGGTGCCGGAAATCAAAGTTGGATGATCGCTCAGGACGATCAGAACTATTTGTATTTTGCCAACAATGAAGGTCTCTTAGAATATAACGGCACAAATTGGCAATTGTATCCTACTCCCAATGAAACCATAATGCGATCTGTAAAAGTAATTGGAAATAAAATCTATACCGGTTGCTATATGAATTTTGGCTACTGGACAAGGCGGACAAATGGTAAATTAAAGTATACTTCGCTCAGCGATACCATCAAAAATAAAATTTTAGATGATGAACAATTCTGGAATATTCTTAAATACGATCAGTGGATTTTATTTCAATCCTTAAACCGAATTTATATTTATGATACCAAAACAGGGAAATTTAAAATTATTGCACCAAAAAATGGCGTGGTTAAATCATTCGCAAATAAAAATGCCATTTATTTCCAAACGATAAAAGAGGGGCTTTTTGAAATAGAAAGCGGCAAAGCCAAATTAGTTTCGGATCATCCAATTCTTAAAAAATTCACGATGGTAAATATATTTACCACAGAAGATGGTTTGCTGATTCAGACGCAATTAGATGGTATTTATAAATTATCAGGAAATACTCTAACGCGTTTTATAACAGATGTAGATGCTGAACTAAAATCAAGTTTTGTGTATAGCAGTCAGCTTTTGGAAGACGGAAGTTTTGCTTTGGGCACAGTCTCGAACGGGATTTTTATTTTATCAGATGCAGGAAAACTAAAATATCATATTTCGCAAAGCAAAGGACTGAGTAATAATACCGCTTTATCCCTTTTTGAAGATAAGGACCGCAATTTATGGGCAGGACTCGATAACGGAATTAATTGCATCAATATCAACTCGCCTGTACATAGTTTTACAGATGATACCGGAGTTCTGGGAACGGTTTATGCGTCGGGTACTTTTAATGGTTTGCTGTATGTGGGAACCAATCAGGGATTGTTTTACAAAAATACTCAAAGTAATTCTGAGTTTAAATTCATAAACGGAACAAAAGGTCAGGTTTGGTCTCTTTTTGTATACGATAACACGCTTTTTTGTGGTCACGACTCAGGAACTTTTATTATCACGAATGATTCTGCAAGAAGCATCTTTTCTGCTTCGGGAACCTGGAAATTTGAACCTGTTCCCAATGCCAAGAACAAATTACTTCAGGGGAATTATTACGGAATTTCGGTTTTAGAGAAAGTAAACAATCAGTGGTTTTTTAAAAATAAAATTCAGGGTTTTGATTATTCATCGCGTTATTTTGAAATCAACAATAATTTTGATGTTTATGTAAGTCATGAATATAAAGGAATTTTTCGATTAAAATTAGATCAGACTTTATCAAAAACAAATGCATTTTACACTTATAAATCGCCTAAAAAAGGTAAAAACGCGAGTTTAGTCAAATTTAATAATGCTATTTATTATGCCTACAAAGACGGAATTTTCAAATTAAATCCCATTACAAAACTATTTGAGAAAGATAATTTATTAAGTTCTATTTTCGAAAAAGACGAATATACATCCGGGAAATTAATCGTAGACAATTCCAACAAAATCTGGCTGTTTTCTAAAAACTACATCCATTATTTTTCTGCCAGTAAATTAAGCAATCAGTTAAAGCAGAATATAATTCCCATTCCGTCTTCTTTGACCAATTCGATGCTAGGTTTTGAGAACATTACACAAATTTCCAAATCGACTTATTTAATAGGTACAACAGATGGGTATTATACTTTGAATATTGAGGATTTAAGTTTTAAAAATTATACCGTCTTTATTACTGATATTACAATTAATAAACAAAATGAAACCTTAAAGAACGTTGCAATTCAGAATGAAGGAGAATTTAAATCGAATGAAAATAACATCACTTTAAACTACACAGTTCCGGAATATAATAAGTACATCAACTCAGAATATCAATATTTACTAGAAGGTTTCCAGAACGATTGGAGCGAATGGAGTACAAAAGCTACGGTGAACTTTAAAAACTTAGCACCGGGAAAATACACTTTTAAAGTAAGGGCAAAATATGCCAATACCATTTTACAAAATACGGCTACCTATACATTTGTGGTTTTAAAACCCTGGTATTTGACCAATTTGGCGTGGTTTATTTATTTTCTTTTAATGATGGTGCTGGCGTATTTTGTAAACAAGGCATATCTCAATTATTATCACAAGCAAAAAGAGAAGCTGATAGAAGAAAATAATTTGTTATTGGAGATTAAAGAACTCGAAAATGAGCAGCAATTAATGAAGCTTAGAAACGAGCAGCTTTCTCAGGATGTTGACAATAAAAATAGAGAACTGGCGGTTTCGACCATGAGTTTAAACAGTAAAAATGAGTTGCTGGCATTTATAAAAGAAGATTTAAAAAAGACCAGTCAAAACGATAGCAGTAATATAAAATCGGTCATAAGTACGATAAACAAAAACATTACCGAGGAAGATTCCTGGAACGTATTCAAAGAAGCTTTTGATAACGCCGATAAGGATTTTCTAAAAAGAATCAAACAGCTGCATCCTGTACTTACTCCAAATGATTTACGTCTTTGCGCTTATTTACGTTTGAATCTTTCATCAAAAGAAATTGCTCCATTGTTTAATATTTCTGTTCGCAGCGTAGAAATAAAAAGGTATCGTTTGCGTAAAAAAATGGATTTACAGCACGAAAACGGTTTAGTCGAGTATATTTTGGCTGTATAGTACATCAAAAAATGCTTCTAAAAAACTATACATTACCTCAACATTAACGATTTGTTGTGATTTTGTAGTGTTAATGTTAAAGAAATTAACATTCGTAAATTATAGTTAAATAAGGGTGTATTTTGAGATATATTGAATTTACCTGTTATTTTTTTATGATGTATGTTTTTTGTTGAGGTTAAAATTGTCGTTTTCCTAAATGGATAAGATAAATTTATCTTTCAATAAAAACTAACTAATTATGAAATCTAGATTATTACTAACCGTACTAATGCTGTTTACATCTTATGCGTTTTCGCAGTCTTTTGATGTAAGCGGTACAGTATTAGATGGCTCGGGTTTATCACTACCGGGCGTAAATGTAAAAGTTAAAAGTTCGTCACAAAGTACAACCACAGACTTCGACGGATCTTTTAAATTATCAGGAGTTCCAAAAGGAACTGTAATCGTTTTAAGTTATATAGGTTTTAAAACGCAGGAAGTTGCGGTTGCAGGAACCAAAATAACAGTTAAAATGATTGACGATGCCAGATCGCTTGATGAAGTTGTTGTATTAGGATACAGCAGCAAAAAGAAGAGAGATGTTACCGGAGCAGTTACTGTTGTATCCAACAAAACCATCGAAGATCTTCATCCCCTTAAGGTAGAACAAGCCCTGCAGGGAACTGTGGCAGGGGTTAGTGTTACGGCACAATCGGGTTCTCCGGGCGCACCAATGAATATCAATATTAGAGGTATCGCCACAAACGGAAATAATGCAGCAACTGTATTTATAGATGGCTATCAGGGAGATTTGAGTATTTTAAATCCAAGTGATATCGAATCGATTACAGTACTTAAGGATGCTCAGGCGGCCGTTTACGGAGTATTGGGAGCCAACGGAATTGTGCTGGTAACAACAAAAACGGGTAAAAAGAATTCTAAAACCAAAGTTTCTTTCAACTCTTCTTTTGGTACTCAGGAAACGAGCAAAAAAATGTCGGTACTAAATGCTACAGAATATGCATTGTTACTGAACGAAAGTTATGCTAATGGCGGACAAGCATTGCCTTATCCTAATGTTTCAGGTTTAGGAAAAGGAACAGACTGGCAAAAAGAAATCTTCAACCCAGCTCCGGTTATTAATAATGATATCGCTATTTCCGGAGGTTCAGATAAAATCACCTATTTATTAAGTGGATCAGATTTAAGCCAGCAAGGTATTATTGGAGGTCCAAAATCTGATTTTAAAAGAAATACTGCAAGATTATCTTTAGGTGCTGATTTAGCCAGTAATATGAAACTGCAAACGAATATTATTTATACGTATCTCGACAGAGATTCATTAAATGAAAATGGTTTGGGATCGGTACTTTTTAATGCTATCAATACACCTTCGACTTTGCCGGTTCGTGATCAAAACGGAAATTATACTTTAGTTCCAAGTGCACCGGGTTATGGAGTTGAAATCATCAATCCTTTGGCACAAATAGAAAACACCTATAATGACTATAAATTAAGAAAACTAAACGGGAATGTTAGCTTTATTTACGACATAACCAAAGAGTTTAAATTTACATCTCGTATTGGTTTCAACACAGGAAATAGCATTAGCAGAAACTTCTCTAAGCAAGTAAGCTACGGCGGAAAAGTGTTTGATATCACCAGAAGCAGTGTGACTCAAAATACTGTAAATGATAATGATTATACACTTGATCTTATTGCAGAATACAAAAAGACACTTTTTGGAAATCATAATATCAAAGCAATCTTAGTATCTACAGTTTATAAATCCTGGGGGTCAGGACTTGGTGCTACAGGTTATGATGTTCCTAATAATTCATGGAAATATGCCGATATAAACCTTGCAAAAGGAACAAGTCCGGCTGGTGGCCGTGATGTATCGTCGTATGGGTATGATGAAAGAAGAGTTTCTTATGCCGGAATTTTAGAATATGATTTTAAAGGAAGATATATTTTAAGCGGAGTGATCAGAAGGGATTCATCAACTAAATTTGGTCCGGAGAACAGAGTAGCTTTCTTTCCGTCATTTACGGCAGGATGGGTAGTTTCTGAGGAATCATTTTTAAAAGATAATAGCACTTTAAATTTCTTAAAATTCAGATTAAGTTATGGAGTTTTAGGAAATGACCAGATCCGACCTAATGGTTATACAGGATTATTAAACGGAGAAGCAACTTATGTATACAATGGCGCTCTGATAAACGGAACAGCAATTGGAGGATTACCAAACCCGAAATTACAATGGGAAGAAGCTAAAAAGTTTGACGTAGGGGTTGATTTTCGTTTATTTAATGATAAGCTGGACTTTACAGCAGATTATTTTATTGATACACGAGATAAATTATTAATACCAAAAATTCCGGTTTCGGGAATAACAGGAGTTTATGCTCCGGGAGCTTCTTCACCAACTATGAATGCAGGTTCGGTACGTAACAAAGGATTCGAATTCGCTGTTAATTATAAAGACAAGATATCAGATAATTTTAATTTTAATATCGGATACAACATCACTACAATCGATAACGAAGTTTTAGAAGTAGCCAATAGTACCGGTTATACAGACGCAGGCAGTTTTGGTGTCGGGCAACCGCTTCTTCCCTCAAGAATGGAAAAAGGAAGACCTATAGGATATTTTTACGGATATAAAACAGACGGGATTTTTCAGAACCAGGCCGAAATTGCAGCACATCCATCGCAGGCAGCTTTAGGAGCAGCTACAGCTCCGGGAGATATTCGTTTTAAGGATATAAATGGTGATGGTGTAATTGACAGCAAAGACAGAACGAATATTGGAGACCCGATTGCCAGTGTAATAATGGGATTAAATGTAACCCTTAACTACAAAAATCTTGATTTTCTTGCCTATGCTTATGCTTCAATAGGAAATGATATGGTTAGAAACTACGAGCGTACACTTACAGATGTAAACAAATCTAATTATGTGTTAGGAAGATGGACCGGAGAAGGAACAAGTAATACCGTTCCCAGAGTTACAACGGGAGCAACTAACAACAGCCTTTTTTCTGATTATTATGTAGAAGATGCTTCTTTTTTAAGAATTCAGAATGTACAATTAGGGTATACATTAAACAAAACATTCTCGGATAAAATCGGTATTTCAAAATTGCGTTTGTATGTAGGGGTAAACAATCTATACACGTTTACCAAATACAGAGGTTTTGATCCGGCTGCTATAACAGGGCCACAAAATGACGATAACATTTCACAATCGTCTGTAGGATCTGGAATCGATAACGGATTTTATCCAACACCAAGGATTTATACAATGGGACTAAATCTAAATTTTTAAAAAACAATAAAATGAAAAAGTATATTATAAATATAGGATTAGGAATCGTTCTTTTAGGAGCTTTGAGCGTTTCTTGTTCAGATAATTTTGTAGAACGTGAGCCTGTATATTCAATAGATTCTGAAAATTATTTTAATTCAGAATCAGATTATAACAATGCCTTAATTGGTGCATATGATTTGCTGCAATCTACTTATATAAATGTTTTATTGGGCGAAATAGCTTCAGATAATACATTGGCCGGAGGAGAAAGCGCGAGTGATGTAGTTGGTTTCCAGCAAGTAGATGAAATGACGCACACTGCCGTAAACAGTAATATAAAAGATGTCTGGAACTGGATGTTTGCAGGAGTAAACAGAGCAAGTTATATTCTGGAGTTTAAAGATAAAACAGACTTTCCGGGTAAAAACCAAATATTGGCTGAAGCACATTTTTTAAGAGCATATTATCATTTTGAATTAGTAAAATGGTTTGGTGGCATTCCGTTAAATGGAGATAAGAGGTTTAAATTAGATGACGAGAAAAAAATTCCCCGTTCATCAGTTCCTGAAGTTTACGCTTCTATTGAAGCTGATTTGCTTTATGCTATCGATAATTTAAACCCGAATGCCCCACAAGTGGGTAGAGCTACAAAAGGAGCTGCACAGGCATTATTAGGAAAAGTGTATTTGTATCAGGATAAATTTGCTGATGCCTCTAAAGTTTTAGACAAAGTAATCGAATCAGGAAAATATTCCTTGATAGCAGATTATAATACCATTTTTGAAAACGCAGGAGAAAACGGAAAAGAATCAGTATTCGAAGTACAATACAGTGATGCCGAAGGAGCAGGTTTTGGATGTCTCCAATGTAGCGAAGGTAACGTAGCTGTAGGTTTTAACGGAATAAGAAATTATGTAGGCCCTGTTTTCGATTCAGGATATAGTTTTAATGTGCCAACGTCAAAAATTGCCAATGCATTTGAAGTAGGCGATAAACGTAAAGATGTTGCTATTTTGGATATTGTTGCCTGGGCTGCAGCCAATAATGCTACTTATGGTACGGGATATAAACACACTGGATATTTTAACAGAAAATATTTACCACGTCAGGGAGATTCAAATATTGGAGATCAAAACCTGACAAACCCTAATAATTACAGAGCGATTCGTTATGCAGATGTATTATTAATGGCTGCCGAAGCTTATAGTAGAGGAGGACTAGGCGATGCTAAAGCCAGAACTTATTTAAACGAAGTAAGAAGACGTGCATTTGGAGATACAAATCATGACATCTCAGCTTCAGGACCAGCTCTAACCGATTTTATCTGGGCAGAAAGAAGGTTTGAATTTGTTGGAGAAGGAATTCGCTTTTTCGATTTAGTGCGTACAGGTAAAGCAGCACAGGAAATTGCTGGTTTTAAGGCAGGAAAAAATGAAATATTCCCAGTTCCTATCGAAGAGATTCAATTCGCAAACGGAAACTGGCAGCAAAATCCTCAATATTAAAAAATAGTATTATGAAAAAATTACATTTTATTATAAGTCTGTTCGTTTTGGCAATCACAGTAGGTTGTTCTAATGACAGTAATGGCAGCGATGTCGATATCGATTCGATAGGAGCGCCAAAAAACATATCGGCACTCACAACCATTACTCAGGATAATTCAGGTAAAGTAACTTTTTTGCCTAAAGGAGAAGGCGTTACGCAATATCAAATTAATTTTGGAGATGGAAGCCCGGTGTCGAGTTATCTTTCGGCAGGAGCGACCGTAGCGCATACGTACAAAGAAGGTATTTACCAGGCCAAGATTATGGCAATGGGATTAAATGGAAAAATTACAGAAGTAACACAGGAAGTTACAGTTTCATTTTTGGCACCAAGTAATTTGCAGGTAACTTTAGCACATGTAGTTGGTGATAATTTATCAGCGTCCGTAAGTGCAAAAGCCAGTTTCGAAACCTATTTTCAGGTTTATTTTGGAGAAACCCCAAATGAAATCCCGGTTGATTTTATGGAAGGTGAAACCATTAAACATACCTATGCCAATATAGGAACCTACGAAGTAAAAGTTGTCGCTTTAAGCGGAGGAAAAGCAACATCGGTACATACAGAATCGATTACAATTTCGAACCCAATTTTATTACCGGTTGATTTTGAATCGGCTACCTTAAATTATGCCTTTACTACTTTTGGCGGTGTAGCAACAGTTGTAGCCAATAACCCTAGTGTAGATGCCAGTAACGTAAGTGCAAAAGTGGCTAAATTAACCAAACCGGCGGGTGCAGAGGTATGGGCAGGTTCTTTCTTAGAATTAGGAGAACCAATTAATTTCTCTACTCTGAAAAAAATCAAAATCAAAGCATGGTCACCAAAAGCGGGAATTGTAGTTAAAATGAAATTAGAAAATTTGACCAATTCAGATATTAATACCGAAGTAGATGTTACCAACACAGTAGCGAACAATTGGGAAGAATTGGTATTTGATTTCTCTGCTGTTGATAATGCTAATAAATATCAAAGAGTAGTACTTTTCTTTGACTTTGGTAATGCAGGTACAGGCGTAGATTATTACTATGATGATATTCAGTTAACTTCAGGAGCAGAATCTTTAGTGTTGCCATTAACATTCGAATCGACCAACTTAACTTATGCTTACGGAAATTTTGGTGGAGCGGCCGCATCGGTAGTTGCCAATCCTGATAAATCAGGAATCAATACATCATCAAAGGTAAGTGCTTTAACAAAAAACAATGGTGCCGAAGTTTGGGCAGGTTCATCACTAGCGCTTGAAACGGCGATTAATTTCTCAACATTTAAAAAACTAAAAATAAAAGTCTGGTCACCTCAGGCCGGAATTATTGTGAAATTTAAATTAGAAAATCTAAATGATGCCACTATAAACAAAGAAATTGATGCCACTACAACAGTTGCCAATAGTTGGGAAGAACTCACTTTTGATTTTGATGGAATTGTGAATGCCAATAATTATCAAAGAGTAGTGCTTTTCTTTGATTTTGGAAACAATGGCACAGGCAAAACATACTATTTTGATGATATTAAACAATCCAATTAAAAATATAAGTAATCATGCGTAAAATAATTATAAATATCGCGTCCGTACTTACGATTCTGCTTATGGTAGGTTGTCAGGAAGACGATTTAAAATTCGGGAACTTACAAGCGCCGACAGACCTTGTAATTAAAGCCGAGATTGTAGGTAAAACCGATGCAGATCCAAACGGAGATGGTTCGGGATTAGTAAAACTTGTCGCCACGGCCAATAATGCTATATCGTATAAATATGCTTTTAGCGACGGAACCTCAGTAAATGCGCCAACAGGTAAATTCGAAAAAAGATTTACCAAACCGGGACTTAATACTTATACCGTAACTGTTATTGCAACAGGAACAGGAGGGATAGAAACAAATACTTCGATAGATGTTACTGTGCAAAGTGATTTTAGCGATCCTGAAGCCGTAACGTTCTTAACAGGCGGAACTTCTAAAAAATGGTATTGGTCAGCTTCAGAACCAGGACATTTGGGTGTTGGACAAAATGATGGTGATGCAACCAAAAATTATTTCGCTAATTATTATACAGCAGGACCTTTCGAAAAAGCAGCCTCACCGGCAAGTAGCTGTTTGTATGATAATGTTTTAACATTCTCTCTGGATGGTGATGTAGTGAAATACCAATTAGATAATGGTGGCTCAACATTCTTTAATGCAGCTTTTGCAAGTGTAGCAGGCGGAAGTTCACCAGATGACGCATGTTTGGCATATGATGCAAGCGGAACAAAAATCGTGTCGCTAAGCCCTTCAGAATCGGTTGTGATGAACAACCCGGATCATCTAACACAAACAAGAGGAACAGCAATGAATTTCTCTGATGGTGGATTTATGGGCTATTATATAGGACAAAGTACTTACGAAATAATTTCGATAACAGCCAACAGAATGGTAGTAAGAGCTGTTATGGGCGGTAATCCGGCATTGGCATGGTATCATATATTTACCACTACAAAACCTACTCAGGCACCACCGGCTGATTATACAAAGTTAGTTTGGTTTGATGAGTTTAATACAGACGGTGCACCTGATGCGACAAAGTGGAATTACGATCTTGGCAGAGGAGACAGCGGTTGGGGAAATAATGAAGAACAAAACTACACCAACTCAGCAACAAACGTAATCGTTCAGGGCGGAAACCTGAAAATTACGGCTAAAAAAGAAGCTTCAGGAGGTGCCAATTATTCTTCGACCCGACTTAAAACCGATGGTAAATTTAAATTCACCTATGGTAAAGTCGAGATAAAAGCCAAACTTCCAACAGGAGTAGGAACCTGGCCGGCAATCTGGATGTTGGGTTCAAATTATGCAACTAAACCATGGCCGGCTTGTGGCGAAATAGATATTATGGAGCATGTTGGGAAAAATCAAAATGTTATTTTGAGTACCCTTCATTATCCGGGACATTCGGGAGGACAAGGTAATACAGGTTCTAAAACGATACCAAATGTCTCAACAGAATTTCATGTTTACAAAACAGTTTGGAGCCCTGCATCAGTAACAACTTTTGTAGATGATGTTCAGATCCATTCTGTTCCTAACGACGGTACTTTACCTTTCAACAGCGACTTCTTCTTAATCCTGAATGTTGCAATGGGAGGTAATCTAGGCGGCAATATTGATCCTGCTTTTACACAATCTTCTATGGAGGTTGATTATATAAGAGTATATCAATAGATTATAAATTAATTAGTAAGAATGAGGTGAGAAGGTCAGTTAAGGCTGGCCTTCTTATTTTGTTAATTTTAAAATGATGGTATGAAAAAAGTAATTGTATTATTAATGATAACCAGTTTGAGTTTTGCGCAAGAAGTCAAAAGAAAACTAGTCTGGGAAGAAAATTTTAATAAAAAAGAAGTGAATGAAACCTTTTGGAATTTCGAACTTGGAGACGGATGTCCAAATTTATGCGGTTACGGAAATAACGAAAGACAGATTTACACCAAAACAAATCACGAATTCAGGGATGGAAATCTTATTATAGAAGCCAGAAAAGAAGGTGCTAAATACACCTCGACAAAAATAACGACAAAAGGTAAAAAAGAGTTTAAATATGGCCGCATCGAAGCCAGAGCAAAACTACCGGTAGGACATGGCTTATGGCCGGCATTCTGGATGCTGGGTGCAAATATCGATGAGGTAAAATGGCCTAAAACAGGAGAAATCGACATTCTCGAATATATAGGCAGAGATCCACATATGGTATATACTACTTTGCACACGCAAGCCAGTCACGGAAATACCATCAATACAAAAAGAACCCCTTTTGCTACTATTGAAGAAGGATATCATGTTTATGCAATTGAATGGACAAAAGATAAAATCGATTTTTTTGTAGATCAAACATTAGTTTACACCTTTAATCCTGAAGTAAAAAATGAAGATACCTGGCCTTTTGATAAACCATTTTATATTATCCTAAATTTGGCCATAGGGGGAAATTTTGGAGGTCCTGAAGTGGATGATAATGTACTTCCTCAAAAGTTTTATATCGATTATCTTCGTGTTTATCAATAGTAAGTACTAACGTGACAAAAAAATGTAATAATCAGATGTAAATGAGTTAATTATTTAGTGTTGAGTTGTTTATATCTGATTTTTTATGTTAAAAAAAGACCTTATTTTTGCTTTTTTTGATCATATAAAGCCTGAAATTAAGTTTGTTCTGCAATAATTAACAATTTATTGTTAATTATTCCTCATTTTGTTTGCTTTTTAAAATTATAATTTGTTAAATTTGGTCAGAATATTAACATAACATCATAACCCAAAAAATACGCCTATTATATAAAACTACTTTTTAGAAAAAATTACTCCAAATTTTAAAACAGAACTAAAAAAAAGTAGTATTATGGCTGATCTGCATATTCCAGACGCTCTATTAGTGAAAAATTATGTCGAAGGCAATGAGACGGCCCTGGCGACATTAATTAAAAGACACGAGTCTAAGATATATGGATTTATATATTCTAAGATTGCTGATAGAGATATTTCAAACGATATTTTTCAAGACACTTTTATTAAGGTAATTAAAACCTTAAAAAGTAATTCCTATAACGAAGAAGGTAAATTTTTACCTTGGGTAATGCGTATATCTCACAACTTAATTGTAGATCATTTTCGTAAAACCAAAAAAATGCCAATGTACAGAGAAACCGAAGAGTTTTCGATTTTTTCTGTCATGTCTGATGATTCCCTGACGATTGAGAATAAAATGATCTTTGATCAGGTCGAAGTAGACTTAAAAAAGATCATAGAAGAACTTCCCGAAGATCAAAAAGAAGTATTGGTTATGCGTATGTATCAGGATATGAGTTTCAAGGAAATATCTGAACTTACGGGTGTTAGCATCAATACGGCACTGGGCAGAATGCGTTATGCATTAATGAATTTAAGAAAAATAATTGACAAACATCAAATTATTTTAACCAACTAATACTATTTTGAGTAATAGTCCGTTATACTATAATAAAACATTTTGATAGTATGGCGAAAATTTACTCTAAAAAGGCATTAGCTTCTAAAGATTTAAAACCTAAAAAAGAAGTTGTTTCTTTTTTACTAAATTATTCACAAGCATTAACAGTTGTGAAAATTGAAGATAAAAGTTTTGAAATTATAGCTAATTAAACAGCCCACTACATTTGTCGGATGTTTATTTCGAAAGAAAAACCAACTGGTCGTTTGGTTGAAAGCTCACTATTTGTATGCAAATACAGGTAGTGAGTTTTTTTTTCTGATACAAAAAGAGCACATTCAAAAATCGAAGATCTAGTAAAAAATATCCTCAATTAGATAAACATAACCAACGGTTTCAACCGTTGGGACGCAATCCATCCAAAATGCATTTTTCATCATGATTAATTAATACATTAATAAATTAATAAATTCTCTCAAATACGTTTCCCGCCATCCCAAAGGTTGAAACCTTGGGTTATGTTTGCAATATGCTCATTGTAGGTAATTTTAAAAAAAAAGGAAGATCTAATAAGATATAATCAATTAGCTAAAACATAGCCAACGGTTTCAACCCTCGGGACGCAATCCATCCGCAATCCATTCACAATGCTATTCCATAACAATCCATTTCCACTCTAAATAGCACAATAATAAGCTGTTTATTATTGAAGATAACACCTATTATTGATAATAACTTGATTATAACTTTACAGCTGTTTTGTTAAAATTCTATATTTTAACCGAATATCAATTTTTTATTTTATATTTAGCTTTATTTTAGTTAAAAAGAAGTTTTTTATTTAACAAAATCGCTATATAAAAGAGGTTTATGTATTAAAAACCTTTCAATATGTAGAAAAATTCAATTTTTAATAATAACCAAAAAGAAGTATAACCAAAACCAAATCATCTATGGCCAAAAATTACCCTAACCACGTTTCGTTTGTTGTTTATTTTAATATCTCGTAAAGATTATTAAAAAAGAATGATTGTTTGGTACACATTGATTGAGGGTAAGAGTAAAGAACTTTAGCCTTTCAAATCAATTTTTTCAATCAACAATAATAAGTACTACCCTTAATCTATTTAACAACCAAACTTAACCGAAAATGAAAAAGAACTTTAAGATCTTATTATTGCTCCTATCAATAAGTATAGGAGCATACGCTCAAAAAGAAGAAATCAAAGAAGCGCAATCTTATTACAGCAAAGGAAAAACCCAGGAAGCATTAGCTATTTTAAAGAAAATAGAATACCTAATAATAAACGCACCGGTTGAGGTAAAATCAGATTTCTATTTTACAAAAGGAAATGTTTACAAAGATTTAGCAAGCAAAAATGTAGATGCTGCAGCTAATTTTGCTTTAGCAGTAGGAGCGTATCAGGATGTATTATTATACGAAAATGATTCTCAAATCTACAAATATGCTTTCAAGGCAAGTTTGGCCCTAAAAGAAATGAAATCCAAACTGGTAGACGGAGCATACAATGATTTTAAAGCAGAGAAATACAAAGAAAGTGCCGATAAAAGTTACGAAGTCTATCTTTTCGATAAAAAAGACATCAGAAACCTGTTCAATGCAGCTTCTGCCGCCTTTGCAGCAAAAGAGTACAAGTCAGCCATTAAGTATTTCGAAGAACTTAAAAGACTAAATTACACTGGCGAGACAGTTATTTTTTATGCTACAAACAAAAAAACAAAACAAGAAGAAGCCTTTATCTCCATGAGTGCGAGAGAAGCAAGTATTCAGGAAGGACTTTACGAAAAACCAAGAAATGTAAATCCACCATCAAAAAAAGAAGAAATCCTGACCTCTTTAGCCTTTTGTTATATGGAGACAAACGATTATTGTAGTGCCGAAAAATATTACGAAGATGCACTACAAGCCAACCAAAATTGCATGACCTGCTATATCAATCTGGCCTATGTCAAAATACAATTCAAAAAAGAATTACAGGACCTAATGGGGACTTTAGGAAACAGCCCTGCCGAAATGAAGCAATATGATAAATTAGATGCCCAAAAAGACGAAATCGTAAAAAGCGCCATTCCGTACCTAAAAAAGGCATTGAATATAGAACCAAAAAATGAAAGTGCAGCAAAATCACTTCTAGGTATTTATAGATCACTAAATATGACAGGTGAATATAATGCCCTTAAAAGCAGTATGTAAAAAATAGAGAAGAAGCTACTTAACAATCTTTTTAGTAGCTTCTTCCTTTTTCATAGTTTCCTCAATCAGCGATTTTTTGCCAACAGTCCTTGTAATAATATCTTTATCTAAGCTCCATCCCCTTGCAGGCGAATATTCACGACCATACCAAATAATCTGAAGATGTAAGTCGTTCCAGATTTCTCTAGGAAATAATCTTTTAGCATCTTTTTCAGTCTGCACCACATTTTTCCCGTTCGAAAGATTCCACCTGTGCATCAACCTGTGAATATGCGTGTCAACCGGAAAAGCCGGCACACCAAACGCCTGAGACATTACCACACTCGCCGTTTTGTGTCCCACAGCAGGTAATTCTTCAAGAGCTTCAAAACTCTGCGGAACCTTTCCATCGTATTTATCAATCAAAATATGCGATAAACCATAAATCCCTTTCGATTTCATTGGCGACAAACCACAAGGGCGAATAATTTCCTTAATTTCCTCTACCGACATTTTTACCATATCATACGGATTATCAGCCTTTGCAAAAAGAATAGGTGTAATCTGGTTCACACGCACATCGGTACATTGCGCCGAAAGCAAAACAGCAATCAGCAATGTGTAAGGATCCTTATGATCGAGCGGGACAGGTATAGTAGGGTAGAGTTCTTTTAACGTATTTATAACAAACTGTACGCGAGCTTCTTTATTCATTTCCGTATTTTTAATCCCGTAAAAATACTATAATTTTCATGATGTGCCTAATCCAGCTTTCCGTTGCAACTCCTCATTGTGGCAATAACATTTTTAAGCATTCGCAAGAGCTTCCTCCGGTCGCTTTTCCAATGCAAAAAATGTAAATTACCACAACTCGGGGGTTTTCACTGCAATCTGAGGCATGAAAACATATCTCTTAATTAACCTATTTTATTTAAACAATGAAAATTATAGTGACATTTATTTTTATAATTATTTCGCAATTTAGTTCTGCACAAAATTGTAGTTGTAAAGAGCGACCTCAATTGAATGAAATTATATCTTGTGAAAAAACAACCTTTAAAAACGGAGCAAAAATTTACTATCAGTTTAATTGCGATTCATCTTGGCTTGTTTTTGAAAGTAAAACAAAAGAAAAGAAAAAGCTTTTTTCTTTAGATAAAAGTCTAATCGAATTAACAGGCAGATTAGGTTATTTAAGCTGGGCTGAGTACAACAACACATTCATTATAGAAAACCGTTTAGTTTCTGGTTGTTGCGATCCGTCAGAGTTCGTACTATTTGATAAGAATAACGGAAAAAAAATTGCAAATCTTGGTAGGGAAATTTATCATAGTAACATTAAGAAATATCCTTATTTTGTTACTATTGATTCTAAAGAGTCTAATTTTTTAAACTTTTTTAATTTGAGTACCAACAAACTTTTTAAAATTAATTTACCAAAAGGACGTATAGAAAAAACCTTAAAAATAACTACCGAAATCTTTTTTGAGAGCTTATTCGAAGAAGGGGAAATTAAAAATGGTATTTTTGAGATTGAATATAGATATAAAACTCGACATAACGGAAAATGGTTGATTGGAGAGATAAAAGTAGATTTAAATAAACAGACATTAATCTAAAATCTAAAATCAACAATCTAAAATTTAAAAAATATGACAACATTAAAAGCCGGTGACAAAGCACCAAATTTTTCAGGAACAGACCAGGACGGAAAAACACATAAACTGGCAGATTACGCCGGAAAAAAATTAGTAGTATTCTTTTATCCAAAAGCAAGTACGCCAGGTTGTACCGCAGAGGCTTGTGACCTAAGAGATAATTTCGAACGTTTTAAAGTCAATAACTATGAACTCCTGGGAGTAAGTGCCGACAGTCAAAAAGCGCAGCTGAAATTCAAAGACAAATACGAATTCCCTTTTCCTTTATTAGCCGACGAAGACAAATCAGTTATCCATGCATTTGGAGTTTGGGGCCCTAAAAAATTCATGGGAAAAGAATACGACGGAATCCACAGGACCACTTTCGTAATCAACGAAAACGGAATCATCGATGAGGTAATCGAAAAAGTAAAAACAAAAGAACACGCAGCGCAAATTTTGAAATAAAAATTTTTGTTTCAGGTTTCGAGCTTAACGGTGACTTTTACCGCAAAGCACGCTAATTTTTTTTCTTAGATTGCATTTATAATGCGCAAAGTTTGCAAAGCTTTACCTGAAAAATTGCCTCAAACAACTTGTCAAAGTTCAAAACTTTGACAAAGTTTCAAATCCAGCAAAACCTGAAAACTGAAACATAAAAAGTTCGCAAAGCTTATTCAACACATAGCTTTGCGAACTTTTCTTTTACAAAAGCTTCAGATATAGAAAAAAAACTTAGCGCGCTTTGCGGTAAAAAAAATTTTAGAACTAGAGAGTAAAAAAAAGTCCCAAAAAGAAAGACTTTCTTTTTAGGACCTTTTTGATATTACATATTATTTTGTTCCAATTCAGTTTCCGGATGATATCCAAAAAGATGGTGTTCTTTGATAATTTCGGCAACACCAGAAGGAAGCATCGGTTCCCAGCCTGATTTCCCCTGGCTGATCATTTTTAAAACCTCTCGGGAGAATACATTTAAGATATTCGGGTTATAATCTACGATATCAACCACTTTTCCGTTGAATTTAAAGAATTTATATAATTCCTTCATTCTAGGGTGTACTTTTAGATTTTCAGAAGTAATGATTTCTCCGTTATCGCCCAACATTGGGTATAAGAATACTTTCATATCACGATAGAATAACTTTCCAAAAGCTTCAAGGATACCACCACTTAAATGACGATAATACTTCTCGTCAAAAATATCTACTAAATTATTCACCCCCATGGCCAATCCCATTCTGGCTTTAGTGTAATTAGCAAAATATTCAACCACTTTATAGTATTCCTGGAAATTTGAGATCATTACAGTCTGACCTAACGAACAAAGCAATTCGGCTCTGTCCATGAAATCACGTTCGTCAATTTCACCATCAGAACGTAAATTCGAAAGTGTAATTTCAAAAACGACCAAAGTATTGTCTTTTTCAACCTTATTTTCTTCAAGAAACATTTTGAGAGATTTCTCGTACATATCAAGGTTTACGTTCGTAACCGGTCGAAAACTTCCTCTAAAAGCAAGAAGGTTCTTTTTGTATAAAACGGCAGCTGGTAATACGTTTTTCCCTTCAGGATTAAACATTACCGCATCAGTCATTCCGTTTTTAACCAATTGTAAACTCATCAAACGATTATCAACATCAGCAAAACGAGGTCCTGAGAAGTTAATAGTATCAATTTCGAGTTGGTCTTTGTCTAAGTGATCGTATAAATAACGAAGTAATCGTTTTGGATCGTTGTATTTATAAAAAGCACCGTAAATTAGGTTTACTCCTAAAATTCCCAGTGTTTCCTGTTGTAGTCGGGCATCAGTTTCTTTAAAACGAATGTGCAGGATAATTTCGTTATAAGCTTCATCAGGTTCAATTTGGTATCTAATTCCTACCCAGCCATGACCTTTAAACTGTTTGGCAAAATCTATTGTGGCAACAGTGTTCGCGTAACTAAAGAAAAGTTTTGTAGGATGTTTTTCGCGGCTTAATCGCTCCTCAATGATTTGGCCTTCAAGAGTCAGCATTTTCTTTAATCGCTCTTCGGTTACATATCGGCCATCTCTCTCAATTCCATAAACGGCGTCACTGAAATCTTTGTCGTAGGCAGACATTGCTTTTGCAATTGTTCCCGATGAACCCCCGGATCTGAAAAAATGCCTAACGGTTTCTTGTCCAGCACCAATTTCAGCAAAAGTTCCGTAAATATTCTCGTTTAAATTAATGCGTAACGCTTTGTCTTTTATGGAAGGAATCTGTTCGATGACCTTGTCACCTTTGAGTTTTATTTCTGTACCCATTTTATTTTAAATAGATTTGTTACAAAGTTAGCAAATTAGGCTTCTAATGAAAGAGAAATAATCCTATTTTTGTAAAAAAATTAAGTTCAATTGAAGGTATATTTTTTAGGTACTGGTACTTCACAAGGCATTCCGATAATCGGAGTCGATCATCCTGTTTGTAAAAGCACTGATGCTAAGGACAAAAGGCTCCGCGTATCGATCTGGATCACATGGGGCGAGCACTCTTACGTTATCGATTGCGGTCCTGATTTCAGGCAACAAATGCTTTCTTGCGGCTGCAGACATCTCGACGCCATTTTGTTTACACACGAACATGCAGATCATACTGCTGGTTTAGACGATATACGTCCGTTTAATTTCAGACAGGGCGAAATTCCTGTTTATGCACATCAGCGTGTTATAGATAACCTTAAACGCCGTTTCGATTATGTTTTCGAAACTGTAAACAAATATCCGGGCGCTCCAAGCGTAAAAACGATTGAGGTCATCAATAACGAATCCTTTACGGTAGGTGATAAAACAGCCATTCCGGTAAATGTTATGCACGGCGATTTACAGGTTTTTGGATATCGTATAGATGATTTTGCCTATTTAACCGATGTTAAAACGGTTCACGAAACCGAAGTTGAAAAACTAAAAAATCTTAAAGTTTTAGTAGTAAATGCTTTGCGAGTAGAACCACATGACACACACTTTAATTTGCAGGAAGCACTTGATTTTATAAATTTGGTGAAACCTGAAAAAGCTTATTTAACGCACATTAGCCACGTTTTAGGCTTTCATGAAGAAGTGCAAAAACAATTGCCTGAAAACGTTTTCCTGGCCTACGATAACTTAGAAATTACAATTTAATTATACCACTACAATGAAAAAATCCTTAATGCTTTATCTTTTTATCCTTGCGATACTTATGAATGTTTTTACTTATATGTTTTACAGCAGAGAAGTAAAATTTGGGCAGGAAAGATATGATAAAACAACTAAAAAACTAAGAGACAGCATTAATCTTGTAACAACAAAATTAGCCGATGCAGATTATTTCTCTCTGGAACATAACGAGAATGCGCAAAACTATTTTGATAATAGCGCTTCAGGAGGAAAAGTAATTTTATACGAAAAACTGATTCCGGTTGTAACAGAGAAATTATTAGATCTAAATGCAAATCCAAACGGAAATCCTTATACAGGGCAGGATAAAATTGGTCCAAACAAGTTTATCATCAATAAAATAAAAATTCTAAACCACAGATGGATCATTGCAGATTACAGCAATGGTGAATTATGGGGAGAAGTCTTGTTAAAATATTTTGTTGATAACGATGATAATATTACTTTTGAAGTAAATCAAACCTGGTTGTATCAAAAATAGAAACTAATGATCCTATTTTTTGCAATCTAAAATTATAGGATATATGAAAAAGATATTTTTATTTTCGATGATTATTGGTCTTTCGTTTTCTTGTACAAAGAAAGTTTCGGAAGAGAATAAAACACCAAAACAGCAAGAATCAAAACCGGTGGTAGTAGGAGGTGACTCTGATGCTCACGGTTGCAAGGCATCTGCAGGATATACGTGGTCAATACTTAAAAAAGAATGTGTACGTCTTTTTGAAGCAGGAACAAAACTAGCTCATGCCGAAGATGGAAAAACATACTCGACTGTAGCCTACGTTATTTTTGATGCAAACCAAGCCGAACTTTTCCTTGACACTCAAAAAGAACCCATCCTTTTAGACAGAAAATCGGAAGGAGATTCCTGGACAAAAGGCGATTATCAATTGATTCCCTGGAAAGGTTATGTGCTGAAAAAAGCTGGTAAAATTATTTATACAGGAGAATAAGAGTTTTCAATATACAGTGGCAGTTTTCAGTTTGAAGGCTGCGATTTTTTATTTTAAGAAAAATGCATTGTCATAAAAATGATTGCATAAATCCAAAAGTTGTATAGAATTGTAAAACTAAGACCATATAAGATACTATTTGAATAATTGCCTTTGCACTTTCCGGATTTTTTAAAGACCAGCCTTAATGCCCTGAAGAAAATCCAATAAAGCATTGCCATAAAAGTTAAGATGGAAAACCATACTATGGCACCAAATGCCCAGCATAAGTAACTAATTACGACTGCCATAATAAACCATAAAATTAGGCTTAGTATAATTCCAAAAATTCCTTCGCCAATATCTGGTGCATCCTCAATACTGCGATCTGCAACAGCTTCTCTTATAAAATCAATTTGTGAAGGATCAAAACGATCTGTTATTTGGCCTAGATTATCTCTAAGTTTAATTCCCTTAAATAATCCAATAGATAGAAATAAAAAGAATGCTATAGATAAAATGGTTGTTGATAATAGCGAATTTTCGAAAAAAGATCTATGATCTCCTAATCCAAAAAGCCAAACAGTTATAATAGTTAGGGTTATAATAATAAGTGTAATTATAAATATATTTCTGGAGTTCAGAATTTTATAGTTACTCGTTAATTTTAATTTACTGTTTTTGTTGCTCTTTTTTGTCATTATGCCTTAAAAAAATCTTTAATCATCTTTGAGCTTTCTTCGGGACTTCTTAATGAAACTACCTGACCTTTTTCGTCTATTGTAAAATGACCTTTAAAAGCATCAGGCATTCCATTATATTGCTTATTTACCTGATTTAGTGTTTCTTTAAAACAATTGTAATTGTACTTTTCTACTAAATAAGTCAAAGAATTTTGCCCTTTTAAAAGTTCGTATTCCTGATAATTATAAGGTGTTGTTTCTTGTCTTTTTAGTAAAGTCAGATTGAATTTATGCAATAGTTTTTCTATATCCTTCTCACTAATAAACTGAGAAAGACCACGGAGTGCATAGATTTTCATGTCTAGATAACGTTCTTTCTTATATGCACTATCAAAGAAATCCTTTAATTGAGGAAAATCAAAATCATATAATAATCTTAATACTTTATTTCTAATATCAAGTTGTTTTGTAGTAGAATAAATCCTTGCTAAGTGAACGAAATTATCCTTATCAATAATGTTTTTGTCTAAAGAAAACAGCGCACTTCTAAAGTCTTTATTGCTGTCCTTTATTTTTTCGTCAGTTAATATCTCTGGAAATTTACTCATTATTAGGATTTAAGATGGCTGGAAACTGAGACCGAGACTGAAAACTGTGACTAGAAAACTACTCCGAGAGCCAATTCTTAAAATCAAAGAAATTTTGCGGAGCCACTCCATGACCAACAGGATATTCCTTATAAGTAACCGGAATATTTAGTTTTTCAAGAATAGCAGGAGTTTTTCTCGCCCAATCGATAGGGATTACCTGATCTACGGTTCCGTGTGAAGCGAATATTTTTAAGTTTTTAAAGTCGTTTTTCTGGTAACCTTCTTTGATTATTTCTTCGTTAAAATAACCACTCATAGCCACAACTCTCTGAATTTTTTCAGGATACGAAAGTGCAACCGAATAACTTAAAATAGAACCCTGGCTAAAACCAACCAAGGTAACATTATTGGCATCAATAGGATAATTAGCAACCAGTTCATCAACAAACTTAGCGATCAAATCACGAGAAGTTTTGGCTTGTTCGTTGTCTGAAAATTTATTCTGATCCGCATCAAAATTAATCGCATACCAGGCATAGGCACCATATTGCAAATCATAAGGCGCACGGGCAGAAATGATATAATAGTTATCAGGAAGTTCAGTAGCAAACGAAAACAAATCAGCTTCATTGCTGCCGTATCCGTGTAGTAAAAGTAAAACAGGATTTTTGTCTAAGATAACTTTTGGTTCTTGTATTTTATATTCTAAAGATAGATTCATTTCTTTGGAAGTTATGAGTTTTGAGTTATAAGTTATGAGTTTTCTCTGAAAGTCGAACTTTGAGAAAGTTTGTTGAGATTATATAGTAAAATTTGTTTTTTTCTGCATTTTTGCTTGCAAATCAGTGTTATCCGTGTTATCCGTGTTCTAAATTTATACGCTGATAAAACAGATTCGCTAAAGAGAAAACGCGGATTTTAACGGATTTTTTTAAATTGGTATTTGGAGTTTTTAAAAATTTGGAATTTTCTTATCCTATCGATTTAAACCATTTTTGAAATAAATTCCCAACCAACGGAATTGGTCTTGTTTGACCTTGTATAGCACTAAAAATCCCATACGTCCATAATATCGAAATACAAATCCACATTGGGAAAGTAATCATAAAGCTGTCGAAATTACTGATAATGGCTCCAAATGAAATAAAAGCAAGCGATAATCCTAAAGCTTGGCGAATATGAAAAGAGGCAAAACTATTTTTATTTTCAGAGTTCATAGACATCGCGATCAAAACACCAATAATTAAAATATAACTGGTAATGGCGATTGATTTTCCCTCTTCGATTGAATTATTCATTGTAATTATTTAGTGATAACAAGTTGATTTTGATTCAAGATTCCGTACACAGAACCTTTGATTTCTGTTCCTAAAAAAGCAGAATTTTTAGATTTCGAAAGAATATTAGCTTTTGTAAAAGTCGATTTTCCTTCCGGAGTAAAGAAAGTGAAGTTCGCTTTAGAACCTTCGGCAATTGTATTGTTTTCAATTCCGAAAACAGATTTACCATAAGTTAATTTTTCGATTACCGTTTCGAGTGGTAAAACAGTTAATAAGGCTCCAAAAGCACTTTCAAGACCAATTGTTCCGTTTTTCGCTGTATCAAATTCCATTTTCTTGAACTCGATATCAATTGGATTGTGGTCTGAAGTAATAATATCTATTATTCCGTCTTTAACTCCATTTAATAAAGCCTGTCTGTCGCTTTCGGTTCTTAATGGCGGCGTAACTTTAAAGCGGGTATCAAAACCTTCTAATTTTTCATCGGTTAAAACCAAATGATGTACTGCAACGCTACAAGTTACCTGAAGTCCTTTTGCTTTAGCTTCTTTTATCAATTCAACCGATTTTGCGGTAGAAATGGTCGGAATATGAAGTTTTCCTCCCGTATATTCCAGTAGAAATAAATTTCTTGATATTTGTAATTCTTCGGCCAGATTTGGAATACCTTTTAAACCTAATTTGGTTGAAACGATTCCTTCATTGGCAACACCGTTTCCTTTGATATTTGGATCCTGCGAATAAGTAATAACCAAGCCATTAAAATCCTGAACGTATTGCAAAGCAATTTTTAGCAAGTTGGCGTTGTCAATACTTTTATTATAATCGCCAAAAGCAACCGCTCCGGATTTTTTCATATCAAATAATTCTGCCATATCTTTTCCTTCGCTGGCTTTGGTTAAAGCACCAATTGGGAAAAGTTCTGTAGCAAAACCATTAGCTTTATTTTTTACAAAATTGACCTGCGATTGATTATCGATAACAGGGAAGGAGTTCGGTTGAAGAGCGATGCCGGTAAAACCGCTTTTTGCAGCAACATTCAATCCGTTTGCAATGGTTTCTCTGTCTTCGTAACCTGGCTCTCCAAAAGAAACGCTGCTGTCAAACCAACCTTGGGAAAGATGTAAATTATCCAACTTAACTTCGGTTGTGTCCTCGATATCAAGAATCGAAGTTCCTATTTTTTCTATTAAACCATCTGCAATTAAAAGATCAACGGTCTGATTATGAAACGGACTTTTTGAATCGATAATTTTGGCGCTTCTGATGATTATTTTCATATGTAGATATTTATTTATTCAAACATAAAATGTTTTATTTCTACCATTAAGGTATTAAGTTAAATTAAGAAGGCTTAACCCTTTATGGTCTTAATCTCTTAATGGTTCGGAAAAAATAAACTTTAAGTTTATTTCACGAATTTTATAATTGCCATTTCTAATGCTAAAAATAACAGTGCAAAGATAACAAACCATTTCCAAATTTGGCTGTCAGTTCGTTCAGTTTGTAGCGTATTAAAAATGGTCGAAATCGTATCGGCAGTTTTAAAATCAGAAACTACGTTGGTATTTACCTGACTCAAATCGCTTTCGGTTCTTTTGTAATTGAAGCTCAGGTTTTCTACCCATTCTTTTTTATCAAAAACACTATAATTTCCGGATGTTTCAGGGAAATCATTAAAGGTTAGTTTTACTTTATTATTCAATATTTGCTGAATAGGAATAAAAGAATCTTCACTTCCTTTTACTTCCAGAATAGCATCTTTGGTCAATAAAACATCCACAAAATAAGGTTGGTTATTGCCAATAGTCAGGGCATTAACTCCTGTTTTTTGATTGTTTTGCCCCATTTTATAAAACAACGGAACAATTAATGGCGATTGCTGAAAGTTTGAATTTGCTGCATTAATAGGTGCTGAAAAAACAGTAATTCCCGAAACCGGATTCTGAATTGCAGTTACAAATACGCTCTGATCTTCATAAGATAATACGGCCGGATATGGGCTCGAAATGGCAAAAGAATTATTTGTTTTTGGATATTGAAAATTCGTGATTTTATTCTCGAAAACGCCTGAAAATAAAGGATGATCGAAATTGATTTTGGTAATCAACTTGCTTTTGTTTTCAAGAGTATTAAACTGAATTTTTCCGAAATTACCCAGAAATGAATTGAGATTTGAAACTGAACTTTTTTCAGAAGGAATCACCACTAAATTTCCGCCTTTAGCAACAAATGCTTTCAGAGTAGTTTGCAAAGCCTGAGGAACTTCAACTAATTCATTTAAAATGATAGTATTCTGTTTGTCTAAACTATTATAATCTAAATTGCTAATCGAATAATTATTGTAATTGAATTCAGAAGAAGTATAAATTCTCGATAAGAAATTGCTTTTTTCTGGTTCGCCTATACTAATAACATTTGTTTTTTTATTTTTCGAAATACTAAAATAAAGCTTATTGTCGTAAGTAAGACCGTTATCTTCAATAGTCACATATCCGTGAAAAGCTTCTTTTGGAATCGTAAAATTGACTTTCTTTTTCTTTGCCTCAAAATTGATAATGGTTTTGGCAATCAGTTTATTTTGATTGTATAAGGCCATCGAAACCGGTTTGAAATGCTCTCCGTAAGCGGATAGATTTACGCTAATTTCATAGAAATTTTCTAAAGTCTGATTGATATAAACGCTGTCAATAGCGATGTTGTTTTTTTGTTCCGCCGATGGAATTATAAAATAAGGTTTCTCTTCAGTATCAATATTTTTTACATCTTTTTCGGCCAATCCAATAGCATCTGTAATAATAACAATGTCTTTTTTATAAGCCGATTTATGGGCTTTTATCTTTGCCATGATTGACGGAAGTTCAAAAGGTGTTGCGCTGTACTGTAGATTCTGTAAAGCACTTTTGGATGATTTTATATCCGTATTCCAGTAATTTTCGGTATTGGTTAATAATGAAAACTGAGTGGTTTCGGGAGTATTTTCTAATAATTCCTGAACAGCACGTTTTAGCAATTCTCCTTTTTTGCCTTTTGCTTGCATACTAAAGGAATTGTCCAGAATAATATACATTTCGTTAGTGGCATTTTTACTGTCTTTTGCTTCGAAAAAAGGCTGGGCAAAAGCCAAAATAATACAAGTCAATAACAATAAACGAGTCGCCAGTAAAAGTCTTTTTTTGATTTTTGAACTTTTTCGGGTTTGAATCGAAAGCTCTTTTAAGAAACGTACATTAGTAAAATAGGAAGTTTTAAAACGTCGTAATTGAAATAAATGAACCAAAATTGGAACAATCAATAAAAATAGAAAGTATAGAATTTCAGGATGTTTAAAATGCATTCCGGCTTAGATTTATTTTACTACTTTTTGTAGATACTGGTCAAAAATACAAATTTTTAGTCAAACCATATAGGTAATAGTATTTAAACCATATAAGTAATATAAGAGATATAAGTTAGATTCAAATTATATTAAAATTACATGAACTCATATGACTTACTATGGTTGAAAATTGGAAGACGGAGTTTGAATAATGTAACTTTTGTAATTTCTTTTGTAACGAAAAATGACTTTTCGAATGATATTATTGAGTATTTTAGCCTATTCAAAAAACAAATAAAAAACTATGAAAAGATTATATATGCTGCTTTTTTCAGCTTTAGCCTTTACAACTACACAAGCGCAGAATAAATTTAATTTATTGGTAGGAACTTATACCAATACATGCGATAGTAAAGGAATTTACGTTTACCAATTTGATGCGGCTTCGGGTGATTTTAAATTAAAAAATTCTACAGAAAAAGTAGTGAGTCCGAGTTATGTATCCGTTTCGGCAAATAATAAATTTGTTTATGCCGTAAACGAAAACGGAAATCAAAGTGCTGTAACAGCATTAACATATGATGCACCAACAGGTAAGCTTAAGGTACTAAATACAAATTCTTCTTTAGGAGCAGATCCTTGTCACTTAATAAATGATGATAAAAACGTGATTGTTGCGAATTATTCTGGAGGAAGTATTGCGGTATTTAAGAAAAATGCTGACGGAAGTATAACCGAAGGTCAACAATTGATTCAGCATGAAGGAAAAGGACCAAATGTGGCACGTCAGGAAAAGGCGCATGTGCATCAGGTTGTTTTTTCTCCGGACAAAAAGTTTGTTTTATCGAATGATCTGGGACAGGATAAAGTTTTTATTTATAAGTACAATCCTGGTGCAAGCCATGAGGTTCTAACTTTAAAAGGATCTGTAGATGTAAAAAAGGGAAGCGGCCCAAGACATTTAACCTTTAGCAAAGACGGTAAATTTGTTTATTTGGTTCAGGAATTAGACGCGACTCTTACTACATTTAGTTATGATAAATCGGGAAGTTTAAAGTTACTTTCTGAAACCAGTATTTTAGCAAAAGGATTTACCGGAGGAACAGGTGCAGCAGCGATTAAAATTTCGCCTGATGGAAAGTTTTTATACGTAACAGATCGTGTTGATGCCAATAATATTTCGGTTTATCAAATTCAGAAAGACGGAAAAATTAAATTTACAGAGCAGCAAAGTACTTTAGGAAAAGGCCCAAGAGATTTCGCTATCGACCCAACAGGAAATTACCTTTTAGTTGGTCATCAATATACTAACGATATCATTATATTCAAAAGAGATAAAGCTACAGGAAAACTTAAAGCTACTGGTAAAAAAATCGAATTGTGTTCGCCTGTGGGATTGGTTTTTACCAAAATATAGTTTTCAGTCTCGGTCTCAGTTTTCATTTTCCTAAAAGTGCTAAAAACTGAAACTGAAACCTGCCACAAAAAAAATCCAAATTCTAAGTTCAGCAACTTGGAATTTGGATTTTTTTTTATTGGAATTTGAGAGATTTACTTGTTCTTATCTTTTCTCTTCTTGTCTCTCGTTTTCAACATATTTCGATTGACAGATCCGTGGGTTTTCTTTTTGGTTTTAGAAGGTCCCCCAAGGTTGACTTTTTTATTCTTTTTATCTTTTTCATGAAAAGCACCATCACCTTTAAGGGTTTGTTTTTTCATTAAAAACTTAATCGGCTGTTTGTCTTTTTCAGGTTCGATTAATTTAGAGGAAATTTCAACTTCTTCAGGGAAATCTGCAATGGCAAGTTCCTGATTCATCAACACTTCAACTTCCACTTTAAATTCTTCTTCACGAGGTGTAATAAAACTAATTGCAGTTCCTGTTGCATCAGCACGACCTGTACGACCAATTCTGTGCATATACAATTCAGGAAATTCAGGAAGTTCGAAGTTGATAACGTGAGAGATATTAGAAATATCCAAACCTCTGGCCATAATATCAGTAGTAATTAATCCGCGTAGATTTCCTTCCTGGAATTCAGCCATCGTACTCAAACGGTAATTCTGAGATTTATTGGAGTGAATTACACCAAACTGACCTTCAAAATCTTCTTCGATTCTTGTATGAAGCATATCTGAGATCTTTTTATTATTCACAAAAACCAAAACACGTTCCATGCTTTCGTTTGTTTCTAATAAATGTTTTAGCAGATTTACTTTTGTATTAAAGTTAGGTACGTTGTACGTAATTTGTGTAATGTTTTCAAGCGGTGTTCCTGAAGCTGCAAGTGTAACTTCTTCGGGAAAATCAAAAAAGTCATTCAAAACAGCATCTACTTCATCTGTCATGGTTGCAGAGAATAGAATGTTCTGACGTTTGGTTTTCATCATGGCCAAAAGTGCTGTCAATTGCGTACGGAAACCAAGATTCAGCATTTCATCAAACTCATCAATTACTAATTTTTGAGTTTCATCAAAACGAATAACGGCATCAAGTGCTAAATCCATTGTACGGCCTGGTGTTCCAACTAAAATGTCGACACCTTCGTAAACGGCTTTTTTTTGTGTATTGATATTTACCCCACCAAAAATACCAAGTGTACTAACCGACATGTATTTGGTTAATTTCTCGACTTCTTCTACCACCTGAACAACTAATTCACGTGTTGGAACCAGAATTACAATTTTAGGTGTATTGGTTGGTGTAAATTTGTATAATTTTAAAAGAGGTAATAAGTAGGCAAATGTTTTACCGGTACCGGTTTGCGCAATTCCCATCATATCGCGGCCAGACATAATCACGGCGAAAGATTTTTCCTGAATAGGAGTAGGCGTAACAAAGCCTAATTCGTCGATTGCTTTTTGTACTGATTTTGGAAGATTGAATTTTTCGAAAGTGCTCATTTGCATTAAATTTTGTGCAAATATAGCTATAAATAGCTGAAAATTGGTATTTCTTAGAAATTACGACAGTTTGGGGCATTCGTATTTCTCAAAAATCGACTTTGAATTGCTATAAAAATCGTTTTATTCGCAATAAAAGTTCATTTGGATTAAAGGGTTTTGCAATAAAATCATCAACACCCAATTGAAAAGCTTCTTCGACAGTATTCTCTTCTTCGCCAAGTGCCGAAAGTGCCACCACACGAATGTCTTTAAAATTTTGTTTGATATAACTAATGATTTCTAATCCTGATTTAAGCGGTATAATGATATTAGTAATCACTAAATCAGGCATAATAGTCGGAATGCGTTCTAAAGCATTGATACCATCTTTTGCAATACTTATTTTATAACCTTCTCTTTTTAGAATAAATTTTAGAATTTCGATTGTCATGTCATCATTATCAATGATCATGATTTTTTTATCACTAGTGTTCATGTTTTGATTTTCATTTTTTATATAATTCTATTTCGTCCAGCATTACCATTGGTTTTTTGTTTTTTCTTTTCCTCCACTTGGGGACTGCAGTCTGGTTTTCTACAATGATCTTAATCATAGCAAAACTACTAAAGCTTTGATCTTCAAATTCCCATGATTTTGTTGTAATTTCAAAGTCTTCTGTTAAATTGTCACAAATTTTTTCTTGTAGAAGATTCCATTTCTGATCTTTAAAACCGTACACTTTTATTTTTTTAGGTAAAAAAATCCAATGCCTTTGATCGTTGAGGAAATTTAATATTAAGCTATTGAAATCTAATTTCTTTGTTTCGATTTCAATTTCAGGGTTATTTTCGTACCAACCAATCCAGTTACTATTGAAATCTTTATAACCTCTGTTTCCATCCACTAAACCATAACCTCCTTTACCTTTAAATTCGTCTGAAGGCTGTGTGATAAGATTCACTTTTAGATCTTCACCCAAATGCGTTACGGAGTTTTTGCAAATTTCCAGCCATTCTTTATAATAATTATCCGGAGAAAGTCCGCCTTCGCTGAGTTCGTAAATGCCAAATTGATTGCAGGCTTTCGAAAATTTCAAAACTCTTTCTGTCAAGCCTTGTTTTACTTCTTTCTCTCCTTTAGAATTTACGGTAAACATTCCATGTTGGTTTTTTCCGTAAAACTTAGCCTGTTCAAAATAGACATACTCCAAAGCCAATCGTAATTTTTGAATTCGGGAACTTAAAACCGAATCATTTTCGACAGCACTTAAAGCTTGTTCTAATAATTGATCGTACTGATCCATTGCTACGGGGGTTAGAAACGTATTTCGGGCATCAACAGGGCTCGAATAAATATCTAAATAAGCATTGCTTTTCTTTTGATTGGCTTCCAGAAGATTCAAGTATTTACTAACAAAAGGCGCCGCTTTCCCATAAAAACCACGGAGAAAGTCAGCAGTTACAGCTTCGGTATTAATATCAGTATCCCACATTAATTTAGCTAAAAGATATTGCCTTAATTCTGAGAAATCTCCTGGAAGGTCTGAGTAGCCCTGAGCGAATATTCCTTTTACCTTATTTTTTTTAAAGAGTTTATAATTGCCCTGGAAGGATTCGAAATTAGGAAAAGGCGACATATAATTAGAAAACTGCACGGTATAATCCCATAGAAATAAATGCTGTGAAGTAATGCTCCAGTTTTCTAATGTTTTTACAAACCACGAAGCATTTTCGGCGGTAATTGTTTTTGCCCGATTCAATTCAATCGGGCAAAAAATAGTGTAAATATTAGGTTCTATCTTTAGATTAACCGGAGGTTTGAAGGTATGAAGATAGGCGAGGGTGGTAATTTTTGTTTTAGGAAAATGCGCTGCAATTTTATTCAAAAAATAATAAAATGAACCCTGAGGACCGCCGTATTTTTTATTTAAAGCCTTACATTGAGTACATTCGCAATACACCACATCGTCATTTTGACTCACTGAATAAAATTGAGCATTTGGTTTTTTAGCAATAATTTTTGCCATTTTTGTCTCTATCAAATCTACAACCGTGTCATTGCTCATGCATAACGATTCGGTATTTCTTTCGCCTTCGTATAAAGCAAAAAGTTTAGGGTTGGTTTTAAAATACTCTTTTGCCGGAACCAAAACACTAAACGAATGTCCCCAAATGCCAAAATCGTCAACCTGCCAATCTAGTTTATGCCAGTCTCTAAAATCTGTGTCATAACAGTCCGGATATAAAAGTGCCCGGTAATCAAATGATGGCCGATGAGTTTTATTGGTATTTTTAGCAAAAGTAAGCTGTGTCACTTTCGGGATATAGTTTTCTGAAGCGGTAAATTTTCTAAACTCCCAAATTTCCAGTAAAGTATAAACGGCGTAACTCAGGTATTTTTGATTTGAAGCAATTAAATAAATTGATTTTGAATCGCTTTTGATAATAAATTCATTCGGTTTTAGTTTTTTATTAGCTGATATCGATAAAATTATTTCAGATGCATTATTTTCTTTTTTGCTTTCTGATGTAATTTCAAATGGTTTTGAAAAAGCTTTATCCAGATAATATTTTAGAATTTTAGCCGCTGACTGAGCATTTTCAGAAGCGGAAATAATCCTGTTTTTATCGGATATTATAATTTCAGATTGTGCCATCATATTGAAGCTAAATAGGAAAAAAAAGAAAAGTTGAAAATATATGAATTGCTTTTTTTTCATGAGATTTAAAATTTGTATTGTAATATAACGGCAAAATCAAGTTCAGTTTGAAATCCGTTTTTTGTGTATTCTTGTTCATTATCTGTAATTAGCAAACCAAAAACATAACGGTTTTTTATTAATCTGTAATAACCTGCGCTAAGTCGATAAGATTTTAAAGACATTCTGGTATCGTATTCTGTCGCTCTTGTTCGATCATCCGGAGAAGTTCCATAACCGGCTATCAGGGTGATATAATCAAATTTTGTTTTATAATAATATCGGGAGCTGAATGTAAATGAGGGACTGTCTTTTTGAATATAGGATCTTAAATTAACCCAATACGAACCAAAATATTTTCCGACCCCGATATTTAATGTTTTTAAATTGCTGTTATCCTGCATAGTAATATAACGAACGCCTAAATCAGCTTCCCAGCCTTTTTTAAAATTATGAAAGTAAGAATAGCCTAATCGCCATTCCGGAAAAGCGCTGTCTTTACTATAGGCAACATCAAGATAAGAATAATTATTTCTTTTGGCATACAGATACGATTCAACTTCAAACTGAAGTCCGCTGGCCTGTATCAAATCTGAGGAAAGTCTTTTGGCATAACTTACCCTTCCAATCAAACTTCCCCAGGTACGCTGTCTCATATAATCGGCACTGGCTAAATGCCACGGACCAACTCCCTTACGATCAATCGTGGTAATATTGTAATATGCTCCAACACGATCCATATTTGTTTTAGAATATAAGGCATAAAGGCGCTGTTCTATATCGGCATCATTAGGGTATTTTGTACGGATAGATTTAAGATATTTAGCCTCATTCTGAGTATCATTTTGTAAAGAATAAATTGCAATTCGCTTAAGTCTGAAGATTCTGTTCTCTGGAAATAATTCAATTGCTTTATGAGTTAAATCTAAAGCTTCGTTGTAATTTTTATCTTCTAAATCCATATTAATCAGATAAAGAAAAGCGTCTTCGTATCTCGGGTTTTTCTCAATGACATAATTATAATAAAATCGGGCACTGTCTTCTACTTTTAGTAAATCGTAATTTCTGCCCAAAGCCAAATGAAAATCGATATAATCGGGCGCTAATTTTTTACCTAATAACCCTCTCTCAACATTGAGTTTATAATTAGCACGCGCACTTTTCATGTCTTTTATTATCACGGTCAAAAGACTGTCAGTGTCAATTTTTTGTGCGTTAGTATTTTGGTGAGAAAATAAAAACACGCAAAAAATCAGTACAATTGTATGTAACGTTTTAAGGTTTTTCATTATCAATTATTTTTTAGTTGGGGTTTCATATCCTTTTCGAACCATAACACCCCAGTTTTGTTCTTTTTTTCGAAAGAAAAGCCAATACCCTTTTAATGATGCATAAACCGTGATAGGGTGATATACAAAAGGTTCAATCGCAGCCATACCAATTAGGATTAGTAATTCTTTGTAATTGGCATAACTTTTATATAAAATTTCATCGATTAATATCGATATTATTGTAATCGAGAGATAAAATAAATAGACCAGCAGACTTATAATAAATAGATATTGATAATCGATAATATTAAACACAAAGCTGGAGATCAGGGTTATTACACCTATAAATTCAATAATTGGAACTAAAAATTCGAAACTAAAAAAGAAAGGTAAAACCAAAAAAGCTGTCCGGCCATATTTGGGGTTCAGAAACATTTCCCTGTGTAAATACAACGTTTGTACCAATCCTCTTGCCCAGCGTATGCGTTGTCTTAAAAACACTTCTCTTGTACCTGGAACTTCAGTCCAGCAAAGCGATTCAGGAATGTATTTTATTAAAAACTTTTCTTTATTGTCATGCATGTACCTTCTCATTCGGGTGACCAATTCTATGTCTTCTCCCAAAGATTTGTGCCAATATCCTCCGGCTTTTATTACGATATCTTTATCGAACATTCCGAGACCTCCGGAAACCAGCAGTAAACCGTTGATTTGACTCCAGGCCATTCGTCCAAATAAAAACGAACGTACATACTCTAATTCCTGAAAACGCGGATACCATTCTTTAGGATAATGCACTTTAAATAAGAAACCTTCTTTTATCTGGCAGGAATTCGAAATCCTGATTCCGGCGCCACAGGCAATGACGCGGGTTTCATTTTCCATGAATGGTTTTGCCAGTTTCAAAATCGTATCTCTTTTTAAAATACAATCAACATCTGTACATAAAAACAAGGGATACTGAGAGGAGTTGATTCCTGCATTTGAGGCATCGGCTTTGCTTTTTCCGTTTACTTTATCGACAATCAATAACTTTGAATAAACGGGATTTGTCGATTTATAGTGCCCGCGAACAGGTTGTGTTACGATTTTTTCCTGATAATAGAAATCAATTTTAACCAAATCGAATTCGGCTATTAATTTTTCCAGAGTATCATCTGTACTGCCGTCATTAACAATAATGATTTCGTATTTTGGATAGGTTAATGAAAGCAAGGATTTTACATTATAAACAATATTGACACCTTCGTTAAAAGCCGGAGCCACGATCGAAACGCCTAAAATATGATTGGAGCGAAGTAAAACTTCTTCGTCTAAGTATTTTTGATATTTTAAATGTTTTATGATGGCCCAATACGATAATATCGAAAGGAAGATGTAAAAAAAAATATATCCCATAGAAAACCAGGCTATAAAAAGATCATAACCACGAATAAGATGTGATAGAAAATCATGAATCATAATTGTCGTGTTCTAATGTGATTGATCATTTTTTGTGTATCAGAATCTTGTGTTCCTAATATATTAAGTCCTGTCGGATCAATATTGTTTAAGCAGCAAACCATTTGAAGTTTGAGATCTTTTATTTCTTCTTTTTTTATTTGAATGTTTAAGTAGTCAATGGTTTTTTCTGAACCTATTGCTGATAGTGCTTCCAGAATTTCAAGTTGAATTTCTAAGGTTTCGGTTTCAAGTAAGGTTAGTAATTCGACTTCGGCTTCAAAAAGATAAAGATCGCGAATGGCAATAATAACATCTGTACGTAAGTTTTTATCTTCGTGATGTAAGAGTCTGATTATTTCTGCTGATTTGTTTCTATAGTTGTAAAAAACCATTGTCATAACAGCCAATTTTAGAATGGTTGGATTTTCAGATTGTATCCAAAGATCTATGTCGGGCGGAATTGGTATTTTTTCTGAATGTAAAACGTCCATTACCTTTATGGTCGTGATAAGAGAGGCTTTAATAGGTAATTTATTTACAACCTGCCAATCGCCTTTTGATAAAGCCAGATAAGCAATATTAGCATTTGATCGAATAATTTTATCCGGATGGAATAAATATTTTTTTAGAAGTGAAATTCCAGGCTTGTATTTTAATGCCTGAAAATGATAAATTCCTTCCCGTTTTTTATATTTCCTGAAATCCCGAATTAAACTTGCCGAATAATGATTGAGATCCAGTTGTTTGTAAATGAGTAAAATGTTTTTAGCAGTTTTCCCTTTCAAGTTGCTTTTCATCCGGATCATATCCTCTATAAGCATATTTTTGCACCAGGTTCTGTGTATCGGAATTTCTGATTTGAACTTCGCGATTTTATATTTTAAAGTATTTTTATCCGGTTTTGATAAGGTAATCTCTGTTAGGAAAATTTCAGACTTTCGTATTATAAGATGTCTGTAGGGTAATGTGTACTGGTAATGAATTCTTTTTAGTATTAAAGCCAGCGCCAGAGATAAACTTGTAAATACAAATAAAGGAATGGCGTAATGTTTTATATAACCTATAAAATGTTCCATATCACATAACTTTATATGTAATATTACGAAAAAAAACGCAATAAAGCTAATGAAAAAGGAAGCTGTTGGGGTTAAAACCCTTCAAAAACGCCCAATCCAAATAAAGCAAAATCATACTTTACAGGATCCTGAGCATCCATTTTTCTAAGTTTAAGATCTAATTCGTTCAGGGCTTTTGCGTCGTTTTGTTTTCGGGTCAGAATGCCTAATTTTCGGGCAACATTTCCCGAATGAACGTCAAGCGGACAAGATAATAAAGAAGGTGAAATGGTTTTCCAAATACCTAAATCGACGCCTTTTGTGTCCTGGCGAACCATCCAGCGCAGGTACATGTTGATTCTTTTTGCTGCCGAATTATTCAGCGGATCCGAAATGTGTTTTTGAGTTCGGGGCAAATGATCGATTTCGAAAAATATTTTTTTGAATTCATGAATACTTTTCTGCAAACTATCTTTTTCCTGATGTTTTGCAAAAACAGCTTCTAAGCCGCCATGATTCTTGTAAATATGTTGCAATCCTTTTATAAAACCGCCAAAATCTTTTCCGTTGAAAGTACGGTGAACGAAATCTTCAAGACGGGTTAGATCATCATCAGAATGCGACATGACAAAATCATAAGGTGTATTACCCATTAATTCCATCATTTGATGCGAGTTTTTGATGATCATCTTACGATTTCCCCAAGCAATTGTGGCGCTTAAGAAACCGGCAATTTCGATGTCTTCTTTTTGAGAGAACAAATGCGGAATTTGTACAGGATCGCTATCAATGAAATCCTGATTGTTATATTGAATGACTTTTTGGTCGAGAAATTCTTTGAGTTCTTTTTGGGTCATTTTTTCGAAAGGTCTTTAGCGTAGAAACCATCTTTTAAATCGTTTGTACGCATTTGAGGGATTGTGTTGAAATGTTTTTTAAAGTACTCTATTTGATCTTTATTTACGCAAGGTAAAACACCATCTCCATTTCCCCAAAAGAAATCATTATTTACAGGTGAGTCGTAATTAAGATTTCCAAGCGTAAGAGTAATAAAAGCAGTGTTGCTTTTTGTGTTTTTATACGGGAAGACAATATTGCTAACCGAGAAATTACTAGATTTTCGCATAAAAGGATTATTAGAAAAGCTATTGAAGTTTAAAGGAAAGAATAATACAATAAAAACAGGGATCAATGATAGAGTCAATAATGAGTTGATTGTTTTCTTATTCTGAATCAGACAAGCGAAACAAAAAAGAGAAAAGAATAGTATAAAATTCATGAAAAAACGATATTGCGGTGATGTCATAAAAAGCAAAACCAATTGTAAAACCATCACAATATAAAGTATCCAGAGACTTTTTTTATTTTGAAATTTATAGATAAAAAATGGAACAAAAACGATCAGAAAAATACTTAACGAATTGAATAGACCATGAAGTTTTGGAAGTGTCAACCATTTTAAAAACAAACTAAAAGGTGACATCGAATTATAATGCTCAGCAGTAACAGAGTAACCAAAATGCTTAATGGAGTCATAATAAAAATTTTCGATAGCATCCGGAATACCATAAGCAGTTGATAAACTATTAAAACCTTTAGACGGGAAAATGGGGGATCCGCAAACAATCATATTTTTTATGATAAAAAGCGAGATAATTAAAATTGCCAGTAATATGGGTTTTAATAATTTTTTCGAAAGCAGTTTAAAATGTAAAGTCAATAAAATAAGAGGAATTATCCCAAAAGTTAACATGGTGTTTTTGATGTAAACCAAAAAAAGAACTAAAATTACAATTAGATTAAATACTTCGGGTGTTGGTTTTTTAAAGTTTTCTAAAAAGTAAAAGAAAAGTACTATTGAAAAAACATAAACCGGAACATCTGGAGAAGGAGCGCTTATAAATTGAAATAGAAATATGTTGAATAAAGGAAGCAATCCTGCAACAAGATAATTTCTATTATTGTTGGTGAAGAATTCATTTAATTTTTGAATTGAAAAAAACGTTCCAAGCAAAAGACAGAAACCGCTTAGGTCATTAAAATTTTTGTATAAGAAAGAAAAATTAAAAACACTTTGAGTAACGTGCCAACCACTAGTTTGCCCTAAAAAGAGGTGTAAATTAGCAAGTCCTTTTACAAAACCATATTCATTAATCCATTTTATAGTTTGAATGTAGTACGATTCGTTGTCTATAATAAAAGGAATTGAAGAACATTGTGCAATTATTAACAAACTGGTTATAACAAAAACAATTTTTAGAATGTTTTGCAATTCCTTAAATTCAGATAGAACCAGTTGATAAATTGCTATGATTTTGTTTTTAAATCGAAAAGAAATAAAGATATTTAATAAGAGTAAAAAAACATGAAATTCAATATTTATTCTACCAAAAATGGCCCAAATACTTGCAATTATAGTTGTCCCAAATAGACCGAGAATCGATGTGATCGCAAAATTTTGATTTTTTAGCTGTAATATTCTATCTGTTAGAAAACCTAAATTAATTGTGGCAAAAAGGATATAAAACCAACTTATTACAATTAAAATCATAATTAAGAAATAATTTGTCCATCAGACATTACCAATTTTCTATCGGCCATATTTGCCAATTCCTCATTATGTGTTACAATTACAAAAGTCTGCCCAAATTCATCACGAAGCTGGAAGAATAACTGATGCAGGTTTTCCGCAGAATGTGTGTCAAGGTTTCCCGAAGGTTCATCGGCAAAAATAACATCGGGTTTGTTGATTAAAGCTCTCGCTACGGCAACCCTTTGTTGTTCTCCGCCTGAAAGTTCGTTGGGTTTATGATGTATTCTGTGCGATAGACCTAAATAGTCTAAGATTCTTTTGGCTTCTTTTTCAGTTTCGGCTTTTGGTTTGTTAGCCATAAATGCAGGGATACAAACATTTTCTAAAGCGGTAAATTCAGGTAATAATTGATGAAATTGAAAAATGAAACCAAGATTTAAATTTCTGAAATTAGATAATATTTTGTCTTGCTTGCTTTTCTTTTTAAAATAGCGATTCATATAAATAGCTAACACCAAAAGAGGCAGTAATAAAGCAGCAATGGTAATGTATCTAAAAATATCGTCAAATATGGTAAGCTTAAAGAATAATAAAAAGGCAACTAAGCATACAGTATAAATGCCGCCTATCCAGGAAATTAATCTGAATGTTTTTTCTTGCTTAGAATTGTCAGTTTCTACATCCTGTAATTTCAGTACATTTTCTCCGTTTATAGTCAGAGACGATTCGGTGTTTATTTCTGGTTTGTCCAGTGTTCCTAAAATTTGTAAAAGGGTTGTTTTTCCGGCACCTGAAGCACCAACAATAGAAACAATTTCTCCTTTTTTGATGTGCAAATCGACTCCTTTTAGAACCTCTAATTTATCGTAGAACTTATGTATATTTTTTGCGTGAATCATTTTGAAACTGTTTTTACAAAGAAACAAAGATTCTGCCGATATAAAAATGGGTTGTAACAGAATTTTATGAAGAAAGCTATTTAAATAGGTATTGAAATTTTATGCTACATTTATTAGAAATTATTTAGAGGGATGAAAACAAAAATTGGGTTATTAGTTTTGATAATTGTACTTCTTGGACTGTTTATTGATGCCAAAATATATGCTGATGATTCATTTTTGGTGTATAAAGTCGATCTTAAAAAGGAAGATTTAAAACTATATTGGAAGAATAATAAGGATGAGAATTTTGGAAGTATCCAGAACCTGAAACTTTGGATAGAAAAAAACAAGTTGACGCTAAAATTTGCCATGAATGGCGGAATGTATAAAAAAGATAATTCGCCACAAGGACTTTATATCGAAAAACAAAAGGTTCTGGTTGCTTTGGATACCTTAAAAGCAGCTGGTAATTTCTATCTAAAACCGAATGGTGTTTTTTATCTAACAAGAAAAATTGCAGGAATTTGTAAAACAGAAGATTTTCGTAATGATGGAAAAATTCAATATGCTACACAATCCGGTCCAATGTTAGTGATTGATGGAAAAATTCATCCGGACCTTACAAAGGGATCAGGTAATCTAAACATTCGAAACGGTGTTGGAATTCGGCCTGATGGGAAAGTGATTTTTGTATTGTCGAAAAAAGAGATAAATTTTTATGATTTTGCCCATTATTTTAAAAGTTTAGGCTGTAAAAATGCTTTGTATCTCGACGGATTTGTATCACGTGCTTATGCTCCATCAGAAAATTGGATTCAGACCGATGGAAATTTTGGTGCGTTATTTGCAGTAACAGAAAAAAAGAATAATTAAAGGGTTTATTATGTGGGAATTAAGAAATAAAATTGTACTAATAAATAAGTTCAATTGACTCAATTCTTTATAAATTCGAATAATATCTAAATGAAATGAAAATGCAGGAAGTAAAAACAATAAACGAAGGCGACAGAACCAGGAAACTCCTTTTGGGTTTGCTCTTGGACGGCGTTGGAATGATATCCTTTTCGATTCCCTTGATTGGAGAATTCTCAGATGTAATTTGGGCGCCCGTTGCGGCATTTATTATGACCAGGATGTACAAAGGAAGAGTAGGTAGAGTGGCAAGTGTGTTAACATTTATAGAAGAAGCATTGCCGTTTACAGATATAATCCCGTCGTTTACACTAACGTGGATTTATACTTACTATTTTCAAAAAGGAGAAGACTAAAATTCTAACAATTTTATAAATGAAAAATGGCAACCTTAAAAGTTGCCATTTTTTTATTTTAATGAGATGGTGAAATTAATCTTTAAATAAAAATCCGAGTCCCATGTTTTTTAGCATTTTCTTTTCGAAGTTCCAGAAAAAACGGAATTGACCAAAAATAGTTCCTATTGCAACGAGTAAAACCTGATAGATAGGGAAAATAATCAATAACCGGATTAAAGTAAACCATCCGCCAAAATCTTCTTTGGTGATGCCCAGTACAACGCAAAAAGGTTTAGACAACCATGCAGATGCTGATCCTGTGATGGCAAAAACAATCAATATAATTATGGCTTGTAGATTTGAGGTAATACCCCAACGTTTCTTTAATCGATTCATTTTTATTTGCAATAATTACAAATATAAGAACATTATCTTATAGGAACATACCCTGAAAGCTTTTGTTTGTATGTATTTTGAAAATAAATCATATAATTATAAATCAGGTAATTTACTTCGTATCCGTAATGAATATTTGGCTGATAATCGATTCTCATTTCGTATAAATTGGGGCTATAACGCTGCGGTTGCAAAACACGATTATTCCATTCATTTACATATAAATTGTTCTTGTTTTCAAGATATGATAAAGAGTAATAATTACGCGGAAGCGCCGTTGCAGCCAGCCAGGTGCTAAAACCATTATCGATAATAATAACTTCATATTCTAGAGAATCATTTGCAATTCTTACGGTATCATTTATAGCAACTTTTGGAGTATGCCCAGGATGAGTAGTATTGGTTACAATATTATTTTTTGAAGTAGTAGAACAAGCAATAATCGTAAATAAAAGGATAAAGATGTAGAGGTAATTTTTCATAACTTTTTAGTTTGAAACTTAAATTTACAAAGATGTCAATCAACTATATTGCTATTTAACAACAGTTTATAATTAGTAATTGCAGATTTAAATTTATTTAAAAGTTAGAATATCAAAACCTTTGCCATTCTTACAATGAAAAGAAAAAAAAGCTGCTTACATCAAGTAAACAGCTTTTTTTTATATTTTTAGGCTCAGCAACTTAGTATCTTAGCGACTCAGCAACTTTTATTTACTTCCAAACAATTTACCAATAAATCCTGCAATTCCGCCTTTGCTTTTAGTGACTACAAGAACATCCGTTACATCTACCTTTCCGTCATTGTTTTGATCTAAACCAAACTGCATTCCGTATTTATTAATTGTTTCCATGATCCCGGAAGCCTGACCGCTATTTCCGGTAAGAGAACCAATGATATCAGAAATCTGAAAACTACTGTCATTAGGATCTTTCGCTTTATTAACCAAAGAACTTAGTATTTGCGGAATCATACTTGCTGCAACCCCTGAAGAAGCATCACTGCTCAATCCAAATTTTTGCCCAAGACTTCCTGACAATTGCTGTGTTATTTGCTGTACAACAGGGTTTGAACTGTCTATAGAAGATTTACCGCTAAATAAACCGGCAAGTTGTTCTCCACCACCTTCTGAAGCAATTTTTTTAAGTCCTTCAAAAATCGAAGTGCTTGTTTCGTTTATTACAGCCTCGTTGTGCTCATTAGGAACAGCAGAGTTGTTTACTACGGCATTGCCTCCGTATTGTTGTACTAATTGAGTTAATTGTTCAAACATAATGTTTAGATTTAGATGAGACGACAAATTTAATAAAAAGAAAGGTATTTACTACAAAATAATAATAAATACCTCTAAAGTTAATCTATTTTTTAATTACTTAGTTCAACAAATTTAAGAAATTACTCAAACTCTTATATCGCTTTAACTTAAAGTCAATGTTATGGTTTAGTATTGGGTACTTTCACGTCGCACCAGGTAGTGATATCCTCAGGATTAAATCCGGGACAATTAGCAATGTTCTTTTTAGGAAAAAATAGCACGTCATTATTTAATGTACTTAGATTGAAATAATAATTGCTGTGATCTTCTCCATACCTCCATACGTCACTTGAGCCGTCATTATGTACCGTTTCATTAAAAGTAAAAATAGAAGATTGCTCCGGGATAAAATATTTTTTTTCGATAACAAGCATAAATATATTTCCAAAGATATAAGTACAGAATAATGCAATTGCAGCTGTAAGTACTATCAAACGAAAGATCCACTTACGTCCGGAGTTATTTTTGGCAGTCTCCATATTATAGTTTAATTAAACGGCAAAATTAGAAAAAAAGAAAAGGGATTTACTACGGTTAAGCAGTAAATCCCTTTAATTAATTTGATCTATTTTATTTAGCTCAACAAGGTAATGATTTGTGAAGCCAATTCTGTACCAATTCTGTCTTGAGCCTCTCCGGTTGCAGCACCAATGTGCGGAGTCAAAGAGATTTTAGTATGCATTAAGATTGCCATTTCTGGTTTTGGTTCGCTTTCAAAAACGTCTAAACCTGCAAAAGCAACTTTTCCAGAATCTAAAGCTTTTACTAAAGCAACTTCATCGATAACACCACCTCGAGCACAGTTTACGATTCCAACACCATCTTTCATGATTGCCAGTTCTTTTTCTCCAATGATGTAACCATCCTGAGCAGGAACGTGTAATGTAATGAAATCAGCTTCTTTAAACAAAGATTCTAATGATTGAGAAACGATAGTTGTAGTGATTGACTGACCATCAAAAAACTCCACTTTTACATCTACAGAGGGAATAAAACTATCTGCAGCAATTACTTTCATTCCTAAACCAAGAGCCATCTTTGCTGTAGCTTGTCCGATACGACCAATACCAACAATACCTAGAGTCTTTCCTCTTAATTCAGTTCCATTTGCATATGCTTTTTTCAAACCATCAAAGTTCGAATCCCCTTCAAGAGGCATGTTTCTATTAGAATCATGTAAGAAACGAACACCAGAAAACAAGTGTCCAAATACCAATTCAGCAACAGATTCTGATGATGAAGCCGGTGTATTAATTACGTGAATTCCTTTGCTTTTTGCATAATCAACATCAATATTATCCATACCAACACCACCACGACCAATAATTTTAAGTCCTGGGCAAGCATCGATAATATCTTTACGAACTTTAGTTGCACTACGCACTAAAACTACGTCAACATTATTTTCATTCACAAAATTAGCTACTTGTTCCTGAGCTACTTTTGTAGTTATAACTTCAAATCCACCTTTTTCTAAGGCTAGAATTCCACTTTTAGAAATTCCGTCATTTGCTAATACTTTCATTGTATTTATTGTTTATTTGGCTAATCGTTTAATTGTTTAATCGATAAACCAGCTATTTGATTTTTCTTTTTTGATATTTTAAAGGAAGCATTTTTTGACGATTAAACAGTTAAACAAATTAACGATTAACCGAAAAAAATTAAACTTTAGCTTCCAAAGCTTTCATTACATCAACTAAAACCTGAACACTTTCGATAGGCATAGCGTTGTAAATAGAAGCTCTGTAACCACCTACAGAACGGTGTCCTGGCAATCCTGAAATTCCTGCAGCTTTCCATAAAGCATCAAAAGTTTCTGTATGATCAGCGTTGTTTAATAAGAAAGTAACATTCATTTTAGAACGATCTTCTACCGCTGCAGCACCTTTAAATAATGGGTTTCTGTCTATTTCAGCATAAAGTAAATCAGCTTTTGCGTCGTTTAATTTCTCAACAGCAGCAATTCCTCCTTTTTCTTTAATCCATTGTAAAGTTAGTAATGATACATAAACAGCAAAAACAGGAGGAGTATTGTACATACTTTCTGCTTTAATATGTTTAGCATAATCTAACATACTTGGGATAGTTCTTCCGTTTTTCTCTAAGATATCTTCTTTGATTACTACCAAAGTAGTTCCTGCAGGACCCATATTTTTTTGAGCTCCGGCGTAGATTAAATCAAATTTAGAGAAATCTAAATTGCGTGAAAAAATATCAGAACTCATATCGCAAACAACAGGAATGTTAGTTGCTGGGAATTCTTTCATTTGAGTTCCAAAAATAGTATTGTTACTAGTACAGTGAAAATAATCAGCATCACTTGGTATTTCGTATCCTTTTGGAATATGGTTATAATTTTGTTCTTTCGAAGAAGCTACAACAATAGTTTCTCCAAAATATTTTGCTTCTTTTATTGCAGCAGTTGCCCAGGTTCCGGAATCTAAATAAGCGGCTTTTCCACCTTCTTTCAATAAATTATACGGAGCCATCAAGAAAGCGGTACTTGCACCACCTTGTAAAAATAATGCCTGATATCCTTTTCCTGTAAGTCCTAATAACTCTAAAGCAAGGGAACGAGCTTCATCCATAACGGCAACGAAATCTTTACTTCGGTGCGAAATTTCAAGAATAGAAAGTCCTGAATCATTAAAATTTAATATAGCTTTTGATGCTTTTTCAAAAACCTCTTGAGGTAAAATACTTGGTCCTGCGCTGTAGTTGTGTTTTTTCATGGTTGTTGTTAAAAGTCGAAAATTTTAAAGAGGCAAATTTCGGCAATAGGAGCTGAAAAAGCGATAAATTATTCGAAATAATTAAACATATTTTTACTTTGTTGTTAACAAAAACGTTATAGTATCTACGTTATCTGCATAATCCCACAATTGAGGATTTTGAGTTTGTCCGAATGGGATACTATTTTTGATCAAATTGTTGCTAACAATACACTGAATTTGTTCAGCATCAGCTTCAAGGCGAGTTTGTAATTCGTCTATATTTTCGTAAAATTCATAAAAAACACTCGAAATAGGAGAGGCGTAGCTAGGATCTTCCTTTATCGTTAAAAATCCGTTATCAAGTAATTTAAAATTACTCATTAAAAAAACGGCCTTGTTGTAATCGTAATTGTTGGCGTATTTCTCGTAATGAATCACGTCCTGATATTTAAAAATTGCTTCAAAAAAAGCATCAAATGAATATCCTTTTGGCACAAAAATCTTCGAAACATTGCGGCAACCTAACCCAAAATAACGGAAAATATCTTCGCCTAAATTTTCTAAATCTTCTTTGGTTTCTTTTCCGTTTAAAACTGCAACCGAATTTCTGTTTTTTCGAATGATCGAAGGTTTATCTTTAAAATAATACTCAAAATATCTTGCAGTATTATTGCTTCCGGTAGCAATTACGGTATCAAAGTTTTCCAGTTTTCCTTCCACAAAAGTGATCTTATCTTTTAAGCTTTCATCAGCAAAAATCAAATATTTAGCTAAAAAAGGAAGTAAATGCTGATCGTTTGAAGATGTTTTTATTAAAGCTTTATTTCCGGTAACCAGAACCGATAAAAAATCGTGAAAACCTACCAGCGGAATATTTCCCGCCAAAATTAAGGCTACATTTTTTTCAGTTTTGTCATCCTGGGCAAATTCTGTTGCGTATTGAGAAAGCCATTTTGTAATGTTTTCTTCAGTCAGTGCATCGGCCCATGATTTTATAGCAAAGTATACTTGTTCAGGTGTATACCATCCGTTATGAGATTGAGATAAAAGGATCAGTTTTATAAAATCATCAAAAAACAAGTCATTACCTAAAACCGATTCATTTCGTGTATTTTCTTCTTCGGAAAACTGACTTAAAAATTTTCCTAATTCAACAAAAACACTTTTTTTTGTTTCTAATGTCATAATGTTTGTTTATGAATTGTTTTGATTGTAATTTTGCACAAAAATAAGCTATATTACGTTATAAGGCAAAGCAGAATGAAATCTTTGGTATTTTAAACTCAAAGCCTGTAACTTTTAACATGTAACCAAGAACAAGATGGCAATAATTATAACTGACGAATGCATAAACTGTGGAGCTTGTGAACCAGAGTGCCCAAATACAGCAATTTATGAAGGCGCTGATGATTGGAGATATAAAGACGGAACAAGACTTTCAGGAAAAATAATTTTACCGGACGGAACTGAAGTTGATGCAGATGATGCTCAAACACCAATTTCTGACGAAGTATATTATATTGTTCCTGGAAAATGTACAGAGTGTAAAGGTTTTCATGATGAACCTCAATGCGCTGCTGTGTGTCCTGTTGATTGTTGTGTGCCAGACGATAATCACGTAGAAGATGAAGAAACCTTGTTGAACAGACAAGCGTTTTTACATGGTGATGAATAAACTTTTAGTGTAGAAAATATAAATCCTGAGTAACAACTCAGGATTTTTTTTGCTCATATTTTAAATTTTGACATTTGGTAGTTTGTTGATTTTTAAGGTTTTATTTTTTTAATGTTAATTTATTGATAAAAAATTAATACTTTAGTTGAAAATTTAACAACGCCTATGAAGAGATTGATATTTTTATTTATTGTGTTTTTTAGTGTTAACAGTTTTGCTCAAAATGCAGAATATTCTATCATTGTAAAAGATATAGAAACGCAGTTGCCTATAGAAAACGCAATGGTTGTTATACTTAAAACCAAACAGGTTTTGTTAAGTAATGAAGACGGAAAGGTTACTTTTGTACTCAACGGAGCTTCGAATGTTCAGGTTTCTGAAATGAATTATGAGAATTTAACCCTGCGCTGGGCTACTTTAAAAGAAGATCAATTTGTAGTTTATCTAAAAAATAAGAACAACAAATTAGATGAAATTGTCTTATCTAAAGAAAATCCACAAAAAATACTTCAACGAATTGTTTCTAATTCAATAGAAAAACTAACAACACCTTACCGGCTTAAAGTTTACGTGAGAGAGTTTTTTATGCTCGATAATAAATACTCGTATTATAATGACGGACTGGTAAATTTTCAGTTTTCAGGAAATAAAAAGTCAACCACTACATTATTAGTAGAGCAAAACAGGTCTTATGGTTTGCTGGAAACAGATGTAAGCGCGGATTTAAGAGGCTATAATCTCAATAATATTATGGAGAATTATTCGAACCTAAATTACTTTCATCCCGTTTTAGATTCAAAAGCAAAAAAAGAATATGATTTTATTATAAAAGGTCATCCTAATAATAAAGACTATTATGTCATGAATATTACTGCTCTTGATAAATCTAAAAAAGATGCAGATAGTTTCGAGGTGATTTATGATCCTGTAAAAAAGCTTATTGTAGAATTCTCGTGTGTTTTTACCCCGGGAGATCCTGATAAAATCGAAGAGAAACCGGCTATAGGATCAAAAAAAATCACCAGATCTTTTGTAAAAGTAGATTACAGATTAGATGGTTCAGATTATTACCTGTTAAGTTCGAATGAAGAAATAGCGTATAATCTTACCTTAAAAGATCAGGTTAAGAATATTCAGGTTCGAAATAACTTTATAACCACGAGTTATAACAAACAAAAGTTTACCTATAATGAAAGTGATGTTTTTAAAGAGAAAACACTTTTTAATAAACAAAATAAAATTTTAACCAACTATTGGGATATTTCAGGATTTACAGCAACCGATGAAGAAAAAGCAATCATTGCTTCCTTAGATTTTAAGCTATGATCTTTAATAAATAAAAAAAATCCTGAGTTTAACGCTCAGGATTTTTTGTGATTTATGGTCAGATTATGTCAATGGTTTTTCTTTAAATTAAAAATTAAACCCAAGTCTTGCATAGTAATAAGCTCCGTTGAAACCCATTTGTACAGCATCCCAATATCCTCCGGCTTCAACCCAGTCGTCTTGCTGGTCAGGATAGATATTTAATAAGTTATTGGCTCCAATACTAATTTTGGTAGATTTTGAAACTTTAAAACCTAAAGTTAAATCGGTTACAATTTTTGCCCCGTACGTATCTGTAGCAGCTTTCTTTTGGTTGGCAAAAACCTGAGCATCAGTTTCGGTTGGAGACGTTCTGTAATCTTCAGGATCTTCATCCATTTGATAATCCAGTAATTTTACCTCACTAAATCTGGTAAAAGCCAAACCTGCATCAAACCATTTTCTTCCGTAATTAAGGTTTAAACCAAATTTATTTGGCGGAGCAGAAGCCAGTAAAAAAGCTTTGTCACGTTCACCAAAGAATGTTTTTTCATCTAAAGTACCATTTTTTACTTTATCGATTTTCATGTCATTGATGTTTCCAACAAGAGTTGCACCAAATCTATTCTCGTTTATTGTTTTTTTCCATGCTAAAACAACATCAAGTCCTGTTGTTTTTGTATCAACACCATTTACAAAAAACTGCGCTTTATCTACATTGCCAGGCAAAGCCGATGCATCAAAATAACCCGTTAATACAATTCTGTCTTTTACATTAATTAAATAACCATCTACAGTTGCAGTAAAATCGCCAAAGTTAGCTGTAAAACCCAAAGAAGCGTTTAAAGCTTTTTCTTCGTTTAATTTCTGAATCCCAAAAGCTCTGGTAATTTCGCTATCATTTGGAGCCAGCAAAACTTCAGTTGCACCGGCAGAGCTAAAATTGGTAAAGCGTAAATTGTAATAAATCTGAGCTAATGACGGGGCACGAAATCCTGTGCTTACAGAACCTCTTAAGTTAATATGATCTGTAATTTTAAGTCTGGAAGCAAATTTTCCGTTTACCGTACTTCCAAAATCACTATAATTTTCATAACGAACAGCACCGCTCACCATCCACGCCTGGGTAACATCTAGTTCAGCATCTGCGTATAAAGAAAAGTTAGTACGGCTTTTGTTTACTTCGTTTAAGGGGCTATATCCCGGGAAACCCTGAGAACCACCAGGTCTTGGAATTGTTGGAGAAGAAGTAGGATCTGTAGGATCATAATCAGGATTTGGAACCGTAGGAGCACTTTGAGTTGTTGGGTCTGTAATAGGTACTCCATTTGTGTCATAAGTAGCGTATGAACCTTCTTCTCCTGCAAAAATTTCGAATTTTTCTACTCTAAATTCAGTTCCAAAAGCAATATTTAATCCGCCAAGAATATCACCGTAATTTTTTGAAACATCTAAATTAGTAGTGTTTTGAAGTAAGCTGTGTCCGCCGGCATCAAATTCTCTTGGCGATTTATCTTCAAGAGAAGCATTGATGGTTCCTTTTATATCATAGTGGAATTTGTTCTTTCCTAAAGTATTACTAAGATCCCATTTCCAGCCACCTGAAGTTTCTGTTCTAATTCCTGCTGCAATCGAATTGTCATTTATTTTTGAGGTAATTCTAGGTGTATATCCGCCCGGATAAATAGATTCTACGACTCTTTCTCCGTCATTTCTAGTAAAAGCGTAGGCATCTGTATCTCTGAAATTGCTTCCTCCAAATGCATAAAATTGTGTCTTGTCAGAAATAGGAATAGCAAGATTTACAAATAAATTCACACCCTGAATTTCAGCTTCACCAAAACCTTTTCTAAAATCAAAACCAGGGCGTAATGTTTTGTTTTTATTCAAAAATTCTCCTGTAACATTCACATAGCCTCCTTTAGATCCTATTGCAGTACCATAATTGGCAGACACTTTTAGCGATCCTCCGTCAAAATTTTGGTTTTTCCCAAATGAGTTTCCGTTTCCTTTTTTGTCTAATCTAAAATCTTTTGTGTTGGCAGTACCTTCGGGAAAGTCTCCTTTTGCATCTGTATTAAACGCACCGTAAGTAATGGCTCCGGTAAATTCGTTTATATTGTCATTAGTCACAATATTGATAACTCCTGCAATGGCATCAGAACCGTATTGCGCCGCTGCACCATCTCTTAAAATCTCAATTCGCTTAATAGAGGCAGCAGGAATAGCATTCAAATCAGTTCCTGTATTTCCGCGTCCGCGAGTTCCAAATAAATTAATCAATGACGATTGATGTCTTCTTTTTCCGTTAATTAAAACCAGCGTCTGATCAGGTCCCATTCCTCTTAAAGAAGCCGGGTCGACGTGATCTGCTCCGTCAGAACCGGATTGTTTATTGGCATTAAACGAAGGCGCAACATATTGTAGTAATTCATTAATTTCCAGTTTTCCGCTTTGCGTCGTAACATCTTTTACATTAATAACATCAATAGGAACAGCCGAATTTACAACCGTTCTTTTCGCGTTTCTCGAACCAACAACTACGACATCGCTCAAGATTTGGCCGCCGCTTTCGTCTAAAATAATCTCTATTTTGTCACCGGTAACTTTTTTTTCGATGGAAGAATAGCCAACATAACTAAAAATTAATGTAGCTCCTTCTTTGACTTTTATACGATAGCTTCCTTCAAAATCAGTCGATACGCCGTTTGCAGTTCCTTTTTCAAGAACATTAACACCTGGTAAAGGCGCGCCGGATTTGTCTTTTACAACACCTGAAATTTCTTTTTGTGCAAAAAGAAACATCGTATTTAGTAGGAATAAAAATAATGCAATCTTTTTCATAGTTTTGTGGGTTTGGTTTATTATTTGATTTTGATCTTTGATAAAATTACTATTTTTTAACAAAATATTAATAAAAAGTTTAATTATTTTAAAGAAGGTGTTTTAAAATACATTAATCGTCATTTTTACTTCACTTACGAGCTATTAAATCTTATATTTGCAAAATTTTAAAGCCAAAAAATATCATTTCGGCAGAAATAAAAAGTCAATACATAAATTATACGTCATTAAAGTAACCATCTATATATTAAGGTAGAAGCTAAATGATAAAGACCTGAGAGAATCAGGATCTAATAAAAATAAATAGAAACAACAGATGAAAGCAGGAATTGTAGGATTACCAAATGTTGGAAAATCAACATTATTTAATTGTTTATCTAATGCAAAAGCGCAAAGTGCCAACTTTCCGTTTTGTACAATCGAACCTAATATTGGTGTTGTAAACGTTCCGGATCCAAGAATCAACAAGTTAGAAGAATTGGTAAAACCAGAGCGTGTACAAATGGCAACAGTAGATATTGTTGATATTGCAGGTTTGGTAAAAGGGGCGAGTAAAGGTGAAGGTCTTGGAAACCAATTTTTAGGAAACATTAGAGAGTGTAATGCTATTATTCACGTTTTGCGTTGTTTTGATAATGATAACATCGTACATGTTGACGGAAACGTAAACCCAATTCGTGACAAAGAAACGATTGATATCGAGTTACAGTTAAAAGATTTAGAAACAGTTGAAAAACGTTTAGAAAAAGTAAACCGTGCCGCTAAAACCGGAAACAAAGAAGCGCAAACTGAAAAAGCACTTTTAGACAGAATCAGAGAAGCATTATTACAAGCTAAATCAGCTCGTACTATTACACCTCAAGGTAATGACGAAGAAGTTCTTATGGAATCTTTTCAATTAATTACTGCAAAACCGGTTTTATATGTTTGTAATGTTGACGAAAACTCAGCAGTAAACGGAAACAAATATGTAGATCAGGTTCGTGAATTAGTAAAAGACGAAGATGCTGAAGTAATTATCCTTTCAGTAGGAGCAGAGGCTGATATTACAGAACTCGAAAGTTATGAAGAGCGTCAGGTTTTCCTTGAAGACATGGGATTAACAGAGCCGGGAGCATCAGTTTTAATTCGTGCTGCTTACAAATTATTAAAACAACAAACGTATTTTACGGCAGGTGTAAAAGAAGTTCGTGCCTGGACCATCAATATTGGAGCTACAGCGCCACAAGCAGCCGGAGTTATCCACACTGATTTCGAAAAAGGATTCATTCGTGCAGAGGTGATTTCATACGAAGATTACGTTCAGTACGGTTCAGAAGCAAAAGCAAAAGAAGCAGGAAAATTCAAAGTTGAAGGAAAAGAATATGTGGTAAAAGATGGAGATGTAATGCACTTCCGTTTCAACGTGTAATTTCTAGAGAATAAAGAATAGAGAATATAGAGAATAGACTAAACTGCTGAAGAGATTCAGCAGTTTTTTTATGCTTAAAGCTGACTGTTGTCAGGCTGAGCGAAGTCGAAGCCAGTACAATACATGAGAATAAAATCTGCTCAATCTGCGAGAAACAAAAAAAACAAAGCATAAAAAAAAATCCGTGTAAATCCGCGCTTTCGCGTAAGCGAATCCGCATAATCCGCGTGCGATTATTTTTTTGGCTCAAAAATTGGTTAGAGAAAAATTAACCAATAACTAATTTAAAAACAAACCAATCAAAATGCTAAAATCAACTTTCAAATTTCTAGGCTGGACCATTCTCGGAATCATTACTTTTCTTGTTTTATACCTCATTTCAGTCTATCTGATTTCTAAAATCACAGTCAATTCAGACGTTGCACTAGTAGAGGAAAAAGATGCAGTGCCTATTTATATTCTCTCAAACGGAGTGCATACAGATATTGTAGTTCCAATTGTAAATGACATTAAAGATTGGCGACAAGAAATTCAGTTTAGTCAAACAAAATCAAAAGACAGTTTGATGGAGTATATCGCTTTTGGCTGGGGCGATAAAGGTTTTTATCTGCATACGCCCGAATGGTCACACTTGAAAGCTAGTACAGCTCTAAAAGCAGCATTCGGAGTAAGCTCTTCGGCCATGCATACTACATTTTTCAAACAATTAAAAGAAGGTGAAGATTGTAAACGCATTCTGGTTTCAAAAGAAAACTATCAAAAACTAGTGGCTTTTATTTCAGAAAGTTTCCTGGATCCAAATCACCCACAATGGATTGAAGGTTATAGCTACGGGAAGAAAGATGCTTTTTACGAAGCCAAAGGAAGTTATAGTTTGTTTTATACCTGCAACACCTGGGCGAATTGCGCTCTAAAGGCGGCCAATCAAAAAGCAAGTTTATGGACGGTTTATGATAAAGGGATTTTTTGCCATTATAAGTAAATCTCGTGTAGGGAGTAAGTTTTTCTTATTTTATGTCATTTCGACGCAGCGTCCCAATAGCTATCTGGAGCCATAAAAGATTACTTTACTTAATTTTTATTTTATTTCTGAGTTTAGTGAACTTCGTTTGAAAGGGATTGCTTTGCCAGTTTGCACTTTCAGGCTCGTGTGCGGGATTAGGTCCTGAAAAAAAAGGATTTGGTTTTATTATAGAAATTGAAATAAAAAAAATCCGTGTAATCTGCGTTTTCGCTTTAGCGAATCAGTTTGATCCGCGTGCCATTTTACTTAAATTCGACATGGAAAAAATGTAAAATTCACCAAAAAAGCGAGAATTCAATTTTTCGATAATTGCGTAAATTTGAGAGTATCTCAAAAAATCAGCAAAATGAAAATCAAAAATATCTTTTCAAAATCATGGTTTCTGGTAAAGAACGCTTTTTTAGAATTTAATGATGATAACGCTATTAAACTTAGCGCAGCACTATCTTACTATACCATTTTTGCATTACCTCCTTTATTAATTATCATTATTACCATTTGTGGTTTTTTCTTTGGCGAGGATGCTGTAACTGGTCAGCTATACGGACAAATTAATGGCATGGTAGGAAATGGTGCAGCAATCCAGATTCAGGAAGCGATAAAAAATGTTCAATTATCCGGAAACAATGTTTTTGCAACCACCTTTGGAATCATAATGTTGTTGATTGGGGCATCAGGAGTTTTTGCCGAAATACAAAGTTCAATTAATTTTATTTGGGGATTAAGAGCAAAACCAGATAAAGGTGTAAAGAAATTTATACAAAACAGATTAATGTCATTTTCGATGATTGCATCAGTAGGTTTTTTAATGCTGGTTAGTCTTTTAGTAAATACGACATTAGATTTAGTTAGTGCCCGTTTAAAGATATATTTCCCGGAAAGCACTGTGTATTTATTTTATGTTGTCAATATAATAATTGTACTTGCCAGTATTACGATTCTTTTTGCTATTATTTTCAGAACATTACCTGATGGGAAAATAAGATGGAAAGATGCTTTTATAGGATCAGGAGTTACAGCAGTACTTTTTATGATCGGTAAATTTGCAATAGGTTTTTATTTAGGCAGTTCAACTGTTGCTTCTGTTTATGGTGCTGCCGGTTCAGTAATTATTATTTTAGTTTGGGTATATTATTCGGCAATTATTCTGTATTTTGGAGCAGAATTTACGAAAGTATATGCAAAATCTTACGGAGGAAAAATTTACCCAAATGAGTACTCGGTAGAAATAGCAAAAGAGATTTACGAAATTGATAAATCGAAAAAAGCACCAATAGATGACAAATTATTAAAAGATAAACCATGAAAATAATAGCCTTTGGAGGAAGTAACAGTCAGCATTCTATCAACAAACATTTAGCAACTTATGCTGCAGGTTTGTTCGAAAATGCCGAGGTTGAAGTTTTGGATTTAAACGATTTTGCAATGCCATTATTTAGCGTTGATCTCGAAAAAGAAGTAGGGCAGCATGAAATTGCAAAAGCATTTTTAGCTAAACTTACTGCTGCAGATATTTTAGTAGTTTCTCTGGCAGAAAATAATAATAATTATTCTACGGCATTTAAAAATATATTCGATTGGTCTTCCCGAATTACGAAAGATGTTTTTCAGAAAAAGCCAATGCTGTTAATGGCAACTTCGCCTGGAACAAGAGGCGGTGCTTCGGTTTTAGAAATAGGACGTAATGCTTTACCAAGATATGGGGCTGAAATTAAAGCTACATTTTCATTACCCGCCTTTAATGCTAATTTTGATTTAGAGCAAAATAAAATCTCGAATGCAGAGTTAGATAAAGAATTAAAAGACATAATAAAGTCTAGTTTTTAATCGATGACCATAAAAAAGATTACCGTTATATTTCTTTTCCTTAATTTTCTTTTCCTGCATTGTTCATACGCTCAAAAGTATAGTGATGTTGACAGGACAATTGTAAAATATCCCAAGCATTTTACTTCTACAGAAGATCTCGCCCAGAAAATTCGGGAAGATTTTAGTTCTGATGGAGATAAAGCACGGGCTATTTATACCTGGATTGCTCTAAATGTAAAATACGATTATGCTTCTTTTTTGAAACCACAAAGAACGCAGGGTTTTAGCTATTCTACAGAAGCCGAGAAACAAAGGAAGATTAAACAAATCAATGATAAACTGATTCAAAAAACGTTTGATTCTCAAAAAGCAGTTTGCGAAGGCTTTACAGCCTTGTTTCAGCATTTGGCTGGGTTAGTGGGATTAAAATCCGAAATAATTAGAGGAGATTCAAAAACAAGATTAGCAGATATCGGCCGGAAAAACACTTCTTCAAATCATGCCTGGAATACGGTTTTAATTGATAAAAAGTGGCGATTGATAGATGTTACCTGGGGTCAGGGATATTATGACAGCAGTAAAGGCAGAATGGTAAATGATTTTGATCCAATTTATTTTGACACAGATCAGGACTATTTTTTTGCCAAGCATTTTCCCGATTCAGGTTCTTATCTGGGCAATAAATTAAATAAAGAAGAATTTCTTAACGCCCCTTTAATTTATAATAAAACAATTGCAGGAGATTATAAAATTAAATCGCCGGATTCTGGGATAATTGAGGCCAAATATGGCGATAAAATTACGATTGAAATTAAAAACGTTTCAAAATCAAATGTCGTTTTTTATTTAAATAAAAAGAATCAACCCGTGAAAATTCAGAACTCTAAAGAAAAACGTGGTGGTTTAGAATTTCAAATCACCTATGACAAAAATATAGGAGATTATATTACTATTTATCTGGATACCTTTAGTATTGTTTCTTTTAAAGTCATCAGGAAATAAATATATTTGAGAGGTTTATTTTAAAGAATTTTCTTGTTTTAGCGAATTGCCGTATCTTAGCCGGAAAGATATGAGATTTAATGATAACAGTCAATCGAGCTGTTAAAATGTGATTATGAGTATGGAGACAACTTTCCTGAAATCAATTCTAGATAATGATTTCTATAAATTTACGATGCAACATGCTGTAATAAAACTTTTTCCAAAGGCAAAAGTGCGTTACGGTTTTATAAACAGAGGAAAGCATATTTTTCCTCCCGGTTTTGCTGATTTACTTCGAAAATCAGTAGTTGCAATGGCCGATTTGCGATTGACTAAGGACGAAAAGAAATATTTGTCTAAATTTTGTCCCTATCTGGACCCTACTTATTTAGACTTTTTACAGGGATATACTTATGATCCCTCAGAAGTCCATATTACTCAGGAAGGCTCAGACATAAAAGTTACGATTGAAGGATTTTGGTATCGTACTATTTTATGGGAAGTGCCTTTGATGGCCTTAATTTCGGAACTTTTTTATAAGTCAAATCATTTAATTCGTTTAAACGATGATGCAATAAAAAAGCTGACCAGAGATAAAATCGATAATTATAATACTTTAGGAGTTTCGATTTTAGAATTTGGTACCCGACGTCGTCATTCTTACAATGTGCATGTTTTGATCAATGATACATTACAAACTTTTGGTTCGCAAAGTTTTATCGGCACCAGTAATGTGCATTTTGCAATGGTCAATAACATACGTCCTTTAGGCACTCATGCGCACGAATGGTTTATGTTTCATGCTGCCCAGTTTGGTTTTAAAATGGCCAATTTTATAAGCCTTGAACATTGGACACAGGTTTATGGTGGTGATCTCGGGATTGCCCTGACAGATACCTATACAACAGATGTTTTCTTTGAACAATTTGACAAAAAATACTCCAAACTTTTTGATGGAGTCCGTCACGATAGTGGAGACCCAATTGAGTTTGCGCAAAAAGTAATTTCGCATTATACCAAAATGGGAATTGACCCAAAATCGAAAGTAATTGTTTTTTCGGATTCCTTAAATTATGACAAGGTAAAACTCATAACCGATTTTTGTAAAGACAAAATAAAAATGTCATTTGGTATTGGGACCAATTTTACCAATGATGTAGGTTTGCCTCCTATGAATATGGTTATAAAATTAACGGAAGTTAAGCTGGACAATACACATTGGCAGGGTGTCGTAAAACTTTCTGATGAAAAAAATAAAAATACGGGAACACCTGAAATGATTGCTTTAGCGAAGCAGGTTTTAGGAATCAAATAGTGTTTTTTTGTTTAAAAGCTGATTTTTTATATTTTTATCGGCCGTATTATTTTAAAATCAATTTAAATAGAATTCAAAGCTGTTATTAATCATAACAAAAAAGAAATACGCTTTCATTTTTTGACTATAAATGGTACATTAGCCAAAAATCCAATTCACTTTATGCTAGAGCAAAATCAATATACCGAAGATAATATTCGATCACTCGATTGGAAAGAACATATTCGTATGCGTCCCGGAATGTATATCGGGAAATTAGGAGATGGTTCTTCACCTGATGATGGTATTTATATTCTTTTAAAAGAGGTTTTAGACAACTGTATCGATGAGTTCGTGATGGGGTCGGGAAAAACTATTGAGGTGACTATCAGGGATAAAACGGTTTCGGTTCGTGATTACGGACGTGGAATTCCGTTAGGAAAAGTAGTCGATGTAGTTTCGAAAATGAATACCGGAGGAAAGTACGATTCTAAAGCTTTCCAGAAATCGGTAGGTTTAAATGGTGTCGGAACAAAAGCAGTGAATGCACTTTCGAGTGCTTTTCGTGTAGAATCTGTTCGTGATGATAAACAAAAAGCTGCCGAATTTTCAGCAGGAAATCTGATTCTTGAAGAAGATGTAATTGATACAACAAAACGAAAAGGAACAAAAGTAACCTTTACTCCGGATGAATCGATCTTCAAAAACTATAAATTCCGTTTAGAATATGTAATCAAAATGGTGAAGAACTATTGTTACCTAAACAATGGTTTGACTATTATATTCAACGGCGAAAAATACCTATCAGAAAATGGTCTTCGTGATTTATTAGAAGAAACAATCAGCGAAGAAGATCTTGAATATCCAATTATTCACCTGAAAGAGCATGATATTGAGATTGCTTTAACGCACAGTAAAACGCAATATAGCGAAGAGTATCACTCTTTTGTCAACGGACAGAATACAACACAGGGAGGAACGCATTTAGCGGCTTACAGAGAAGCAATTGTAAAAACCATTCGTGAGTTTTACAACAAAAACTTCGAAGCATCTGATGTTCGTAAATCGATAGTGAGTGCTATCAGCATCAAGGTAATGGAACCTGTTTTTGAATCTCAGACCAAAACCAAATTAGGTTCTATGGATATGGGGTCTGATGACGGAACACCGCCGGTATCGGTTCGTACTTTTGTAAATGATTTTATTAAAACCAAATTAGACAATTATTTACATAAAAATCCTCCAACAGCAGAAGCTTTATTACGTAAAATTTTGCAGGCTGAACGTGAGCGTAAAGAATTATCAGGAATTAGAAAACTGGCTACAGATCGTGCTAAGAAAGCCAATCTTCACAATAAAAAATTAAGAGATTGCCGTGCGCATCTTCCTGATACCAAAAACCCAAGAAACTTAGAAAGTACGCTTTTTATTACCGAGGGAGATTCGGCTTCCGGATCGATTACAAAGTCACGTGACGTAAATACTCAGGCAGTATTTAGTTTACGTGGTAAGCCTTTGAATTCGTACGGAATGACTAAAAAGATTGTATATGAGAACGAAGAATTCAACTTATTGCAAGCAGCGTTAGATATCGAAGACGGATTGGAAAAATTGCGTTACAACAATATTGTAATCGCAACCGATGCCGATGTCGATGGTATGCACATTCGTTTGTTATTGATTACTTTCTTTTTGCAATTCTTTCCTGAATTAATCAAGGAAGGACATTTATATATTTTGCAAACGCCTCTTTTCAGGGTTCGAAATAAAAAAGAAACCATCTATTGTTATTCTGATGAAGAAAGAAAAGATGCGATCGAAAAATTAAAACCAAAACCGGAAATCACCCGATTTAAAGGTTTGGGAGAGATTTCGCCAGATGAGTTCAAAAACTTCATTGGAGAAACGATTCGACTTGACCCAATTATGATGGATAAAAACACTTCGATTGAGCAATTATTGTCATTTTATATGGGAAAAAATACGCCGGATAGACAAGAATTTATCATCAAAAATTTGAAGGTAGAATTGGATGCTGTTGAAGCTGAGGTTTAAGAATTAAAATAAATATAGAAACCTCAGTCACTGACTGGGGTTTTTAAGATACAAAATTCCGCGACAGTGTTGCGGATTTTAGAATTTGAATTTGGTCACTAGTGTTGGCGAAATTTATTCTTTGTAATTAGAAATGAAATTGCGATATGAAGAGAATACTATTTTTGATTGCATTCTTATTTTTTATTTCATGTAAAAATGAAAAAGCAAAAGATTTTGAGAGAATTGAAGCTGTAAACTCATTAAGCAGAATAATCAAAAAAAGAGATTTTCCATTAAAGAGATTTTCTAAAATTGAATTAGTATCTTATTACAATAGAATGGTTTGGGATATTATAAAAGTTAATGGAAAGTATCCATTTAGTAAAAAGCTGGTCGATAATTACAGATTGACTTTTGATAGCTTAATGATACAAGAAAGAGTTGTTTTGAATAAAATTCAGGAAAAAGAACTTTTGAATTTAATGCTATCTGATACCTGCAGTACTGGTAAAACTCCTGCAGATTGTTACAAACCTCGACATATGATTTTATTTAGAGATCATAAAAACCGTATTATTGGTTACAGCGAGTTTTGTATAGCCTGTGCCGCTGGAAGAAATTCTGATAATTTAGATGAATTTCAGAAATATTGTTATTCTGATATGGAGACATTATTTAGGAAATACGGGATTAAACTTTTTGTACGTGAGGGGGATGAAGATGATACTGAGGAAAATAAAGAATATGATTTTCTAAAACATAAAGGGTTTATAAAAAATTAAAATTTATTAATACTGAAAATAAATTCAGCATAAAAAATGAAAGACGAAGAAGACGATAACATCATTCCAAACGACGACGAGAATAATTCTGAAGAACACCAGTTTGATGACAATCAGGACGGAGATGATTCTGAGGAAATTATTAGTGTAAATGCTAAGAATTTTGAAGGACAGCATTTTTACGAAAATCAGGAAGAAGAAGGAGAAGACGTTATTACCAAAGTAACGGGTATGTACAAAGACTGGTTCCTGGATTATGCTTCATACGTAATTCTGGAACGTGCAGTTCCGGCGATTGAAGATGGTTTTAAACCGGTTCAGCGTCGTATTATGCACTCTTTGAAAGAGTTGGATGACGGTCGTTATAATAAAGTTGCCAATGTTGTAGGTCACACCATGCAGTATCATCCACACGGAGATGCGAGTATTGGTGATGCTATGGTACAAATTGGTCAGAAAGATTTATTAATTGACTGCCAGGGAAACTGGGGAAATATATTAACAGGCGATGGAGCAGCGGCTTCTCGTTATATCGAGGCACGTTTATCTAAATTTGCTTTAGAGGTTTTGTATTCTCCAAAAATTACCGATTGGGGAGTTTCATACGATGGTCGTCGTGCAGAACCCAACAATCTTCCGGTAAAGTTTCCGTTACTTTTGGCGCAAGGAGCAGAAGGTATTGCAGTTGGTCTTTCGACTAAAGTTCTGCCTCATAACTTCAATGAACTAATTGATGCTTCGATCAAGATTTTAAAAGGTAAGGCCTTTACATTATATCCTGATTTTATGACACAAGGTATTGCCGATGTGTCCAATTATAATGACGGACTTCGTGGCGGACGTGTACGTGTACGTGCTAAAATTGCGCAATTAGACAAGAACACCTTGGTGATTACGCAAATCCCATTTTCGACCAATACAACGACTTTGATTGATAGTATTTTGAAAGCCAATGATAAAGGTAAAATCAAAATCAAGAAAATCGAAGACAATACAGCTGCAGATGTTGAGATTTTAATTCACCTTTTCCCGGGTGTTTCTCCGGACAAAACAATCGATGCTTTGTTTGCTTTTACGGCATGTGAAACTTCTGTAGCGCCTTTAGGTTGTGTGATTGAAGACAATAAACCTTTGTTTATTGGAGTTTCTGAAATGTTGAAAATTTCGACACACAGAACGGTTGATTTATTGCGTCAGGAATTAGAAATTCAGTTAGAGGAATTAAAAAATAAATGGCATTTTTCTACTTTAGAAAAAATCTTCATTCGTGAAGAAATGTACATTGATTTTAAATTATATTCTGATAGAGAATCTCTTTACAAATATTTGTACGATAGATTCGAGCCTTTCAAAAAATCATTCGTCAGAGAAATCAACGATGATGATTTGCAGCGTTTGACTCAAATCCCGATGATTCGTATTACCCGTTTTGACTCTGATAAAGCAGATGACTTTATCGCGAAGTTAGAAGACGAGATGAAAGAGGTAGAGCATAATTTAGAAAATCTTACTGATTTTGCTATTGCATACTTCGCCAAATTAAAAGAAAAATACGGAAAAGGCCGCGAACGTCAGACAGAACTTCGTGTTTTTGATAACGTTGAGGCTACAAAAGTGGTTTTACGTAACACGAAATTATATGTAAACCGCGAAGAAGGTTTCGTTGGAACCAGCCTTAAAAAAGACGAGTACGTAGGTGATTGTTCTGATATTGATGATGTTATTGTGTTTTTAAGAGACGGAACATTGATGGTAACAAAAGTTGATGCCAAAACTTTTATCGGAAAAGATATTATTCATGTTGCTGTTTTTGATAAGAGTGATAAACGTACCATTTATAATATGATGTATCGTGATGGTAAATCCGGTCCTTCGTATATAAAACGTTTTAATGTTTCGGGTGTTACCAGAGATAAAGCTTACGATTTAACAAATGGAACGAATGGTTCTCAGGTTGTTTATTTTTCACATAATCCGAATGGAGAAGCTGAGGTTGTAACAATTTTATTGCGTCAGGTGGGAACAATCAAAAAACTGAAATTCGATATTGATTTTGCTAAGCTCGCTATTAAAGGCAGGGCTTCAAAAGGAAATTTGGTAACAAAATATCCAATTAAAAAAATCGAGCTAAAAGAAAAAGGAATTTCTACTTTATTGCCAAGAAAAGTTTGGTTTGATGACACGGTTAAACGTTTGAATGTCGATGCCAGGGGTGAATTGTTAGGTGAGTTTAAACCAAGTGATAAAATCTTAGTAATTAGTCAGGCAGGTAAATTAAAAGTCATTATTCCAGAGTTGTCAACTCATTTTGAGGAAGACATGATTGTTTTGGAGAAATTTAATCCTAAAAAACCAATTTCGGCGATTTATTATGATGGAGAAAAAGAACGTTACTATCTTAAACGTTTCCTTGTAGAAAATGAAGGAAAAGAAGAAAGTTTTATAACGGATCATCCAAATTCGCAATTAGAAATTGTATCGACAGACTATCGTCCGGTAGCACAATTGATATTTGCAAAAGTAAAAGGAGTTCAGAAAGAAGATTTACATATCGATGTCGAAGATTTTATTGCTGTAAAAGGCTTTAAAGCATTAGGAAATCAACTGACAACTGATAAGCTAAAACAAGTTAATTTATTGGATCCATTACCTTATGAAGAACCCGTTGAAGAAGTTCCTGAAAGACCAGAATTAGACGATGACGATTCGGTTGAAACAGAATTAGATGATGATGGCCAAATAGGGTTAGTTTTAGACTAATATAAAAACAGAAAACGCTAAGATTTATCTTGGCGTTTTTTATATAATAAATTGTATCAGTTTAGTTCTCCAGAACATTTGCAATGATTTCTTCCTTGATCCATTTTACCTCTTCATTTTCAATAATAACAGTCATGGTATCGCCATTGAGTGGGATTACTTATGTGAGAGTTTTATGAAGCTTTTAAAAAATAAGTCTTCAAACCTATTCCCATACCCACTATTTATAGAAGATTAATTTCTAAAAACAAGCCTGATTCTAAAATCAGGCTTTTTATTTAAATAAACCATTCAAATTAATATGTTTTTTCTCTTTTAGTTTTTTTACAATTTTTAAAAAAGCAATTGCTGTAATATACGCATCACCCAAAGCGGTGTGACGGTCTTTTTTAGAAATATCAAATTTATCTGCCAGATCGTCTAAAGTATAATGATCTTTTCGCTCGAATAAATGAGACTTGATTAGCGTTTTTTTGTATAAAATAGCAGTATCTAAGCGTTGATTAGTTAAATGAGGTAATCCGTTTCGCTCTAAGGCTTTATTGATCATCGTAACATCAAAAACAGCATGATGCGCAATAATAATCGAATCGCCTAAAAAAGCCAGAAATTGTTGCAAAGCTTCTAATTCAGTAGGACGTTGGATCACGAAAGCTTTTAAAATACCGTGAATCTGAGCTGTCGATTTATCATAATGATCCTGTTGGATATAAACCTCAAAACTATCCTGAATAGCAATTGTTCCGTTTTGTAAAATCAATGCACCAATACATAATATTCGATCATTGTCATAATCAAAACCCGTAGTTTCGGTATCTAAAACGACAAATCGGGTTTCTTCTATCGAAATATTTTCATCAAAGAGATCTTCTTCCTTTTTCCAAAAATTAAATAAACTCATAGTTATACCAGATTTGAAACATTAAAACGTACCGAAATCAATTCCTGAAGTTCTTTGATGGTTTTAAAAGTTCTTTTCAGCTTGATTTTTTCCATTTTAGATAACGATTCCAATGCTATAAATTGTCCGGAATCATGATGTAAAAGACCTTGTTTGGTTCTGAATTTTAATAAAGCTTTAAACGAATACGAACACGATAAATATAGTTCTCTGTTATTGGGTTCTAACTCGGCCAGTTTTTCAAAACGTTCTGCTGTATTGCTGATCGATTTAACCGAATGGGATAAGATCAAAACCCTGGCAGCATCTGTAAGTGGCATCAAAGCCCTTCTTTTGATATCAAAATGGTCTTTATTGGCTCCGTCCTGTTCTACCAGAAATTGTCTAAAAAAGCCTGTTGGCGACGGACTTTGCAATGCACCACTAACCAGGTGAACATAAAAAATAGGATTTGCTTTTACATTTTCAAAAATAGATTCTGATAATTCATCCACAATCGCTGCATCTCCATAGGTCAAGCTGTAATCGAAAAAGATAAACGACAATAAAACTTCATTTTTCCCCGGATTGGTAATCCAGTGGTATACCTGATTTTTCCATTCATCAAGACTCATACACCATTTAGGGTTTGAGGCCATCATTTCGGCAGGACAATAATCATAGCCAATTTCAAAAAGACCTTTATTAACAAGAGTGGCAAATTTTAAGAAGTAGATTCTGGTTTCGTCTTTAAAAACCTCGGAAACATTTTCATATACAATCGCATTATCCTGATCGGTATGCAGCATTTGTTCGCTTCGTCCTTGGCTTCCCAGAGCGAGCCAGGCAAATTTTACCGGAGGCGGACTGCTCATTTTTTCTAATGAAATTTCGATAACACGTGTCGTACAAGCTTCATTAAGCTCTGTAATAATTTTAGAAATCAGAGTCATTGGAATGTTCTGATCCAGATATCCCTGAAGCAACTGCATGATTCGTGCCCTGATAGGTTTTATTTCCTTTGCCTTTTTAGCTCTTTTAAGCGCTTTTATTAAGACAGCAGGATTATTTCCCAGAGCTACCATTACATCATGTTTCGATAATATGCCAACCGCTTTGGTATTTGTTGTGCCGTCTTTGGTTAAACATAAATAACTGATGTTACTTTTCATCATCGCCATTTGAGCCTCTGTCACTGTCATTTTTTTAGGATAGGTAATAACAGGTTTGGTCATTATGGTTTCTGCAGTCGTCAGGATCGAATAATCTCCCGTCACGATCTTGTTACGCAAATCTTTATCGGTAATAATCCCTATTGGCAACATTTCATCAACGATTAAGATGGCTCCGACTTTTTTCTTCGTCATGATTTTTGCAATATCCCTGGCAGTGGTTGATGGTCCGCAGGTAACAATTTTTTTCGAATATTTGATAGGTTGTAAATCAAAGGAATCTCTTTCAGAATTATTGTTGTGCAGTAAATCATCACCATACAATTTATCTTTATGGATATCTGAATACGGATTTCGGGTGTTGGATGCGTAGCTTTCGATCAGGAAATTACCAACAGTTCTGTTCTCAAGTGCATAAGGTTTAAAAACAGCAATAGGAATGGCGTATAATATCGTCTCTTCATGCGCTACGGCTTCCATAATGTAATTTTCCTGCGCCAAAAGCGGACGCAAGCCAAAAATATCTCCTTCATCGCACATGTCTAAAACAGTGTTCTTTTGGCTTTTTTTAAGCGCAACAGCGCCTTTGTGTACCACGTAAAAGGAATCGTGAGTTTCTTCGTTTTCTGCAAAAATTACAGCATCTTTATCTTTATAAACAATAGAAATTTGTTCGGATAATTTCTCTAAATCCTTTTGGTGCAAAAAGCTAAAAGGAGGAAAGCCCTTTAAAAAGTCGGCAACTCTATGCGAAATGGTATTTTTCATGCGTAAGATTTAGGTTCTAATGTAATACTTAAAATAGAAATGTAAAAGAAACACGCTTAAACTTTTTTGGTTTTGCCACAAAGTCACAAAGGCACGAAGTTTTGTTTATTCTTCGTGTTTTATAAGATGTAATAAGCGAGTTACTGTTTGCTAAATGCTGATATAAAAAAAGTTCCACTAATGGAACTTTTTAAATTATGACTTATGATTGTTTCTTTCGGACTTTCATATTGATAAATTCAACAGCCAGCGAAAATGAAATGGCAAAATACAAATACCCTTTAGGAACCGCCCCAATGTGTTCACCGGCAAGCGCAGCATTCGATAAATGCATACTTTCGGTAATTAGCATAAAACCAATTAGTATTAAAAACGAAAGCCCTAATATTTGAATAGAAGGATTTTTATTAACGAAATTTCCAACCGGAACCGCAAAAAGCATCATAACCAAAACCGAAATAATAACCGCAGTAATCATAATTGTCAAAGCGCCATGAACACCATTTGTCATACCAACAGCGGTTAAAATAGAATCGACAGAAAAAATCAAATCAATCAATAAAATCTGTACAATAACATTTGAGAAAGATTTTTTTGCTGCGGTGCCAATACTCTTTTCTTCATCGCCTTTATGGTCTACTTTTTCGCTAATCTCTTTGGTACTTTTATAAATTAAAAACAAACCTCCAACAAATAAAATCAAGGCCTGACCTGTAAAATCACCTTCAAACCAACCCCAGTGAATACTAAAGATGGTGGCTTTCATAGCAATCAGATACGAGATTCCCATTAGCAAAGCAATACGCATAAACATGGCTAAGAACAAACCAATTCGCGTTGCTTTTTTTCGATCTTCTTCGGGTAATTTACCCGTTACAATCGAGATAAAAATAATATTATCAATTCCTAAAACAATTTCAAGAAAAGTCAGTGTCAATAAGGCAATCCAGGCATCAGGATTCAAAAATACTTCCATTCTAAAAAAGTTTTATTAAATTACTTAATCCAATTTTACAACAGTTCCGCGTTGTTTCTGATCAGAACCTACCATTCCAAACTCAAAAGTATAAGAATTTTTAGAAGTCGTTAAAATCTTCATATTGATTGCTTTCTCTTCAGCCATATTTTTTGGGTGTTTCTTTTGCAAAATATATTCGCAATCACTTACCCAGCGTACTGTTGAGGTATCTGTTTTTCCTTCAAAAGTTTCGATTTCGATACCGTCTTTACGCTCAAAAATCGTTGTTTTTTTTACGCCATTTACGTCAAACTCAAATTTGAATTTTCCGTTTTTAAAATCTTTGCAATTGTGTTCGGCATCATAACAAGATACTAAGGAAAGTAACGGAAGTAAGAATACTATTTTTTTCATTTTAAATAATTTGTTTTTTTAGGAGCTGTTTCCTGCTGTTCGCTATATCTTTTGTGGCGAACCCCGCCACAAAAGGATTTCGCTTCCATCAGGGCTAGAAATATATCGGATAAATTAGAAATACTGTTACAATTGATGCAAAAAAGATATTTATAAAACAGAGAAAAAATAAATTCCGTCTTCTGTTTTTATCAGCTTGTTCATCAGATAATATTGTTCTGCCGAATTTAATTAAAATCCAGTACCAAAATCCTCCTAACTGAGCATGATATTCGATCATTTCAATCGCTTTAGTTCATCATCTGTAAAGTTCTTGATTTCTTTTTCCTTGGCAAACTTTTCGGCATTATAATTTCCTGATTTATTTTTCGCGATCGATAAACTATCCCATTGGCTATTTTTTAGTTGTTTGGCATAAAAAACGATTTGCCCAACGTGATAAGGATAATGTGCCAGTTGGCGATTTATAGCTTCGATAACCGTGTGACCTTCATTACGGATATAAATGATATCCGAGAGCTGTTCCGGTTTTAATTCGTTTAAGGTATTTAGGAAACAATCCCAGCCTTTGTTCCAAACAGTAAGCACTTCTTCTTTAGATTGCAGGTCATTTTCGAATTCGGCGTCACGGTTACGCCATTCTTTTTCACCATCAGAAGTTAAAAAGTCTGTCCAGCGCGACAACATATTACCCGAAATATGTTTGATTATAGTGGCAATACTGTTTGTATCTTCATTTACCGAAACAAAAAGCTGATGAGGTTCTAATTGCCCAATTGCTTTTTCGCCCAGCATTTTATAATATAGAAATTGCTTTTTAACGCTTTCTAAGTAAGATTCAGTTGTTTCCATAATTAATTTTATTTTCGTCCACTAATTTTACTGATTTGTAAGTTTAAAAATAGTTAGTGCAAATTCGTGCAATTCGTGGCGTTTTTAAATTTAAACAATCTTAATGTCGTATTTATCTAAAAGTCCCACAATTCCATCATTAGAAAACTGAGCTTTTCTCATTGGGTTAAATTCCGGATCGATTTTGTAATTGTATGCTGTTTTAAAATTTACTGCTGCCAATTGGGTATCATTAAAAATGGCTCCTTCTAAATTGCAATTATCAAAAACCGAACTCGTCAGGTTGGTTCCTATAAAAGTTACCTCGCGAACAGAGCAATTTATAAACTTGGTTTTAGGCATTTTTTTATTCGAAAAAATGGCGTAATCTAACGTGCTTTCTTCAAAATAAACCTGGAATAAAAAATCGTCACATTCGTTAAAAGCAATTCCTAATAACTTACAATTTTTAAAACTCACATTTTTTAAATTCGTCCCAAATAAACTGGTCATCGACAAATTGCAATCGATAAATACGCAGTCTAAAAAAGTATTGTAAGTAAAATTGCTGTTAGAAAAATCACAGTTTTTAAAAACACAATCTTCAAACTCGCGATTGTTGATTTTTTTGTCAATATAAACGACTTTCTCGAAGGTTTTCTGAATGTGAATTAGACTTTCCATGAATGTTTTTTGGATTTTCGGGCATTGTGACGTACTCGAAGAATATAAATTAAATCGTTGGTCATTTGGTATGAAATAGCATAGTCATAAACAGAATAAACTCTAAAGCTTCCGTCATTATTAACTTTTTGTTTATCTAGTTTATAAATTTCAGGCTGTGTTTTTAGAATTTCGGTGCTATCAAAAATCGTGTTAACTACTTTATCGGCAATTGTAATTGATTTACTTTCAAAGAAAATATAAAAATGAATGTCTTCTAATTGATCTAAAGCATCTTTAGACCAAATTATTTTCTTCCCCATTTTTTTGCCATTTCTTTAGCTTCGTCTTGAGCATAAAAATCCCCTTTTTTTATACTTTCTAAAGCATTTTCGATATCTAAATTATATGCTGCATCCGAATCAACTGTAGAATTATTGATTGACTGCAAAAGATGTTTTAATTTTTCTACGAAAGAAGGATCTTGTACTTTATCAATTTCCTGATGAATCCAGTTTAGTTCTGCTTGTATATTCATAATAAAGAATTTTAGTAAAGATACAAATTAGTCATTAAACAAACCCTTCATAATAATTTTCAATCCGTAAAAAATCAGGAACATGGCGCTTAAGCAAGCTACAATTCCAATTCCTAAAACGAGATAATGCCAATTTGTATGTTGATTCATAAAAGCATTATATATCAACGAAGGACCAATAAACAATAGAGGTAATGAACCTGACATATATTTAATTCCTTTTCCCAGTAATTCTTTATTTGTTGCCATTTGTTTTTTGTTTCGGGTTTCAGAAAGTTTCAGGTTTCAGAAAGTTTCAGGTTTCAGAAAGTTTCAGGTTTCACGTTTTTTTAGTTTCAAGTTTGTTGGAACTTTGTCAAAGTTTAACTGCGAGAGTTTCATCCTGATACTTTGCGAACCTTCATTTTTTTGTTTAAACCTTGCGAGCTTTGCGTAAAACCTTGCATTCTTTGCGGTTAGATCAAAACTCTTTTTGCAAATTATAATTATCGACAGCATTTCGTACGCTGCCGTATTTTTTTAATAGTTCACTTGCTTCTTCATATGAAATTGGAATTTCTCCCATAATCATTTTTACACCTCGGTCAACCAATTTTATATTGCTCAATTGCATATCGACCATTTTATTCCCTTTTACTTTTCCGAGTTGAATCATAGCAGCGGTCGAAATCATGTTTAAAACTAATTTTTGCGCTGTTCCGGCTTTCATTCTGGAGCTTCCGGTAATAAATTCAGGGCCTACAACTACTTCAATAGGATATTGGGCTGTTAATGCCAACGGACTTCCTGCATTATTGGTAATACAACCCGTAAGAATATTGTTTTGATTGCAAGTTTCTAAACCACCAATTACATAAGGAGTTGTTCCTGAAGCGGCGATACCAATTACTACGTCGTTTGCACCAATATTATTGTTTTTAAGATCAATCCAGGCTTGTGTTGCATTGTCTTCGGCGTTTTCTACAGCTCTGCGAATAGCAGTGTCACCTCCGGCAATTATTCCGTTTACTAAATCAAAAGGGACACCAAAAGTAGGAGGACATTCTGAGGCATCTACAACGCCTAAACGTCCGGATGTTCCGGCTCCAATATAAAAAAGGCGTCCGCCCAGCTTTAATTTAACGACAATTTGTTGTACTAAAGCTTCAATTTGCGGAATTGCTTTTTCAACTGCATTGGGAACAGTTTTGTCTTCCTGATTGATATTGGTAAGCAATTCATGAACCGACATTTTTTCTAAATGCTCGTATTTTGATGCTTGTTCTGTAATTTTTGTAAACGTCATTTTTTAGTATAATTGGTCGGGTCAAAATTAATCTTTTTTATTGCAATCTCGAAATTTAGAACATAAAGTAATAGCACATTATAAATCTTTTTCCTTATAAATTTTCACCTATAAGGACTGATTTCCTGAAACTTTGTTACACCGGCTAAAATATTGTGTTTGATGATGATTAAAAGTTATGGGGGAATAATTAGAAAATTTGTCAATTAGATAATTGAAATTAAACGGGAGTATAGATTGAGTATCCTAACAGGTTTTTTAAACCTGTTAGGTATTTTTTATGCGTAAAGTTTTTTTTGCGTGAGGGATAGGAGCTAACTACCGAAGTAGTGTGGATAACCCCACCGTATTTGCGAAAGGCGCACATAAGCGGTTGGTTAAATAGCGCCTTTTGTGAATATGGTCACGCCCAGATTATAAAAAGAATGCCAGTAAAATTCCGAGAACAATCATAGAAACTTTGGCTACGTTGAATTTGTGGCCTTCGCTGCTTTCGAAAATAATGGTTGATGAGATATGAAACAAAATACCGATGACAACGGCGGTGATTTCTGTATAATAATCGTTTAAAAAAGGTAAAAAGTCTGATGCAATTGTCCCAAGCGGCGTCATGATTGCAAAGGTAAGCATGAAGGCAAAAATGGCTTTTTTATTGAGGTTTGCATTGATGAAAAAGGTCGTCAGGATTACGGCAATAGGCAGGTGGTGAATGGCTATGCCGAGTGCTAAATCGTGATGATGACTTACAGGAAAACCCTCCAGAAAGGCGTGAATACAAAGGCTTATAAAAAGCAGCCACGGAATTTGACTCATTTGCGCATGTCCGTGTACGTGTCCGTGTTCGGCGCCTTTTGAGAAAAACTCTAATATGATCTGGAATAAAATTCCGACCATGATAAAAATTCCAATATTGTGATTGTGTGTTGCATAAACGTCAGGCAGTAAATGCATAACGGTTAGGGATAGTAAAAATGAACCGCTAAAAGCAAGCAATAGTTTTAGATTGGTTTTGCTTTTTGGTTTTAAAAACAAAGCCACTATATAACCTAAAAGTACAGAAAATAAGGGTAATAGATAATTCATTTCGTTTTGGTGTAATCGTTGATTTGTTTAATCGGTTAATCGGATAATTGTTTTTTTAACGATTAAACAAATTAACAGTTAAACAATTGAACCTATTTAAAAATCATGATTAATCGTTCGCTTTCGGTTTTATGAAACTTTTTGAGTTTATAATCTCCAAAAATATCTAAGAGATAAATTCCGGCTTCGTCCATTAATTCCTGAAAGTCTTTGAGGGTAAGGGCTTTTACTTTTTCGGTAAAATGATATTGACGTCCCTGGTCTTCAAAATCTATTTCTTTAAAAATATGCCCGTCCTGAACGTATCTTTTTATTTTAAAATCGATACTATCAACTGTTTTTACTTCTTCGGGAACCAGCGTTTCGATTACATTGGCTACGTTCATAAAGTCTATAACGGCAAAACCATATTCAGATAAGCTTTCTTTGATGGCTTTAAGGGTAGTAAGGTTATCATCGTCACTTTCGAAATAGCCAAAACTGGTAAACAGGTTAAAAATGGCATCGAACTTTTCTTCGAAAGGTTCGCGCATATCGTGCACTTTAAAATGCAGGGTTTCGTTGCTGTTTTTACTGGCTTCGGCAATGCTGTTTTCAGACAAATCAGCGCCTAAAACATTAAAACCTAATTGATTTAAATAGATAGAATGGCGTCCTTTTCCGCATGCTAAATCAAGAACTTTTGCTTTTTCGGGCAAATTGAGATAATGCGTAAGATTATCCATAAAAATTTGTGCCTCGCGGTAGTTTCTATCTTTATAAAGTATGTGGTAATATGGAGTATCAAACCATGAGGTAAACCAATTTTCGGTGTTACGTTCCTGATTTGGTGTTGATGAGTTTGGTGCGTCAGACATTTATTCTATTTCAATTAATTCAAAGTCCCGCAAATTTAGTGTATTTTTGCCGAAAAATAACTATTTCGTGACGATACCTGAATAATCAGATGTGGGTTTGCGATCGGAGTTTTTTTTAATACAAAAATAAAGATGGAAGAAAATTTTAGAATGATAGCCAAATGTTTTTTTGGTTTTGAGGAAATATTAGAAAAAGAATTGCGTGATCTTGGTGCTCAGGATGTCGAAAAAGGGGTGAGAATGGTAAGCTTTAAGGGCGATAAGGGTTTTATGTATAAAGCCAATTTATCGTTGCGTACCGCACTTAAGGTTTTAAAACCTATTTACTCGTTTAGAGCCAATAATGAGCAGGCATTATATAAGGGGATTTCTGGTGTAAACTGGTCTAAATTATTGAATGCCAATCAGACTTTTGTGATTGATGCAACGGTGCATTCGACTTATTTTAATCATTCTGAGTTTGTTTCTCAAAAATGTAAGGATGCCATTGTAGATCAGTTTAGAGAAAGAACGGGACAACGTCCAAGTATTGATAAAGCTTTTCCTGATTTGCGAATCAATGTGCATATCGATAAAGATCAGGTTTCGGTTGCATTAGATACTTCTGGGAATTCATTGCACCAGCGTGGTTATAGAACCGCTACAAATATTGCGCCTATCAACGAGGTTTTGGCAGCAGGAATATTGATATTATCCGGTTGGGAAGGACAAAGTCACTTTTTGGACCCAATGTGTGGTTCGGGAACTTTCCTTGCCGAAGCAGCTATGATTGCTTGTAATATTCCGGCAAACATAAACCGTAAAGAATTTGCTTTCGAAAAATGGAAAGACTGGGACAATGATCTGTTCGAACAGATTATAAACAGTCTGATGAAAAAAACAAAGGAATTTCATTATACTATAAAAGGTTTTGATAAAGCGCCAAGTGCAGTAAACAAAGCCAAAGACAATATCAGAAACGCCAATCTTGAAGATTATGTGACGATCAAAGAAGAAAACTTTTTTGATACTGAAAAAGAGGTTGAAGGAAAACTGCATATGGTTTTTAATCCGCCTTATGATGAGCGTCTGGATATTCATATGGAAGAGTTCTATAAAAATATTGGTGATACCTTAAAGAAAAGCTACCCGGGAACAAACGCCTGGTTTATAACGGCAAATCTTGAAGCGCTGAAATTTGTAGGATTAAAACCTTCCCGCAAAATTAAACTCTTCAACGCAAGCCTTGAAGCACGTTTGGTGAAATACGAAATGTACGAAGGGAGTAAGAGAACGAAATTTCAGGTTTCTGAATAAGTACAAAGCAGCAAAGGTTCAAAGGGACAGAGGTTTAAAAACTTTGTCGTTTTGAATTTTTATAACTTTGAGTCTAAAAAAAATCAGATTGAGTAATAGTGCAAAGAAGTAAGGAGTTATAAGCGCAAAGAAAATCCTTTGTCCCTTTGAACCTCTGTACCTTTGAACCATAAAAAAGAAAAAAATGTCAAAATTACAAGTAAGAGCTTTTTTATACCAATTAGGATGTTTTGCAATTTTATTTATTGCAGGACGATTTGTAGTTGCGATGTATACAGGATTAACGGGACTTTGGATTCCGATGACTGCATTTATCGTAGCTACTTTGATTTCGCCTAAATTTCAGGCAGTAAAAACCAAAGACGGTGAAAAGCTGTACATGAAATGGATTTTTATAAAAGGAATCAGAGAAATAGGTTAATTTAGTTAGCGACTCACGATAGCTATCGGGATAAAGGATTGTAAAGTTTTTTTTTTTTTCACGCAGATTCGACAGATTTAAGCAGATTAAATTTAGATAATTGATCTGCGCAGATTTGCTTGAGTCTTTTTAGATCTACGTGAAAAATATTTAAAATTATAAGCAGTCTATGTTTCTGTGTTGAATAAAACACTATTAATTTGTACGGATTTTAAAATAGTTGTTTATGAAGATAATTGGACTTATAGGTGGTATTAGCTGGGTGTCTACTGCTGATTATTACAAACTTATAAACGAGGGGGTAAATGAGAAACTGGGAGGTCTTAACTTCTCAGAATGTTTGATATACTCTTTTAATTATGCTGATATAAAAAAGAATAACGAAAAGAGCGATTGGGATTCGACCTTTAATATGTTATTAAACGCGAGTCAGTTTTTAAAGCAGGGTGGAGCAGAAGCCATTGTTTTATGTGCTAATACCATGCACTTTATCGCTGACAGACTAGAAGCAGCCGTGGAGTTACCAATTATTCATATTGCTACTGCCACTGCTGTTGAAATCGAGAAACAAGAATTGAAAAAAGTAGGTCTATTAGGGACTAAGTTTACTATGGAGCTTGATTTTTTTAAGGATAAGCTTCTGGCTAAAGGAATTCAAGCTATTATTCCGCAAAGTGAAGAGGATAAAGATTTTATTCACACTACCATTTTTGAAGAGCTAGGAAAAGGCCTTGTGACCAATGAAACTAAGAAACGCTATCTGGAAATTGCCAACCAATTAATCAAAGAAGGAGCCGAAGGAATCATTTTGGGTTGTACCGAAATTCCGTTGGTGATAAAACCCGGAGAGCTTTCTGTGCCTATTTTTGACACGGCTCTAATACATTCAAAGGCAGCTGTTGATTTTCAATTATCGTAAGCTTGCCATAAAACTTAAAAGCCATGAACTTAATTAATTTAAATTCATGGCTTTTTTTATTTTTGATATTCTTTAACTTTTACTGACTTGTTGTTTTTTATTTCGTACTCAGTATAAGTTGTTTTATCGTTGTCTTCGAAACTTTGAACTTTTTTAATCAAATAGAAATTGTTATTCGACCATTTGTAATAATAGTCAGATTCGTTTCCGCTTCCATCAGCTTCAAATTTTACAAATTCTTTATTTTTTTGATCGAAATTTAAATATTCTAAAGCTTCGAGTTTTGTATTTCTAATAAACTGTTTTTTAGTTTTATCATAAACAAAGTAGAGATAACCACTATCAAATTTAATTCTATCCGGAAAATAGATAGGAATTTTAATGTCCAGAAGTCCGTCAAAATTTAGGTCTTCTAATTCTACTGTTCCGTCTTTTTCGTAAATCGCTTTATTAAAGCCGGAAATTGTTTGTACTTTTTCTTTTTTAGAATTATAAATATCCAGTTTGCTAATTAAGAAATTATCAGCTAGTTCACCATTTGTGTTTTCAGCTTTACCTTTATATTGGTTGAGTTTGTAACTGTAATTTTTTGGATTAAACGAAGATAAATCTTCCAGACAGGAAAGAGTGGCATCGAATTTTTTATCTTTCTTTACGTTTTGCCATATCCCGCTTAATTTATATTCACTATCTAATTGTAATAAAAATGAGCCTGTTTTTTGCGGCACGTTTCCTTTTTTAGTTGTTGTATAACTTGTCTCGTCAAGTTTTATTTCGCCTGCTTTACAGATGCCTTTTGTAAAAATAGGCATGTCTTTACTGTTTTTTAAATAGTAATAGCTTCCTGAAACAGAATCTTGTCCCTGAATGAATTCAATAGTCATTTCTATAGGGTACTTATCTATTTTTCCGGAGAAATGAAGCGAGGTCTTAACAATCGTTTTTTGAGCAAAAGCAATTTGGCTAAAGGCAAAAAGAATAAGGATTTTGTTCATTTAGCTCAAAACTAATTTTTAGGAGTTTCTATAATTTGCGGAATAATAGTTTTTTTCTTGTAAAGCGGAATAAAGTAGGAAACGGTGTAATTGAAGCCTACTCCAAAACTTCCGTCGTAAGTTCTGTTAAAACCCGGTATGTATAAATTATCAAAACCTGATGGTTTTGAATTGGCTACGAGCATTTTTAGCTGAACTCCAAATCCAACAAATACATTATTAAACACTTTTGCTTTTAAACCCATGGCAACTTCAAGCCATCCTGCTGTTAGGCCGGTATATTTTTGACCAGCAGCAACTGGCGGCTGTTCTCCCCAATACGGATTTGCATTGTATATTTTATAGCTATTAAGCTGTTGGCTAAAAGTACTAAAACCGCCTCTTAAACCGATTGTAATTAAGTTTTCCATGTCGAGCCAGTTTTGATACAAATTGTAGTCAAAACCACCTTTGATGTACGTTCCTGTAGCGGTAGAGTTTAATCTGTCGTCATCCGTGGTTTTATCTTCGAAACCAAGTTCGGCTGCGATAAAGTATTTTTTCGTTAAACGAAAATCTCCTACAATTTCAATTCCTTTATAATCTTTATCATAAAGACCGCGAGTCAGTTTGTACAAATCGACACCTACACGAAGACCATAGCGATCTGTTTTGATGCTGTCTTTCTTTACTTCCTCAAGAGCAGGTTTTGCAGTTTCGGTTTTAGGCTTTTCTTTTGTTACTGTTTTAGTTGATGTTTCCTGAGTATGACCCAAAAACATTGAAAACAATAAGACAGAACTAAAAATATACTTCAAGGTGTGTTTCATTTTCAGATTCAATGTTACGGGTTTTTACAAAAATTTCCTGCATCCAAGGGCCGTCACCATCCGGATCTGTTCGTACGAAAGGATTTACTGGAGCGAGTGTAAATGTGGTTTTAAAACCGCAGGCTCTCGATACATATACATTTTGATGTGTATAATCTATTTTTAGAACATCGATATTTATGGCAGCAGGATTTGGACTTAATGAGTTATAGACAAACTTATATGTTGTCGAAATGGTGTCTGTTCGCAACGGGACAGAAACTGTACTTGCGTTTGTAACATATTTGGTTGTGTCTGTAACGCTTTTGTTGAAAATAATTCCCTCTGTTTTTCCTTGTCCAATAACCATTAAATTGTTTACATTTCTAAGTTTTGAAGGATCATTAATATCATAAAATGAAATTACTAATCGGGGAGTGGTGGGTGTATTTGCATCACAAATATCATCTTTCTCACAGCTGGATAAACCAAATGTAAAGACCAATAAAAGAGAGATTATTTTTTTCATTTATATTTTGTTAGCGAAGTTCTAAAAGTACAACATTTTCGACATGATGCGTTTGCGGGAACATATCAACCGGTCTCACGCGTGTAACTTTATATTTTTCGTCCATTAAAGCTAAATCACGTGCTTGTGTTGCTGAATTACAACTTACATAAACTACTTTTTTAGGAGCAATTTTCAGGATTTGATCGATAACTGCGGCGTGCATACCATCTCTTGGTGGATCTGTAATAATAACATCCGGTTTGCCATGTTCTGCGATGAAGCTTTCGTTGAAAACAACTTTCATATCACCTACAAAAAACTCACAATTCGTTATATTATTGCGTTCTGCATTGGCTTTAGCGTCTAAAATTGCTTCGGGAACACTTTCTACACCAATTACTTTTTTTGCTTTTTTAGAAACAAATTGTGCAATAGTTCCGGTTCCGGTATATAAATCATAAACGGTTTCGTTGCCCGAAAGTCCGGCGAAATCACGTGTTATTTTGTATAATTCATACGCCTGATCAGAATTTGTTTGATAAAAAGATTTAGCATTGATGCTGAATTTTAAACCTTCCATTTCTTCCAGGATATAATCTCTACCTTTATATAGTTTGATATTCTGATCGTAAATAGTGTCGTTTTGTTTGGAGTTTACGACATATTGTAACGAAGTAATTTGCGGAAACTTCTCATAAAGATGATCTAAAAGCAATTCACGATTTTTCTTGTCATTTTCGTAAAACTGAATCAAAACCATGATTTCGCCAGTCGAAGCTGTACGAATCATAAAAGTTCTTAATAAACCGGATTGCTCTCTTGGATTAAAGAAAGCTAAATTGTTTGCGTTAGCAAAATCTCTAATTTCATTTCTAATGGCATTAGACGGATCTTCTTGTAAATAACATTTTTGAATATCAAGAATTTTATCCCACATTTTCGGGATATGAAATCCTAAAGCATTTCTGTTTCCTAAATCCTCAGTGCTTTCTATTTCTTTCTCTGTTAGCCAGCGACTGTTAGAAAACGAAAATTCCATTTTATTTCTGTAGAAAAATTGTTTTTCAGAACCTAAAATAGTTTCGAATTCAGGTAGTTCTACTTTTCCTATACGCTGCAAATGATTTTTTACTTCGTTTTGTTTGTAATACAACTGTTGGCTGTATTTCATATTTTGCCATTTGCAACCTCCACAAACACCAAAATGATCGCATATAGGTTCTATGCGGTGTTCTGATAATTCATGAAATTTTACGGCTTTGCCTTCATAATAGGCTTTTCTTTTTTTGAAAGTTTGAACGTCAACAACATCACCCGGAACCACGTTCGGTATAAAGATTACTTTTCCGTCAGGAGCCTTTGCTACTGATACACCTTTTGCTCCGGCATCAAGAACCTGAATCTGATGAAAGACAACTTTGTCTGTATTTTTTCTTCCCATAGCGCAAAAATAAGGGTTTGTAAACTTTTTCAAATTTAATTTTCAAAATATTTTATCAAATTGTTTAATTTATTATTTTAATTGACATTAAAAGTTAACTTTGTTTTTAGCAATTAACCCAAATCTGCTATTTTTAATCCATTGATTGTTATATTTTTATGAATTTATATCATAACCTTTCACAAATTGGCTTTCTAAAAAAAAGTTATGCTTTCAAATTTTTATTTGTTGCTTTTATAGGAATTCATATTCCGTTGATAGGGATATTATTTTTTGTACTTTATTATAACCACAGTGTTTCGCCTACTTCGATTTTAGTTTTTTCTTTGATCATGACTTTACTGGCTACCTTGATAACGCTTTTGGTTTTAAATCAATTAATTAAACCCATATCGCTTGCTTCAAAATCATTAGACGATTATAGAAATAATAGAAAATTATCTATTTTACCCACTGATTATACAGATGAAGCCGGTTTGTTATTGTGCAATATTCAGGAATCTATCTATGAAGCGGAAAGTTTTATCAACGAAAAACAGGATTTGATTTATATGCTTTCGCATGATTTGAAAAATTTTGCAGGTAATCCGCAAGGCCTGGCAAATTTAATTATAAGCGAAAAACCATCTGAATCTGTTCGTCAATTGGCAGAACTGATTCGTGAGTCGACTAATTTGCAGTTTCGATATATCGAGAACTTTATAAAATTATTACAAGAACAGGATCGTGTTGTAAAAGGTAATCAGGAAAGCAGAACAATTTTATTGCATGATATTTTGCCTTTCATTAACGAACAGGTCGAACAAAGGCTTATTGATAAAAATATAAAACTGAGCCTGAATTTAGAAATTACCGAGGCTAAACTAAGACTCGATGAAGGTTTGCTTGTTCAGGTTTTAGTAAATTTAATTAGTAATGCTATTAAATTCTCGTATTTCGACAGCGAAATTAAAGTTAGAATTTACAGTGAAAATTCAAAAGTGATAATTACGGTTGTAGATAAAGGAATTGGTTTTGATAAACATCAAATTGATGAATTGTTTAAGAAATTTACCAAAATGAGCCGATTAGGTACTGCAAATGAATCTTCAACGGGAATTGGATTGTACCTCTGCAAGAAAATCATCGAAAAAAACAAAGGAACATTAAACGCAACAAGCGAAGGCAAAAACAAAGGGGCCGAGTTTAGAATTGAGTTTGAAGGCTGATGAGTTATGAGTTATAAATTATGAGTTGTGGCGGGCAAGTAAATATGAAAGTTCTAGAAAAAAAAGCACTGAGATTAAAAAAAAAAATTAGAATCTCAGCAGCTTGTATTTTAGTAACTAAAAAAAACTACCATAAGTGATGCACGGAAGGTCTTATATATTCTTTGTAAATATTGTTCATGGCCTCGATTTTCCCCTGAGTTAATTCGGGTAAATCATAGACTGATAAATTCGACATTACATGATTGGCTGTTGAAGCTCCCGGAATGATACAGCTAATATCTTTAAAACTCAAAATCCATTGCAGGGCAATAGGAGCGAGGTTGGGTGTTTCAGGAAATAATGCTTTTAGTTTTTCTACAGCTTTTAGTCCCAATTCGTAATCTATACCTGAAAAAGTTTCTCCTTTATCAAAAGCATCTCCGTTACGATTAAAATTGCGGTGATCCTGAGCATCAAAAGTAGTTTTAGTATCAAATTTACCTGTTAAAAGTCCGCTTGCCAGAGGAACTCTCGCAATGATTCCGATATCTTTCTTTCTGGCTTCAGAGAAAAATAATTGAGACGGACGCTGACGGAATAAATTGAAAATGATCTGAACCGTTGTTACATTCGAATATTCGATTGCTTTTAAAGCTTCTTCGACTTTTTCGACGCTAACACCCAAATTCAAGATTTTACCCTGATCTTTTAAGCGATCAAAGATTTCAAAAATTTCAGGTCGGTAAAAAACTTCCGTAGGAGGACAGTGAAGCTGAATTAAATCTAATGTTTCTAATCCCATTCTTTTCAAACTGTCTTCAACATATTTTTGAAGTGCTTTTGGCTGATAACCTTCACTTATATGAGGATTTATATGACGTCCGCATTTTGTAGCGACGTAAATTCGTTCAGAGCGGGAACGAACAACTCTTCCCACAGCCGTTTCGCTTAATCCGTTTTCATAAACATCGGCAGTATCAATAAAATTTACGCCGTTGTCTATTGCCCTATTTATAAGTTCGTCGGCAGTTTTATCATTAAATCCTGATCCCCATTTTCCTCCTACCTGCCAGGTGCCAAGAGAGATTTCGGATATATTAAAGTTTGTTTTTCCTAGTTTTCTGTAGTTCATTTCTTTTTAGGTTCAGAGTGGCAAAGGTTCAAAGGTTTTTTGTAGAGGCGCACAGTAGTGAGTCTTTTTATATGCGTAGATTTTTTTTAAGAATCTAAGATTCAAAAGTAGAAAGACGCAAAGATTTTGGTATTAGTTTATAAAACTTTGCGCCTTTGAACCTTTTTTCTCAATCAAATAAATCCGAAGACAAATAACGATCACCGCGATCGCAGATAACGGCAACGATTACTCCTGATTCTAATTCTTCTGCGATTTTTAGGGCGACGGCAACAGAACCTCCGCTGCTCATTCCTGCAAAAACGCCTTCTTCGAGTGCTAAACGTTTAGTCATTTCGCGCGCTTCTTCTTCGCTGACATCAACAACTGAATCTACTTTTGTTGCATCAAATATTTTAGGTAAATATTCCTGTGGCCATTTACGAATTCCCGGAATTTGAGATCCGTCGCTTGGTTGTGCACCAATGATCTGAACTGCCGGATTTTTTTCTTTTAAGTATGTCGAGGTTCCAATGATAGTTCCTGTTGTTCCCATTGCCGAAACAAAATGCGTTACCGTACCATCAGTATCATTCCAGATTTCAGGGCCGGTGGTTTTATAATGTGCTTTCCAGTTGTCATCGTTCGCAAACTGATTTAGCATAATATAACCGCCTTCTGCCACTTTTTTGTCGGCATAGTCCCTTGAACCAATAATTCCTTCCCTAGCAGGTGTTAAAATCACTGTAGCGCCATAAGCACGCATGGTTTGAGTTCTTTCTTTTGTAGAATCTTCCGGTAAGACTAATTCGATCTCAATTTGAAACAATTGTGCAATCATGGCAAGGGCAATTCCGGTATTGCCGCTTGTGGCTTCAATCAGTTTATCTCCTTTTTTAATATCACCTCTTTCAAGAGCTGCAGCAATCATGTTATATGCTGCTCTGTCTTTTACGCTTCCGCCCGGATTATTTCCTTCAAGTTTCAGTAAAAGTTTTACATTTTTATTCTTAACCAAATTGACAGTTTCCATCAATGGAGTGTTTCCAATTAGGTTTAGCAATTTTTGTGCGTTCATTTTATTTTTTTTCTTTTATTTTAACTTCAGTTGTAGTGGTATTGATTACTATAGAACCTTCAGGAATCGATTTGGTCACCCAGGCATTTCCTCCTACGATACTATTTTTTCCAATAATGGTTTCGCCTCCCAAAATAGTAGCATTCGCATAAATGCAGACATTAGCTTCTACGGTTGGATGTCTTTTAGCATTTTTCATTTCTTTGCTCACGCTTAATGCTCCCAGAGTAACTCCTTGATAAATTTTTACGTGTTTCCTGATTACGGTTGTTTCGCCAATAACAATTCCAGTGGCGTGATCGATAAAAAAAGGAGATGCAATATCAGCACCCGCATGAATATCGGTTCCTGTAATTCGGTGCGCGTATTCGCTCATTAATCTCGAAAACAGCAATAGGTCCAGATGATATAGTTCGTGGCTTAAACGATAAATGGCAATGGCGTAGAAGCCGGGATAACCTAAATAAACTTCATCGATGCTATTCGATGCAGGATCATTTTCTAAAATATATTCGGCGTCTTGATTTAGTTTTTCAAGAACTCCGGGTAATTTTTCCAGAAATCGGTCCCAAATCGATTCGCATAAATTTTGAGGTTTTTTGCAGGCTAAAACAGCAATTTCTTTAAAGCAGATTTCTAGCTCATCAATGCTTTTATCTAAGTCTGCATTTGAATCAAAAAGGGTATAGAAAAGCTTCTCGGTAAAATCTTCAGTTTTGGTTTTGATTCCGTAATTTATATTTGAATGGCTTTTTAAAGCTTTAATATTTTGTATGATATTGTCTTTGGTCACAATTGTAAAATTGAGTGGATAATTTAAAACGTTAAAAGTAATGCGTTTTTTGTAAATAAGGGCATGAATATTACAAAGAAATTTTGTTCTGAGAATTGTATTTGTGATAAATAAAATAAAAACATTGCCGAATTTTTTATGTGATTCTTAAGAACTTAAATGCGTAAATTAGCCTGTAAAATTTATAAAAATGAAAAATAATTCGACTTTTAAAAGTGCTATTTCTAATCTTTCTTTTCCTGAAAGTGAGAAAATTTGGGGAAAATCTATTCATGATCCAATTTTGGGGCTTATTATTGAAGACTTTCCTTCTTTTAGCGAACAGGATTGTATAGCGGTCAAAGAATTAAATGAATACCGCCAAAAATACATTTCGAGATATTTGTCGACAGAAATAGGAACGCTTTCTAATCTTGAAAAAAGTGTTATTAATTCTTTAAAAGAAGATAAATCAATAGTAAGTATTGTAGAGGACGAACAGGAACCCAGAAGTTTTGGACAAAGAATTGCCGATCAGGTAGCAGACTTTGGCGGAAGCTGGACTTTTATTATTTCGTTTTTACTTTTTATCGTCGTCTGGATTGGAGCCAATGTTTATATTTTGGTCAATAAGGGTTTTGATCCCTATCCGTTTATTTTGCTGAATTTGATTTTATCCTGTATTGCCGCATTGCAGGCTCCGGTAATTATGATGAGTCAAAACCGACAAGAAGAAAAAGATCGAAATCGTGCCAAAAAAGATTATATGATTAACCTTAAATCAGAATTAGAAATTAGAATGATCCATGATAAAATTGATCATATGATTATGCATCAGCAACAGGAATTAATCGAAATTCAGAAAGTACAAATCGAGATGATGAATGATATTCTGAATCAGATAAAAAAATAATTTAGGAGAATTTTGATTTAGAAAAGCTTAAAAAAAAAATTCAGAAAATATACTTTTTATGAAAGTATAAAGTCAAATATTTTTGATGATTTTTAGATTTTTCTGAAAGCTGGAAAGTGCTAAAAACGAAAAATAATAAATAGGTAAAAAAACAAAAATTAAGGAAGTTTTTCTTGAGAAAAAAAGTAAGAATGAATTGTGCTTTAAAAAGGGTTTTTAGTACTGTAAAAACAAGCCAGTTTTTTGCGTTTTTTGAGACATCATTTTCATGAGTTTTACCATGAGTATTTTGTTTGATTTCATCAGAAAAATATTTGATTCGTTTTAGAGAGTAGTGAAGTCCTATTTTAAAGTTTCATACTTTTGAATTCTTAATACGTAGAAAATGAAAACTTTTAAAATTTTAATAATGATTCTTGCGATTTCACTTGCGTTATATGAGCAGGTTTCAGCAGATAAAAATATTTATATAACGGTAATTGCGATTGTAGTTTTCATGTTTGGAATGATGCAGCTAAGCGCAAAAACACCTAGTAAAAATCAAGATAAAGAAGAACAGGATGTTGACTAAAGGAGATAAGGTTTCTGTCTTAGATGAAGCCATAAACGGAATAGTGATTTCGGTAAAAAACAATGAAGTTTTGATCGAAACTGAGGACGGATTTACGATGACATTTTTTGTCAATGAGTTGCTTAAAATACAAGAATCCAGTAATTTAATGAATTCTATTAAAAGAATTGATTTAGATGCGGTTTCAAAAGAGAAAGAAGAGCCAAAAGCAAGGAGTTTTGTCAAAGAAAAGAAAGATAAACGCGAAATCGCAGCACCGGAATTTGATTTGCATATCGAAAAACTGGTTCCTAATAAACGCGGAATGTCAAATTATGATATTCTGACTTTGCAGACAGAAACGGCAAAAAGACACATTGAATTTGCGATCCGAAACCGCATTCCTAAAATCGTTTTTATTCATGGTGTTGGCGAAGGAATTCTAAAAGCAGAACTTGATTTTTTATTGGGACGTTATGACGGAATAGATTTTCAGGATGCCAATTATCAAAAATATGGCTTAGGTGCTACTGAAGTTTATTTTAGGCAAAACAATAAATAAGACGCTTTTTTGCGCTTGAATTTATTCGTTTTAGAGCATAAAAAAACATCCGTTTTTCATTCTAATTTCAATACAAAATTAGAATGAAAAACGGATGTTTTTTTTGTAGGAATTAAGTGGTGTGTTTAAAAGCTTAAAACAGGGTTTAAATTTATGGTACGACAACTTCTAAATTTCCTAAAGTATAATTTGTAGGCAACTTAAAAGTACTGTGATCTTTTTGTAATATTACACTTTTAAGAACAATAGTATGAGTGAAAACTTTATTGACATTTGTTGTCGTTACTTCTATAATTCCACTTTCTCCAGCAAGCCCATCCTGGGCAATCCATGTTTCGCTTACCGAAGGACTTGATGGTATTGTTGTGTTACAAAAGTAACCTTGCGTTAGCGTACCGTTTATATAAGTACGTAATAAAACTTTGTTTGTTGTACCATTAGCATTGATAAGACCTGTTCTTGGTGTTGTAGTTTTTTCATTAACGATCAATGCAGGATCGATATTGTCAATCGTTAATGCAGATGATGCATTGAAATTGTAAACCTGTTTTGAAGAATTTGTACATTGCTGTACAGGATTGGTAAAAGTTGTATTTGGTGAAGTATACGAAGTTGCGAAATTTCCAAATACGTATTCAGCTTCAACCTGATCTCCGGCAGGTTTAGCAAAGGTGATGTTTCTAAAAACAATAGTATGATTGTAGCCTATAATTTTGGTGCTTCCATCAGTTGCGGTTAAGTCTGTATTCTGAGTGGTAGTAATCTCTATTTTTCCGGCTGTTCCAAGCCATTCTTCTGTAATATTAGGTGTTTTTGGAGGTATTGTGCCACATATATTGGCAGTGGCAACAGTACCGTCATATGCTCTGTATACCACACGATATAAACTATTATCAATGTCATAAGAGTAAACAGACGGATCATTTATAATTTTATTGTCAGGTAATTGCAGTAATAAAGATTCCTGAGTTTTAAGTTTATATATTAGATTATTAGTTAATGGATCACAGGTTTGAGCTTTAATACTCTCGTTGCTAAAATCAATAGTATCTACTGTTAAATCACCATCATCGCAACCGTTTAGTAGTAGGGCGAACAATAGAAGGCTTGCATATTTTTTCATCGTAATTTTATTTGACGTCAAAAATAGTGAAAAATTTGGCAAATGATATTTAAGATTAGACAATTGATATTTCATAACTTTGCAGTAATGAAAAAAGTATACCTCGATAACGCCTCTACAACCGCTATGCGTCCTGAAGTTATTCAGGAAATGACTAAAGTAATGACAGAAGATTTTGGTAATCCATCTTCTACACATAGTTTTGGAAGAAACGGAAAGACTATTTTGGAGCTCTCCAGAAAAAGTATTGCCAAACATTTAAACTGTTCTGCACAAGAAATTATTTTTACTTCAGGAGGAACTGAAGCTGATAACTGGATTCTTCGTTCAGCCGTAGAAGATCTTAAAATTGAGCGTATCATTACTGCAAAAATTGAGCATCATGCCGTTTTGCATACTGTTTTAGTGTTAGAAGCGGAATATAATCTACAGGTTGATTACGTAAAAATAAACCCTGACGGAAGTATAGATCTTACTCATTTGTCTAATTTATTGGCAGAAGATAAAAAGACTATTGTGAGTTTAATGCATGTAAATAACGAAACAGGAACCATTCTCGACTTAGACAGAGTTGGGCTAATCTGTAAACAATACAATACTTTATTTCATTCAGATACTGTGCAGTCTGTTGGTAAAACCCAGATTGATTTACAAAAAACGCCAGTCGATTTTATTATTGCAAGTGCACATAAATTTCATGGGCCAAAAGGAATTGGTTTTGCTTTTGTTCGAAAAAACTCTGGATTACAGCCTCTTATTTTTGGCGGAGAACAAGAAAAAGGTCTTCGCGCAGGAACAGAAGCCGTGCATCAAATTGCGGGTATGGCAAAAGCCTTATCACTTTCGTATGAGAATTTAGAGCATGAAAGAATATATATATCCGGGTTGAAAATGTACCTGATTGATCAACTGGAGATTCATTTTCCGGGCTTTAGAATCAACGGAAAAAGAGATGACTTTTATAATATTATCAATATCATATTGCCTTTTTCTGCAGATAAAACGTCAATGCTTTTGTTTAGTTTGGATATGAAAGGAATTGCAGTTTCAAGAGGAAGTGCATGCCAGTCCGGAAGTATAAAACCTTCACACGTTTTAAAAGAAATGCTTTCGGAGACGGATTTAAAATTACCAAATCTCCGAATTTCATTTAGTCATTATAATACCAAAGAAGATATCGATTGGCTGATTGAGAGTTTGAAAGCTTTGTAGAGGTTCAAAGGTTCAGAGTGGCAAAGGGACAAAGGTTTTAAATTCCAATTGTGAAGCTGAAACTTGAAACCTGAAACAAAAAAAACTAAAAACTAAATTACTTACGAATAACTTTCACCTGCGAATCATTTGTTAGTTTGATGATTGTTGATGGTTTTCCGGCTAGTTTATCGTGGTTTAGTTTTACTACATAGTCTACTCCTTTGATGATTTCAGGATTAATATCCTTGAATGCGATAGGAGTAGGCTGTCCTGAAATATTTGCCGAAGTTGAAACCAGAGGCTTTTTCATTCTTTCTAATAATTTAAAGCAAAAAGGCTCTTTCACTAAACGAACTCCTAATGATTTATCTGCGGCAATAATATTTGCGGCTACATTTCTGGGTTCATCTAAAATTAATGTAGTAGGTTTTTCAGATAAATCCCAAATCTGCCAAGCAACTTCAGGAATGTTTTTGAATACATTGTACATCATTTTTTCGCCATTCATCAAAACAATCATGCTTTGGGTTTCAGCACGCTGTTTTAATTTGTAAATTTTGGCAACAGCTTCCGGATTAGTTGCGTCGCAGCCAATTCCCCAGACTGTATCGGTTGGGTAAAGAATAATGCCACCTTCTTTTATAACTTCGTAAGCATTGTGAACTTCAGTGTTGATATCCTGACTCATAACCTAAAATATTTTTAATGATAACAAAACAACTTTGTTATAAGATTTGTTTATTTATAATTTGAACTATTTTTTCTAAATCAGCTGCAGCGATTCCTACATACAAAGGCAGGCATAAAATTCGTGATGCGATCGATTCAGAAATAGGCATTGTATCTCCTTTTGTATATTCTATTGTGTTTAAAGACGGATAGAAATAACGTCGGGGAATTATATTTTCATCTGCCAGCGCAGTCTGAACTTTCAATAAAACATCTTCTGAACTAAAAATCACAGGATAATAACTGTAATTCCATTCTGTGTTTTCTCTTATTTTTAAAGATTTTACGGTCTCAAAATTTAAATTTTCATTGTAAAAATTGACTACTTTTTTTCTTTCGGCAATAATATGATCCATATACGGGAATACCGCTAAGCCCATTGCTGACTGCAGCTCAGAGATTTTAGCATTTATTCCTAAACCATGAAATGCTAAAGGTCCATCATGTCCGAAATTATGGCTGTAATACAACTGATAAAACGTTTCTTTATCATCGCAGAATATTGCGCCACCTTCTCCTGTATGAAATAATTTTGTTGCGTGAAAACTACAAGTGCTTACATCTCCAAAATTAAACATAGACTGGTTATTATACTTAACCCCAAAAGAATGAGCAGCATCGTAAATGACCTTTAAATTGTGTTTTTTGGCGATTTTCTCAATTTCGATTACATGACACGGGTTTCCAAAAACATGTGTTGCCAGTATTGCTGTAGTTTTGGGCGTAATTGCGGCTTCGATTTTAGTTTCGTCGATGGATAAATAATCAGGATTTATGTCGACAAAAACAGGTGTACAGTTTTCCCATACAATTGCTGCAGAAGTGGCTACATAAGAAAAAGGAGTTGTGATTATTTCGCCTCCCTTTCCAAATAACTTTAATGCAATTTGAATGGGTATTGTACCGTTATTAGTAATGATTAAATTAGAAACGTCAAGATGTTTTTTGAGTTTATCTTCTAATTCTATAGTCAGTTCACCCCGGTTTGTAAGCCAAGCTTTATCCCATGCACGTTTTACAAAAAGGTTATATTCTTCTTGTGGAGGTAAAAAAGTTTTGGTTACAGGAATCATTAAATTTTTGATTAGTGGTTTTTAATTTATCTTTAAGGGTAAACTATTGTTATATTTGTGGGGTAAAAATAGCAAAAGAAACCTGAATTTTTGGCATAAGTCATTATTATAACAATATAAGAAAAACTACAAACAGCTGAGTTGTTTGAATGACAAGAATTTAAGAGACTTTTTTTATACAAGTAATAAGAATAATAAACTCAAAACAAATTTAAGAATACTATGGAAATCAACACTTTTTTGCGAAATTTTGCAGATATTTTAGATGACACAGATGCGGCATTAATTAAACAAGAAACTGTTTTTAGAGATTTGGAAGAATGGGATTCCTTAACAGCCTTGTCATTAATTGCTATGGCTGACGAAGAATACGCTGTAAAATTAACGGGAGATGATATTAAATCTTCGACTTCATTAAATGATATCTTCGAAATAATTAAAAATAAAGCATAATCAAATGGCTACTTTTTCAGTAAATAACATTGCAATAAAAGGTATATCTTGTTGCGTTCCCAAAAATACGGAACGCAACATTGATTTAGATATATTGACACAAGAAGAAATTCAAAAATTCATTGATGCCACCGGAGTTGAAGAACGACGCATAGTAACCAAGGAAATTTGTACTTCGGATTTATGTTGTGAAGCTGCTGAAAAATTAATCAAAGACTTAAACTGGCAAAAAGAAGAAATAGAAATTTTGGTTTTTGTTTCGCAAACTGCCGATTATATTTTACCTGTTTCTGCCTCAATACTTCAGGACAGATTAGGTTTGTCTACAAATTGTATTGCTTTTGATGTGCCACTAGGATGCTCCGGTTATGTTTACGGAATATCGATAATAGCCAGTATGATGAAAGCAACCGGTATCAAAAAAGGATTGCTTTTGGCTGGAGATACAAGCAGTAAATTACTTTCTAAGTCAGATAAAAGTACAATCCCGCTTTTTGGTGACGGAGGTAGTGCAACAGCATTCGAGCTTGATGAAAAAGCCGATAATTTGCTTTTTGATTTAGGTACAGACGGTTCCGGTTATAAAGCGATTATTATACCGGATGGAGGATCAAGAAACAGAATAAATGAAGATTCCCTTAAAGTAGTAAATATCGAAGAAGGAATTAGTCGTAATTCCTGCAATTTGGTTCTTGACGGAATGGATGTTTTTGGTTTTGGAATTTCACAGGCTCCTAAAACAGTAAATAAACTTATCGAAAAATTTGAAATCGATAAGGAAGCCATTGACCATTTTGTATTTCATCAGGCGAATCTGATGATGAATAAAATGATTGTTAAAAAATTAAAATTACCGGTAGAAAAAGTTCCTTATTCATTAAAAGGATTTGGAAATACCTCTTCTACAACAATTCCTCTTACTATCGTAACTGAGTTAAAAGAGAGTTTGACAAATGACAACAAAGATCTTATCATTTGCGGTTTTGGAGTTGGATTATCCTGGGGAACAGCCAAAATAAGGCTGGATAATGTTATGATTTCAGATTTGATAGAAATATGACAAAAAACTTAAACTACATAGACCAAGCAGTTTATCAAAAAGAAAAATCTTTGTTTCTGGAGGAATCCTGGATACTTGTTGCCCATAAAAATGAACTAGTAAACAATAATGATTTTGTAACGTTTGAATATTTTGGCAATAAAATATTTGTTCAAAATTATAACGGTACAATAAAGTCTTTTCAGAATGTTTGTTTGCACAGATTCAATACAATACATGAAGAACCTTATGGAAACAGGGTTTCATCATGTTTGTATCATAACTGGACGTACGGAAAAAAAGGCAATGTTATAGGCTTAATGTGTCGCAACTCATTCGAGAAAGACAATATAAACGAATTACGGCTTAAAGAATATGAAGTGGGTTATTGTGGTGATTTTGTTTTTATAAAATTAAACAACGAATTTGATAAAAGTCTGGAAGAATATCTAGGCAATATATTTGTTCCGTTACAAGAAATCAGCACACACTTTGGATCAAAAACAATCGATTATACTATTGAACATAAAGTAAACTGGAAACTTCTGGTCGAAAATGTACTGGAATGTTATCATTGTACATCCGTACACGAAAACTCATTTGCAAAAATGGGATTTGGTTCTATGGCCCCGGAAAAATTTGATTTTTTTAATGCGCACAGTTGGTGTGAATTTCCTAAAGGAGAAAGCGCCAAACAAAATAAAATTATCGAAAAATCACTGGCAGGCCGAACTTTTAAAACACAAGGGTATTTGCATTTTTATTTGTATCCCAATGCTTTTATAAGTTCTGTAGAAGGTAAAGGTTTTTACTTTGGTTTTATGCTGCCGGAATCTCCTTGGAAAACAAATTTAAGAGTGCGTTATTTCTCTCCAAAATTTGATAAAGAATTAAGCGAATCCGAGCAAAATATTATTGATTTTATTAATAATAGTACCAACGAATCTTTGGATTTGGTTTTAAATGAAGATAAAAAGATAGTAGAAAATATTCAGACGAATCTCGTGAATTTTAAAGACAGCTCGCCAATATTTGGTGATGAAGAATTTAGAATTCTAAAGTTTTACGAATATTTTAATGCTAAAAAAGAATTAAAAGAGATATAATGAGCCCATTTGATTTATCAGGAAAAAAAATAGTAGTAACCGGAGCATCTTCAGGTATAGGATATGAAACCTGTTTAGCCATCGCCAGACAAGGAGGCACTTTTATTGCCATTGCAAGACGGCAGGATTTTCTCGAAAAACTAATCCAAGAATGCGGAAGCGAAAATAGCTTCATAGCTGCTGATTTATCCAAAATAGAGGATATTAAAACTATTGTTGATTCAATCGAAAATATTGACGGTGTTGTTCATTCAGCAGGAATAGTGTCGTTGGCGCCCGTAAAATTTTATTCAGAAGAATTGATGAATGAAATGAGAAGCATCAATTTTGATTCGATTGCTTATCTGATTAATTTAATATTTAAAAAGAAAAAAATAAATAAAGGAAGTTCGATTGTGCTGGTTTCCTCTATAGCCGGTTTGTTCGGTATGAAAGGAAACGGGATTTACGCTGCAAGCAAAGGCGCGTTAATTGCCATTTCTAAAGTCTGGGCTGCTGAATTTGCTGCCAGTAAAACGCGTGTAAATTGTGTTTCACCAGGAATGGTTAAAACCGAAATAACATCAAAATCGATTGAAGATTTATCTTTAGAAGTGATTCAGCAAGATGAAAAAAAATACCCGTTAGGATACGGAGATCCGGTTCAGGTGGCCAATCCTATTGTATTTTTATTGTCTGAGGCAAGCAACTGGATAACGGGGCAAAATATAGTTTTAGACGGAGGAAGAACATCAACGATATAATCCTGACAATGAAAGCGAATATAAAAGCCATTTCGTATTATTTACCCGAAGCTGTTTTATCTAATGATTTGATAAATCAGGAATTTCCTGAATGGGATATCGAAAAAATTAGTTCTAAAACAGGAATCAATTCGCGACATATAAGTGCCACTGATGAATTTTCATCGGATATGGCGGTGAAAGCGGCAGAGAAATTATTTACGGAACATAATATAGATAAATCAACTATTGATTATTTGTTGTTTTGTACGCAGAGCCCTGACTATTTTTTACCCACGACCGCATGTATTATTCAGGATAAGTTAGGATTAAACACATCAATAGGGGCCTTAGATTTTAATTTAGGATGTTCCGGATTTGTTTATGGTTTAAGCTTGGCAAAAGGCCTGATTGCAGGTGAAATGGCTAAAAATGTTTTACTAATTACTTCAGAAACGTATTCCAAATTTATTCATCCAAAAGACAAAAGCAACAAAACTATTTTTGGTGATGCCGCTGCAGCTACCTTATTAACTAGCGAAAAAGGATTTTGTTCTATTGGCAATTTTATTTTTGGTACAGACGGAAAAGGAGCAGAGAACCTTATTGTAAAACAAGGCGGTATGCGTTTTCCTGTTTTGGATGAAAATGAAGATATCGAAGATGAATTTGGTAACGTAAGAAATGATAAAAATTTATTCATGAACGGAACCGAGATTTTCAATTTTACAGGTGAATTTGTTCCAAAGCTTACCGAAGCGATTTTAGAAAAATCCAGCTTAACAAAAGACGATATCGACCTGTTTATTTTTCATCAGGCTAATAAATACATGTTGAATCATTTAAGAAAAAAAATAAAAATCCCTGAAGAGAAATTTTTTATTGCCATGGAACATTGTGGTAATACGGTTTCATCAACCATTCCAATCGCTTTGTATGAAGCTCAGCAACAAGCTAAATTAGCCGATAGTAAAAATGTTATATTAGCAGGTTTTGGTGTGGGATATTCATGGGGTGCATGTAATTTAATAATAGAATAATGAAGAATCTAATAATAATAGGAGCAAGAGGATTTGGTCGTGAGGTTTATGATCTTGCCACACAATGTTCCGGTTTTAATATCGAATATGTTATTAAAGGTTTCTTAGATGATAAGGCAGATGCTCTTGATGGTTTCGAAAATTACCCTTCTATTATTTCTTCTGTAGAAAATTATAAAATTGAAGAGAATGACGTTTTTGTCTGCGCGTTAGGAACTGTAAAATGGAAAAAACATTATGCAGAGTTAATTTTATCAAAAGGAGGTTCGTTTATTAATCTTATTCATCCTTCGACCAAACTAAATACGAACGTTGTTGTTGGTAATGGTTTGCTGGTTTTTATGTATGCCAATATTAGTAATGACTGCATCATTGAAGATTTTGTAACTATACAAGGGTATGTTGGTTTAGGTCATGATACTAAAATTCATAAATGGGCACATTTAAGTTCCTATTCTTTTACAGGTGGTTTTGTTGTGCTTGAAGAAGAATCAACTCTTAATACCCGTGCGACGGTATTGCCTCACCTAATAGTTCGAAAAGGGGCAACCGTAGGTGCCGCAAGTCTTGTAATTAGAAACGTAAAAGAAAACACTACCGTTTTTGGGGTTCCGGCTAAAAAGCTTGAGTTTTAAAACTTATTTCTATAGTAAAATTCTCATATAAAGTTTGAATTAGCGTTTAAATTAAATAAGAATGAGTACTAAGAAAAACGTTTTAATGATTTGCTCTTGGCTTGATTATAAGCTAAGATTAGGAAGTTTCTTTATGGAACAGGCTTTAATATTAAGTGATGAATTTAATTTTATCCTGATAAATTTTCGGCCGGTTAAATTTAAGTTTAAAAATTTTAAGAAAATTTTTAAGATAGAGAAAAATATTTATGAAGAAAAGGTTACAATCCTCTACTTATATTATCCATCGTTTAAGATTTTTAAGAATAATTACTTTTTAAAATTAATCGAAAAAAAAGCTTTCAGAGTTTTGCATCAATATTTTAAAAAAGATAAAATTGAAATTGATTTACTTCATGCGCAAAGTGTTTTCGATGCAGTATTTTGGGCTTTGAGTTATCACGAAGAATATAAAACACCTTATTTGCTAACAGAGCATAATTAGTTTACATTAAGGAATATTGGTAAGCAAAAGATTAAAAAGCTTGATGCCGTTTAAAAAAAATCTAAATTTAATTTAGTGCTAAGTACTGATGTGGTGAGGCAGTTTGCAACGAATTATTTTTTTGGTGATTTTATTACTGTTGGAAATACGGTAGATAAAAAACTATTTAATAATTATAATAGAACGAAAAGTGAATATTTCGAAATTATAACCAGAGGAGCGTATGCGCCAATAAAGAACCAGATTAAAACTTTAAAAGCGTTGAAGATCATCGACAACTTAAATTACCAAAAGATAAAATTTACATGGATTGGCATCAATGCCTGGGGAAAACAATTGTATAGAAGAAGTAAGAAATTTGATTCTAAGTTTTCAGTTTAAAAACATACAAATCGAAATAATAGAAAAAGCTTCAAAAGAAGAAATTGTTTTAGCCTTGCAAAAGTCAGATGTTTTTGTTTTTACAAGTCTTTTTGAAACCTTTGGAGTCTCTCCTTTTAGAAGCTTTGTTTACAGGTGTTCCAGTAATTACAACACAATCCGGAGTGTTAATGAATTTATTACTAAAGAAAATGGTATTATTGTACCCGTAAAACATTTTAAGGCTATTGCCGAAAATATTCTAAAAATATTGAATAAAGAACTTCAGTTTAATCACGAATCAATATTTAAAAATGCAATTTCAAGATTTGGTGTAAAAGCATTTAGGGAGAAAATGATTCCAATATATAATAAAAGTATCGCTTCGTGATATTTCAAAAAAAAAATAAACAAAAACAATCTAATATGAGAGATCAAAATACCATTATTTCAAGTTGGATAAATAATGAAAAACCATTTGTCAGCATTTTATGTGATACCTTTAATCATGAAGGATTTATTCGGGAAACTTTAGAAGGTTTTTTAAAGCAGGAAACAACATTTCCTATTGAAATAATTGTACATGATGATGCTTCTACAGATAATACAGCTGCTATTGTAAAGGAATTTGCAGAAAAATATCCACTCATTATTAAACCCATTTTACAAAAGGAAAATCAGTATTCTAAAAAAGTTAATTTTTGGAGTGATCTTACTTTTCCTATGGCACAGGGAAAATATATTGCCTTATGCGAAGGCGATGATTATTGGATCGATGCATTGAAATTACAGAAACAAGTTGACTTTTTAGAAAATAATAAAGAATATGTCATTACATGGACAGATTATTTTAGCAAAAAAGGAACTGAATTAGTGCCTAATGATTTCAAAGATACTTTACCATCAGTGTACACAATTGATTTTGATACCATTTTTCAGCCCTATTGTACCCTGACCCTGACCAGCGTTTTTAAAAAGAAGGCTGTTGATCCTTTAGATTATAAAAAGTTTAAATACGGTAAAGATAATACGCTTTATGCACTGGCGCTTTGCCACGGAAAAGGTGCTTTTATGAATTTTCAGGCAGCGGTTTACAGAGTGCATCCGGGAGGCGTTTTTTCTTTAAAATCTACTTTTTTCCAGCGTTATTCTTCCTACCTCAATATAAAAGAGATCTATGATAATATTCCGCAGGCCAGAACAAAAAACATCGAGAAAGTGATGGCTTCGTTATTAAAAGCTTCTGCGTTTGAGGCTTTAAAATTGCGTAAAAATAAAGAATTTCAAAATATAGAGGAACCACGAAAAGCGATCAATGAATTTTTATATAAAGCTAATTTATCTTTAAAATTCAAATATTTATTGAAATATATAAAATCAGGATTTTAAAATCTTTATCGCCCAAATAAAGATTTAAAATATAAAATCATTCGATCGAAAGGGCTTATTCTCTGGAATATAGCCTTTTCGTTTTTACTTACATGCTTATAAAATGTAATATTAAAAGAGCCAGCATTACGAATAGTGCGCACCAGAACCTTATTGATATGTTTTTCCAGCAAGTCCTGATTGAAATATTTTAGCTTTTCATTCTGCGAAACCAGAAATTTTGAGGCATTAATAGTTTCGATAATCTCCTGAGGAGAAAGTCTTTTTTGTAATGAAACTGCATTTAGGTAAAAATCAATTTTTGGATCCGCAGGATTTACTTCAAGAGAAGCTAACTGATTTATTTTTACTCTTTTTACAGATCGGTTCACATTATCAATTTTTGTTTTACTTATATTGTTATCGTGTTGTCTGTAATTTAGAAGAGATTCAGGGATGTTATAGAAATTGGTTTTAGCTAATAATCGGCTCCATAAATCATAATCTTCAGCAGGAACAAAATCATTATCGAATTTTAGATCGCCTAAAACCTCTTTTTTAAACATTACAGTTGGGTTACCAATGTTACAACTGTGTAAAAAAGATACTTTTATAGCATCATGATGGATACTGTGTTTTATTGTTTTATTTTTTTTCGATCCAAAAAAAGTAAAACCTGTACCACAAACTCCAATTTCAGGATTATTTTTTAATACTGCTAGCTGCTTTTCAAAACGTGTTGGTATTGCAATATCATCAGCATCCATTAATGCAATAAATTTACCTTTTGCAGCGTTAATTCCTTCATTCCTAAGGTATGCCGGGCCTACATTCTGTTCCTTATCAATAATAATTATTCGATTATCTTTAGAGTGAATTTTTTTAATTATCTCTAAGCTTTCATCTGTAGATTTATCGTTTAATATTATAAGTTCAAAGTCTGAGAATGTTTGATTTAGGATACTTTCAATGCTTTCGTGCAAAAAGGTAGCAGCGTTAAAAACAGGAATTATAACAGAAATTTCAGGAATTTGCATGATTTTGCATGGTTTTTGTTTCAACATGGCAAAGATAATATTTAAGTTAAAATTATCTTAAAGAATCAGCTGTAATTTTATAGATAATTTCGGAATGTTTTTATCTTTGCCCTAACAAATTTAAATAAATGAAAAAAATCCATGTTGGCTTTTTATTTTCTTATGATTACGAAAAACTAAAAATATCAATTCCTCTTGTATATAATGATGCCGATGCTATCTTTTTAGCAGTTGATGAAAAATTTAGAACCTGGTCAGGTGAAATTTTTGAGGTTGATGATCAGTTTTTCGAGTGGATAAAACTATTTGATACTCAAAATAAGATCACAATTTATCGAGACAATTTTTATGTGCCTGAACTTTCAGCTATCGAAAACGATAACAGGGAACGTCACATGCTGTCTTTAAAAATGGGAATCGGTAATTGGCTTATACAGGTAGATAGTGATGAATATTTTTTAGATTTTAAAAAGTTTGTAAAAGATTTAAAAAAGCATGATCACTTTTTAGATAATCCGGAAAAAAACAGAATACAGGTTGCTGCTTTCTTAATTAATATGTTTAAGTATACTGATGGAGGTCTATTGTATGTAGATAAAGCCACCAGAGGGCTTATGGCGACTAATTATCCTGATTATAAAGTTGCCCGAAATACGCGTCGTAGAATTATATATACGCCAAATGTGTTATGGCATGAAACTTTATCCAGAACAGCCGAAGAAATAGAATATAAATTTAAAAACTGGGGCCATAATGATGAAGTAAATGTAGATTCTTTCATGCAGAAATGGAAATTAGTTAATAAAAGTAATTATAAAGAAATGCGTGGTTTCTTTTATATTGAACCAGAAAAATGGAACCGCTTAGAATTTGTAAGCGGCACTACTATGGAAGAAATTATTAAAAATTTTAATGGAGAAAAATTAGTGCCTTCACCTTTCTATATTTGGAAAAAAAGCTTTGGACAATGGTTTAAACATTTATTAAAAAAATAGTTTATTTCAGGATTTCATTATAAACGTTTAAATATTCTCTAGCTGCAATTTTCCAATCGAAACTTGCAGCTCTTTTTTTAAGCAAAGATGCTATTTCTGTCTTATTTTTATCAAAATGCTCTAATTCGTCAATAAGTGTATTTTTCATATACTCCGGATCAAAATTTGTCCAATAAGACGCTATATCTCCACCAATTTCAGGTAATGAGGTTTTGTCTGATAAAAATACAGGTTTGCCAAAACTCATAGCTTCAATTGGAGGCAGGCCAAAACCTTCTCTTATGGAAGGAAAAAGGAAAGCAGTACAGTTTTTCATGAAATATTGCTTGGCCTGATCGCTAACTTTTCCTGTTAAAAAAACTTGATTTTGTAAGCCATTATCATCAATGAGTTTTCTAATCACGGCGCCATATTTTTTATTATTGTTTCCTGATATGATCAAATTGAAATTTTTTATTAACTTCATCATATTAACAATTGAAGCGTAATTCTTTCGTTCGATAAAATCGCCAATGGTATAAAAAAACGGTTTGTCAACTGGTACACTGCTGACAAAATTAGTTGTGTCTAATAAAGTAGAAATTGGATTTCCGTTATATATAATATGTTCCGGAACATCGGGAACTTTAAAGTATTGATGGGTTTGTTTTTTTGCAAATTCAGATATGTAAGTTATAGCTGTGGCTTTATTCAATTTTTCCAGAAATAATCGATTGCGCTTATGGCTCATATCTGCAGATATTTCCTCCACAAAATTTACATCATGTATTGTAAGAAGATATTTAGTATCTATTCTTGGTTCTAGTTTAGAATTTTGATTTACAGAATGCCATAAATCAAATTTATCCAGAGGTCTAAATGGCTTATATCTATGAAATGATCTGTACTTGTGATATTTAAACTTATCACCAAACTCATCTTTTAGTAAATTGGGCTTTCCGGAATTGAGATGAATCTCTACATTATCAAATGACAATTGATCTAATCCTTTAATCAATTCATAATTAAAAGTGCCTAAACCTGAGGCTCTGTTGCTGATATTATGTGTTTCTAGAAAAATACTTTTCTGTGACATCTTTTCTTTTTTTTACGAAAATACAATAATAATTTGAAGTGTTAAATCGTATATGTACTTTTGTTCCTTATAAAAAGCTACTGATGAATTTTAAAGTAAATCCTTCTTTCGAAAATAGTACTTCGTCAATTCTTGACAAAATCAAAATGTTTAATTCTTCGGGTGAACTTTTTGGGAATGGAGACCGCAATAAAATAAAACTGTTTGATTTAGATGGAAAAACCATCAATATTAAATCCTTTAAAATTCCGAATATAGTAAACAAAATTGCCTATCGATATTTTAGAAAATCAAAAGCAAGACGTTCGTTCGAATATGCTACCATTTTATTAGAAAAAGGAATTGGAACTCCACAGCCAATTGCGTTTCTTGAAAACTTTAATATTATAGGATTAAAAGACAGTTATTACGCAAGCGAACATTTGGTAACTGAATTGACTTATAGAGAATTGGTAGAAATTCCGGATTATCCGGATAACGATACTATTTTAAGGCAGTTTACAAAATTTACTTTTGATCTTCATGAAAAAGGAGTAGAGTTTTTAGATCATTCTCCTGGAAATACATTAATTAAAAAGAACGAAAACAATCAATATAATTTTTTTTTAGTAGATTTAAATAGAATGAATTTTCATGAAAACATGAGTTTTGAGCAGCGTATGAACAACTTTAGCCGCTTAACTCCTAAAGAGGAAATGATTGCTGTAATGAGTAGCGAATATTCAAAGTTCTACAAAGAAAAAACTGAAGCTGAAATTTTTGAAAAAATGTGGCAGGCAACTACTCATTTTCAGGAAGAATTTGCAAGAAAGAAAAGACTAAAGAAGAAACTTAAATTTTGGAAGTCTTAGTTTTTGATCGTAATTTTTTAAGTTCCTGAAATCGTACGTAAACACTCAAAGTATTCAGGTAACAAATAATAATGCCCTTTTTCCCATCTAGAATTCCTAAACGGAGTATATATTGATTCAGGAATTGATAAACTGGCCGTATGTAGAAATGAAAAAAATGCGGTTTCGTCTTTTTTGCTAATTCTTCCTGCGCTTTTAATTGTCCGTAAAGAATCATTTTTTGCTTATAATCCTCATAACCGGAATAAGAATAATGAACTAATTTGTTTTTTAATTTTCCGATTGTTCCACTTACGATTAATTTTTCGTGTACAATTTTTTCGTGATTATAATGAGCCTCTTCTTTTTTGAACAAACGGATGATTTTATCTGTTTGCCAGCCGCTAAAACGTAATTTTTTATTTTGGAACATAAAAGTTCTATACATAAAATACGCCGAAGCGCTATCTTTGTCATTGATAATATTGCTGATTTCATTTTCAAGTTCAGTGGTCAGCCTTTCGTCAGCGTCAATAAAAATAATCCACGAATTTGTTGCCAAACTTAATGCGTAGTTGCGTTGAGAGGCAAAATTATCAAAAATACGTTGAGCAACTTTTACATTTTTGAAGGAAGAAGCTATTTCAAAAGTAGTATCTGAACTAAAAGAATCGACAACAATTATTTCATCGGCGAAAGCCAAATTGTCAAGAACAGCTTTTATATTTTGCTCTTCATTATAAGTAATAACTAATGCTGTTAAAGCTTTTTTAGACAAAGCCATTAGATCGAATTACTTAGGTTTTGATTTAAAAACGATTCGATCTGAGCTGTAAAATATTCAGGTTTAAATTCTTTATACAAAGACAAAGACTCTTTTTTAAGCATTTTTTCTGTCTTTTGATCGAATAAATCGGCACGATAATCTTTTAAATGAACTGATAGATGATGAACTCCGTCTTCAAAAGTTGCCCAGATTTTCTTTTCTATCCAGGGAGAGAAAATAATAAATGATGGTTTTTTGAGTGCTTTTGCCATATTTATAGCACCGCCATCATTACCAATAATCAGATCGCATTGGTTCATGATAGCAATAAATGAACGAAGGTCATCGCCCAATAAATCAAAATATATTTTTTCCTGAGTCGAAGGTTTGCAGGCGTTAAAAACGGTTTTGGCATCTTCTAATTGCTTAGGGAAATAATTAAAAAGAATATTTACATTGGCGTTATCTGCAACATAATCGATCACTGTAGACATAAATTCTAAAGGATATGTTTTTAATTTTTCGCTTCCTAAAAGACTAATCATAACTGTTTTTTGGTCTTTTTGAACATTATGTTTTTCAAAAAGTGCAATCGCTTGTTGATTTTCTTTTTCAGAAACAAATAATTTTGGGATCGGATCATTTTTTATTTTTAAATCCAAAGGTTCTAATAGCGAAAGACGTCTTTCTATTGCCAAACCTAAATTAGTTTTAGGAAGCGCTTCAAAGGGAACATTATCGGTATAAAGGAAGTTTCTGCCAGGTTTTTTATAAGAGATTTTTTGTTTGGCATTGCTTAATAATACCAAAATCCAGCTTTCTAATTTTGAGTAGGCATCAATTAATAAGTCGTACTTTTCTTTTCGAATTTGAATTCCCAGGTTTAATAGCTCTTTTTTGCTTTTGCGATGTTTTTCTTCAAATAAAATGATGTTATCTATATTTGAATTCCCTTCTAAAACAGGAGTTGTAGAGGCGTAAACTAAATAATCTATTTGGGCATCAGGATAAGCAGCACGCAAATTATTGCATATTATACTGCTAATCAAAACATCACCAATCATTTTTTGTTGAATTACAAGTATCTTCATATAGAAAGCTTAATCTTATTAAGAATCTACAAATTGAAGCAAAAAAAATCCAAATTCCAATTGATAAGATTGGAATTTGGATTTTAAAATATTGTAATTTAAAATTTAAACCGCAACGTCGTATTCACGAAGCGCGTTATTTAATGAAGTTTTTAAATCTGTAGATGGTTTACGTGTACCAATAATTAAGGCACAAGGAACCTGAAATTCACCGGCAGCGAATTTTTTAGTATAACTTCCTGGAATTACTACTGAGCGTGCAGGAACAAAACCTTTCATTTCAACTGGCTCATCTCCGGTAACATCGATAATTTTTGTAGAAGCAGTCAGACATACGTTAGCGCCAAGGACAGCCTCTTTACCTACGTGAACACCTTCGACAACAATACAACGAGAACCAATAAATGCACCATCTTCGATAATTACAGGAGCAGCTTGTAATGGCTCTAAAACTCCACCAATACCAACACCACCGCTTAAGTGAACATTTTTACCAATTTGTGCACAACTACCAACAGTTGCCCAGGTGTCAACCATAGTTCCTTCGTCAACATACGCACCAATATTTACATAACTTGGCATCAAAATAACGCCACTCGAAATATAAGCTCCGTAACGTGCAACAGCATTTGGTACTACACGAATTCCTTTTTCAGCATAACCTCTTTTTAGTAACATTTTGTCATGATATTCGAAAATACCAGACTCCCATGTTTCCATTTTTTGAATTGGGAAATACATCACAACAGCTTTCTTAACCCATTCGTTTACCTGCCACTTGTCACCAACTGGTTCAGCGCAACGTAATTTTCCTGCATCTACCAATTCTATAACTTCTCTGATAGCATCAGTTGTAGTAGTTTCTTGTAATAAAGCTCTGTTTTCCCAAGCTTGTTCGATTATAGTCTGTAAAGAATTCATAAGTTTTAATTTTTGGCAAAGATAGCGTATTTGTACAAATGCAAAAAGGTAAATGCTTTTGAAAATGTTACAAATTTAACTTTTTGTTTTTAATTTGATAAATAAAACAAATCGCCTTAATTGAATTTTTCAACACATGTAGCCACTAAAAGTTTTTTTAATGTCAGAATATGACAAAAATCAGGTTTTGACTTTTTTGTTCTAATTAATTTCGCACTACGAATTTCTCAAAACAGATAAGGGAAATTGAATATACCATTCCAAAACAAATTATATAAGCAGCAAAACATGAATCAGGAAAATCAACTTCAGGGACAAAGAACTATTATTGATAAAGAAGTCTCATGGGACAAGACTCAGGTTATTATGAGTAAAACAAATGCTTTTGGTATTATTGAATATGCCAATGAAACTTTTGTTGATGTTTGTGGTTATGAGGATTATGAATTAATGGGGCAGCCTCACAACATTATTCGCCATCCGGATATGCCACGAGTAATCTTTAAAGTACTTTGGGAAAATCTTAAAAACGGAAAAAACTTTCATGCCATTGTAAAAAACTTAGCCAAATCAGGAAGATACTATTGGGTTATTACTGATTTTGAAATTTCAAGAGATGAGAATGATGTGATTGTAAATTATTTTGGAAGACGCCAGGCAGTGCCGCAAGAAGTTATCGCTCTGCATATTGAGCCTCTTTATAAAAAACTTTTGCAGATAGAAGCAGCAAGTGGAATGGAATTTAGTGAAAAATACCTTATTGGATTTTTAGAAGAAAAAAAGAAAAGTTATGTCGAATATATTAAAGACCTGATTTTTGAACACGAAAGAGGTCATGCAAAATTTGCTCAATATGAAGAACGAGTAGTTGTAGAGGAAGAGGAAGAAGAGGAGGAAAGAGGTTTTTTTAGAAGACTCTTTAATAGATAGTATTTGATTTTTTTAGGTTTGAATATTTGGATAAAAAGTCCGTTTTGAGTTTTTCAAAACGGACTTTTTATTTAAAGGGCTAACTTGTTGTAAATAATTCTTTCGTTGAAAGACTGTATGTAAGCTTTTATAAATTTTTCGTATTCTTTAACTTTGGCTTTGTCCTTGTTAATTAAATTATCTTTTAATAAAACGTCTTTTTTCCAGTTATAAAGTCCAATTGTCTGATTATTGGCAAAAGCTAAATAATAATCGTCCTTAATATAATGATACGTTCCCTGAAGGTAATACACCACAAAGTTGTCCTTAGATTTATAGCTTTTACCAAAACTTACCATATCGGTCTTAATGTTTAGATAATCTAATATACTTGGCATTATATCAATCTGCTGAAAGTTTTTCTCATTAACACCTGTCAATTCAGGATTCGAAGGGTCGAAGAATAAAATGGGAATTCTGAATTTTCCAATATTGGTTTGATCAGATTCCTTATCGCCTCCGGCCGATGTATGATCAGAAGAGATGACAAAAAGAGTGTTGTTGTACCACTTTTGTTTTTTTGCAGTTTCAAAAAACTTTTTCAATGCATAATCGCTATAAGCAATACTCTCCTGAATAACAGTTGTACCTTTTGGAAATTTTCCCTTGTATTTTTCGGGTATAATATAAGGATTGTGTGAAGAAATGGTAAATAATGAACTGAAAAAGGGCTGTTTAAACGAAGATAATTTCTCAGCATAGAATTGTAGAAACTCTTCGTCAAAAATTCCCCATCGCCCGTCAAACGCTTCTTTACCTGTATATTGGTCTTTTCCGAAGTATTGATCGAATCCTGCTACTTTGGCGTACTGGTCAAAGTTCTGGCTTCCGTTAAAAGCACCATGAAAAAAGGAAGTTTTATAACCTTCTTTTTTTAAAATTTTCGGAAGGCCATTTATTTTGTTCAAAGAATAACTAGAGGTTATAAACGAATTATTCATTAAACTCGGTATACTTGAAAGTATCGAAGGAACAGCATCAATCGATACTTTTCCGTTGGCAAAACCATTTTTAAAATAGTATGACTTTGTAATAAGAGAATCTAAAAACGGAGTTTGTCCGCGTCCCACATTTTCATTTCCAAAACTTTCCAAAATCAAAATCACCACATTTTTTTTGATAGCAGGTTTGCCAGGGTGTAATGAAATAACAGGATTGTATATTGATTTTAATTCTTTTGTATTATAATAAGTAGTGTTCTCAAGATCTTCTTTTTTTGTGATAGTTTTTAAGATAGTAAAAGGAGTATTGAGGACTAAAGCAGTATTGCTTAAAGCACCGTACTTAATTCCGTCAACGATTTTTATTGGTTTTTTTTGAAAGCCTCCACGTCCTAAAATTAATAAAACTGCGATTGAAAGTATTAGATAGCTAAATTTCAGCAAGTAATCTTTCTTCGTAAGGTCTTGTCGTGCTATGTTTTTATTTAAATCCGGAAGTAGTTTCCACAATAAAACACTAATGGCTATAAAGATAAGTCCAATGTACCAAAACTCTGCTAAAAATGAAGGTATCAGTCCAATTGCTTCCTGCTCCATACCTTTAGCGGTAATCATACCAAAAGTGCTTCTTCTTGAAGTAAAACGGTAGTAGATAATATCGATGAAATTAGTTGCTATAAATATAAGATTGACAACGTAAAAAGTAATCTTAAGTATACGTTGATAAAGGTCATTGTACTTGAAATTCCCGGGAAGTAAATGAGCAACAAGAAAAACAATATTCAAATAGCTGATAGCGGCCAGATCAAACAAAATCCCTCCTGTGAAAGTTTGAAGGGTAAAATCATCAAATAAATCCAAATTCATAAAATAAAATAAAGCTCTGCTTAACTGGTATATTAGAACGATTAAAAGAAATCTTTTCAAAAATAGAGCAATGCATTTTTTATAGTTATTCATTTAGGGCTTAATGTTTTTGGTGACTTATTTTTGTTCCTGTTTAGTTTAAAAAATCTGGTATTCAATGATTTAAAAGGATCGATGAATTTTCCGCAAAAGAACTTATTTTTTTTTAAATTATGAAATAATAAACAACATTTTTCTGATTAAAAGGATAATATGTTAATTTTGCATGCAATAATGTAAAATAATGCAGTAATGTATCTTAATTTATTGGAATTATAAAACATTCAGATTATTTTTTAAGTTGTTAATTCCTTTCTATCTTTGTTGAAAACTGAAAAATGCCAAGAATTCTCTCTATAGATTACGGACAAAAACGCACAGGAATTGCTGTTACTGATGAAATGCAAATTATTGCTTCAGGATTAACTACGATCCCTACCAATAATTTGATCGACTTTTTGAAGGATTATTTTTCAAAAGAAAAAGTCGAAACGGTTTTAATTGGTGAGCCTAAACAAATGAATGGGCAGCCATCCGAAAGTGCTGCTGTAATTAAAGGATTTGTTACTCATTTCTCTAATGTTTTTCCGGATATGAAAGTAGTGCGCGTTGATGAACGCTTTACTTCGAAAATGGCATTTCAAACCATGATCGATAGTGGATTAAGTAAAAAACAGCGTCAAAATAAAGGGTTAATTGATGAAATCTCAGCTACAATAATGCTTCAGGATTATCTTTCTTCAAACCGTTTTTAATTTTTACAGCTTTGCAGTTCCTTAACCTGATTTTTTTAGTAAAAACATAACTTTTATCATGTGATTTTAGTTTTTTTTTGCAATTATAAAAAGTACCTTTGCACTTTAAAAACAAATTACTGTTATGCCTGACAATACAATACGTTCCAATAGTGAAGTAGTGCTTATTGGAGCTGGAATTATGAGCGCAACTCTTGGATTAATTTTAAAAGAGCTGCAACCCGATATAAAAATTGAAATTTATGAGCGTTTAGATGTCGCTGCTGCCGAAAGCTCTGATGCTTGGAATAATGCAGGAACAGGACATTCAGCTTTTTGTGAATTAAATTATACCCCAGAGAAGGCTGATGGAAGTATTGATCCTAAAAAAGCAATTAGCATAGCAGAATCTTTCGAGATTTCGCGTCAGTTTTGGTCTTATTTAGTACAAGAAAATAAAGTACCGTCTCCAGATAATTTTATTAAAAGTGTTCCTCATATGAGTTTTGTGTGGGGAGATAAAAATGTCGAATACCTTAAAAAGAGATTCGAAGCTTTGCAAAGCAATCCTATTTTTTCTCAAATGGAATTTAGTACAGATTTTGAGAAATTAAAACAATGGATGCCACTTGTCATGGAAGGCAGAGAAGCTAATGAAAAATTAGCAGCAACCCACATGGAAATTGGTACCGATGTAAATTTTGGAGCTTTGACCAGAAGTATGTTTAATTATTTAGAAAAACTGGATGGTGTTTCTTTATACTTTAATCATGAAGTTAAAAAATTAAGACAACGCGAGGATAAATCATGGAGAATTAAAATCACTGATTTAACAAGTGGTCAAACAAGAAAAGCCTATACCAAATTCGTATTTATTGGTGCCGGTGGAGGTTCATTACCTTTACTGGAAAAAGCAAACGTTCCGGAAGGAAACGGTTACGGAGGTTTCCCGGTAAGTGGGCAATGGCTAAAATGTACCAATCCTGAGGTGATTGCTAAACATCAGGCAAAAGTATATGGTAAAGCAAGTGTAGGAGCTCCGCCAATGTCTGTTCCGCATATCGATACACGTGTAATTGATGGTGAGAAAGCACTACTTTTTGGACCTTTTGCAGGATTTTCGACTCGTTTCTTAAAGAACGGATCTTACCTGGATTTACCTTTATCAATAAAAGCAAATAATTTAATCCCAATGTTATCAGCGGGATTCCATAATATACCATTAACGAGATATTTAATTGAGCAGGTTCGTCAGTCTCCAAAGGACAGAATGAAAGCTTTACGTGAATATTTACCAACAGCACGTTCTAAAGACTGGAAATTAGAAAAAGCAGGACAACGTGTTCAGGTAATTAAAAAAGATGAAAAAGAAGGTGGGGTTTTAGAATTTGGTACAGAAGTGATCAATACTCAAGACGGAACATTAGCAGTATTATTAGGAGCTTCTCCTGGTGCATCGACTGCAGTTGCAATTATGATTGATTTGATTAGCAGATGTTTTACCAATCAAATTAAAACACCGGAATGGGAAGCAAAAATGAAAACTATGATCCCTTCTTACGGACAAACTTTAAATGATAAACCGGAGCTTTTAGCAGAACTTAGAAAACATACTTCTGAAGTTTTAAAACTAAATAATTAAGCTCAAACTTTTATAATATAAACAACAAATCCAGATGAATTAATCTGGATTTGTTGCTTTAAATTCTTCTGTGATTTTCAAAATCTTTTCGGCCAGATTACTCATCCAGATCAATTGTTCAATAACCATTTGAGCTTCCTGCATTTTGGCCTGGCGTGTTTCTTTATCCAGTTCGTCATCTTTAATTAAACGAGTAAAATTGACGCGTTTGAGTTCTTCAAATTGCAAAGTCACATCCTCCTTATCGAAAAAAGTATCTGTTAAAATAACTTCATTTCGTAAAATAGAAATCGCATGATCTAAGTTAGAAAGAATCGTTTTTATGATATAATTAAATGATTCTGAAGCTGATGTTGTCTGGTGCGATTGTATATAAGTCGATAATGACGCTAAAGCGGATAATATCGAATGATTTAGAACCACCAGTTTATTGACTAATGGTAACGTTTTTTGCTTCGATTTTGGCTCCTGCATCATACGCTGAAAAGAAGTCATTAAGTTTCCAATTTCAACAAAGGCATTTTTTCTTGCCAATCGGTATGAGGTTGGTATTTCGCCTTTTTTATTATAAAAATCAGCAATTTCTTTTAGATAATTTCTATTGGCCCTAATCGAATTTTCGATATGAATAGGCGTATTGATAAATTCCCAGGCCGGCCATAAAAATTGATTGGCCAAAAACGCTAAAGCGGCTCCGGCTAATGTATCTAAAACACGAAACTGAATAACTTCGACAATATTAGGGGTTAAAATTCCGTATATAAAAACTACATACATCGTAACAAAAGTGGCACTTATTTTATAATTAATCTGTGTAAAAGAAATACCAAGAAGCATACATATAATAGATAATATACTAAGCGCAACATGATTCTGTATTAAAGATACAATTCCAAAAGCTATTAATCCTCCAAGAATAGTTCCGAAGATCCTGTTATACGAGCGTTCTTTCGTTAAGCCATAACCCGGACGCATGATTACGACAATGGTTAGTAAAATCCAATAGACGTTTTGAAAAGCTAAAAATTGCCCAATAGTAAAACCAATTAATATGGTAATGGTTAATCGTACGGAATGCCTGAAAATAGAAGAAGAAAAACTTAAATTTTCGATTAAAGTACGCAACGGATAATATTGAGGGGTTAAGAATTTTTCTAATTCTTTATCCTTATCCTTTAATTTAAAAGATTGCATCGCAAGCGAGAAAGCACGCTGAATAATTTTGATCTTACCAACCTGATTTTTAGCATATTTAAGCATATTGGTCAGCATTAAAACGCCTTCTGCAGCTTCTTCCTTACCTAAAGTTTTTTCGTAATCAAAAATGGCAAATTCAAGCGCATCAAGTTCATTTTTTAAATCATTTTTATCAACGTATACGCTAATAGTGTGTACGTTTTTAGAAAGCTTTTTCAATGTCGAAGCCAATTTATAGGCCACATTTTGATACGTTCTTAAAACATCAGGATGTTTGGCGAATTTTTCGTGAAGTTTGCTGTGATCGAATGATGTGTATAAGGCAAGCTCCTGAATTTCGACCAAAGTAATAAAAACAAGCAGCATTTTTCGGTTTTGGCTCGTTGTTGCTGATGCATTTTGATTGCCAATAAGCATTCTTCTTAAATCCTCGTGAATTAAATTCAGATCGACCTGTGTGGCAAGTTGTTTTTCGATGATTTTCTGGCGATTGGCTTCCGGGCTCCATAAATCACCTCGTAATTTTAAATATTTTGCTGTTAATTTTATGCCTTCGGCAATTTGTAATTCGACATATTTATAAGGTTGTACAAAATGAAAAACCAATGAAACAACTAAATACAATATACCGCCAACAAATATAAAACCCGAATATTCAAAAGCTTCCCAGCCTTCATGCAAATGCCCGAATGATAATGAAATAGATAATAAAGCAGAGAACGAAACCAAAGTAGCACGCTGACCGTAAACAGAAATCATCGAGCATAAAAAAAGTAAACATCCCAAAAAAGGATAAAATAAATAAGGATAAGGGTACGCAAGATTTACTAATAAATTCACGCCCGAGACTATAAAAGAAGCTACAATAAGGCCTTTTATTTTATGACCTAAAGAGCTCGGAACATCACTGGGATAGGTATAGAAGGCTCCTAAGGCAATTGTAAAGCCTATTTCGAAATGACCTAGAAAATTCAAAATTAAAACAGGAACAACAGAAGCAATAGTTACTTTAGAGGCGTTTAGAAAAGAGGTACTGTTAGTAAATTTCGAGATACGATCAAGCATTATGGTAAGGTTTACAAACAAAAGTACGAATTGTACGAATTAATTTGGCATAATTATGGATGAGATTTTACGAAGCTGCTAAAAAATACGATATAATATATCTTTAGAATTATTCATTGACTATTTTTTACTATTTTTGCCAGCTGAATTATGAGAACGAAATTCAGGAGTTTTCATTAGATAAAATATAAAAAAAGACAAATGATTTTACCAATTGTAGGATATGGTGATCCTGTTTTAAGAAAAGTGGGTGAGGCGATTACGCCAGAATATCCAAACTTAAAAGAAACAATAGCAAACATGTATGAAACCATGTATAATGCTTACGGAGTAGGGCTTGCTGCCCCACAAGTGGGTATGCCAATTCGTTTGTTTGTTATTGATACAACTCCTTTTAGTGATGATGATGACTTACCTTCAGAGGAACAAAAAGATTTAAAAGGTTTCAAAAAAACTTTTATCAATGCTAAGATTCTTAAAGAAGAAGGTGAAGAATGGAGTTTTAATGAAGGTTGCTTGAGTATTCCTGACGTTCGCGAAGATGTTTACAGAAAACCAACGGTGACGATAGAATATTGCGAAGAAGATTTTGTAGTAAAAACAGAAGTTTTTGATGGTTTGATTGCAAGAGTTATTCAGCATGAATACGACCATATCGAAGGAGTTTTATTTACCGATAAAATATCCTCTTTGAAAAAACGTTTGATTCAAAAGAAATTAAAAAATATTACCGAAGGCAAAACGTTTCAGGAATATAGAATGAAATTTGCTGCTGCTAAAAAAGGGAGATAATTGATCTAAGAGAATTAGAATCAATAAAATATAATAAATCAAATTCTTAATACTAATTTTAATAAACATGAATTTAGAGAAAATTTTAGCCATTTCTGGGAAACCAGGTTTATATGTATTGAAAGTGCAAACTCGTACAGGCTTTGTGGCAGAATCATTGACAGACGGAAAAAAAATTACTGTTAACCTGAAAAGTAACGTTAGTTTATTATCAGAGATTTCAATTTATACTTACGACGGAGAAAAACCATTGACTGAAGTAATGCAGCGTATTGCTACTAAAGAAAACAAAGGTCAGGCAATTTCTCATAAAGAAGATAATACTACATTAGCGGCTTATTTTAAAGAAATTCTTCCTGATTATGATGAGGAAAGAGTTTATCCTTCTGATATTAAAAAAGTATTAAACTGGTACAATACACTTCAGACAAAAGGATTAGTAACTGATTTAGCTCCGGCTGCTGCTGAAGCTCCAGAAGAGACTCCGGTTGTTGAGGAAAAACCAAAAAAAGCGCCTGCTGCTAAAAAAGCAAAAGCTAAAAAAGAAGAATAGTAGTTTACTCATTCAAATATATTAATCCTGTTAAGATGTTTTCTTAGCAGGATTTTTTACTTTTACAGCATTCGTTACAATCCGAAAAAAATGTCATAAAATGAGCAGAGAACTTCAACTTAAAGCCTTCGAAAGATTATTAATTATTATGGATGAGCTTCGTGAGCAATGTCCGTGGGATAAAAAACAGACTTTACAGACCCTGAGACACCTTACGATCGAAGAAACTTATGAACTAGGAGACGCTATTTTAGATAATGATCTCAATGAAGTAAAAAAAGAATTAGGTGATTTGTTACTGCATATTGTTTTTTATGCGAAAATTGGCTCTGAAACTAATGATTTTGACATTGCTGATGTTTGTAATGAAATTTGCGATAAGTTAATTCATCGCCATCCTCATATATACAGTGATACTGTAGTAAAGGATGAAGAAGAAGTAAAGCAAAATTGGGAAAAACTAAAACTGAAAGAAGGTAAAAAATCGGTTCTGGAAGGTGTTCCAAGAAGTTTGCCGGCGCTGGTCAAAGCAAGCCGAATTCAGGATAAAGTAAAAGGAGTAGGTTTTGATTGGGAAGAACCACACCAGGTTTGGGATAAAGTACAGGAAGAATTAGAAGAATTGCAAGTAGAGGTAAAGTCAGGTGATCAGGATAAAATTGAAGCCGAGTTTGGAGATGTTTTATTCTCTATGATTAATTATGCAAGATTTTTAAACGTAAATCCTGAAGATGCTCTAGAACGCACAAATAAAAAATTCATAAAGCGTTTTCAATATCTCGAAAGTAAAGCCGGAGAGTTAGGAAAACCCTTAATGGATATGACTTTAGCTGAAATGGATGTATTCTGGAACGAAGCTAAAAAGCTGTAATTATTCGGCCATTTTCTTTAATGCTTTCACATTCTTAAGCATTATTTTTTTACCTACTAATTCAATCAAATTCAGTTTGTTAAAATCAGATAATAATCTGATACAACTTTCTGTGGCAGTACCAATTATCCCTGCTAATTCTTCTCTTGTCAGTTGAACTTTCAGGGTTTTATCTGCATTTTCACCAAACGAGTCATGCAATTCCAATAAAGTTTCTGCCAGGCGTTGTTTTACGGTTTTCTGAACCAAAGCAATTTTATCATTTTCAGATTCTTTCAAATCTTCACACACAGATTGCATCAGGTTCATTGAGAACTGATTATTGTTATTAAAAAAGTGTAAAATTTCGGTTTTCGGAATAAAACAAACCTCCATATCCGCAACTGCTTTTGCAGATAAATTTGCAGGTTCATTGCTAATCATGGAGCGCTGACCCAAAAGTTCTCCTGATTGTACTAGTTTTACAATCTGATCTTTTCCGTTTGCACTTAATTTAGAGAGTTTCCCCACACCATCTTTTATACAAAAAACACCATTAGTTACTTCACCTTCTTCAAAAATGGATTCTCCTTTTTTAATTTTATAGGTAGTCTTGCTGTTAGCCAATTTTACAACCTCATCCTTATTAAGTGCTTTAAGAGAAGAAAGTTGTCGTACGATGCATTGATCACATTTATTCATGGCAAAAATATTTACTGCAAAATTAACCAATATAAGCATTCGAAGGCATTATTATTCCTAAAAAAAAGCATAAAAAAGCGAATATTGTTATTTAGCTATTTTGTTTTGTTAAATTTAGAATTCGATTTCTTGATAACATGATAAATGTCATTTTTATCATCTCTAGTTTTTTTAACATTTGTTGTATCAAAAAAAACAAATTTTATGAGTGAGCAGAGTTGTTTTCATTGTGGGTTAACCATAGCTAAAAATGAGGAAATCAATTTTGATGAAAAGAAGTTTTGTTGCAACGGATGCAAAACCGTTTACGAAATTTTTAGTCTTCATGATATGACCTGCTATTATGATTTCGAAAAATCACCAGGCGCCACTCCGCAAGATATTAAAGACAAATATGACTTCTTAGATAATGAAGCAATCCTGTCAAAAGTATTAGAATTTCAAGAAGGAAATACGGCAATAGTTTCATTAAACATCCCTCATATTCATTGTAGTTCTTGTATTTGGATTCTTGAAAACTTAAATAGAATTCAACCGGGAATAAGTATTTCACAAGTTAATTTTCCTGAAAAGAGAGTCCGAATTACATTCAATTCAGATCTTGTTTCCTTAAAAGCTATTGTCTACCTGCTAAGTTCTATTGGTTATGAACCTTACATTAGTTTAGAAAACTATGAAACAGGTAAAACAAATGTAGACAGAACTTTAACCTACAAATTAGGTGTTGCTTTCTTCTGTTTCGGAAATATAATGTTATTGTCTTTTCCGGAATATTTCGAGATCAAAGAATTTTGGTTAGATAATTACAAACCATTTTTTAGAATATTGATTTTCCTTTTGGCTTTGCCAAGCTTTTTATATTCGGCAAGCGGCTATTATGTTTCAGCCTATAAAAGTATAAAATCAGGAATGCTAAACATCGATATCCCTATTGCTCTGGGAATCATCGTGATGTTTATCCGCAGTACTTTTGATATTGTAATGAATTACGGGTCAGGATTTTTCGACAGTTTAACTGGTTTGGTTTTCTTTATGCTGCTCGGAAAAATGTTCCAGATTAAAACCTACAGTTTCTTGAGTTTCGAAAGAGATTTTAAGTCCTATTTCCCAATTGCAGTTACCAGAATAAATTCAGATACATCAGAAGAAAGTGTTCCTATTTACGATGTGCAAAAAGGGAATAGATTACTCATCAGAAATCAGGAATTAATCCCGGTAGACGGTATTTTAATTAGTGAAAAAGCCGAAATCGATTATAGTTTTGTAACCGGTGAAGCTGTTCCCATTACTAAAAAATCCGGAGATAAAGTTTTTGCCGGCGGTAAACAAATAGGTAAAGTAATCGAGATGGCAGTGCTGCACTCAGTCTCACAAAGTTATCTTACTCAGTTGTGGAGTAATGAGATTTTCCAGAAAAATGTGTTCCAAAAGCATAAAACGATTACCGATGCCATAAGCCGTTATTTTACTCCTATATTATTATTAATTGCTTTTGCAGGTTTTGGATACTGGATATTCATTGATGCCAATACAGCATTTAATGTTTTTACAGCAGTTTTAATTGTCGCTTGTCCTTGCGCATTGGCTCTGACAGCTCCTTTTACTTTCGGAAATATTCTCAGAATAATGGGCAAACAAAAAATGTATCTCAAAAATGCATTGGTCATCGAACAATTAGCCAAGGTAGATACTATTGTTTTTGATAAAACCGGAACTATCACCACCAATAAAAAATCAAATATTTCATACGAAGGAAATATCCTTTCTGAAGAAGATTATATTTTGATAAAAAATGTGCTTAGAGGTTCAAATCATCCATTAAGCCGTATGCTATATGATTTCTTATCAGAAACAAAGAAGGTTAAAATGGATGATTTTCAGGAAATAACCGGAAAAGGAATTTTAGCTTCTGCCAACAATAAAGTAATCAGAATTGGTTCTGCTGAATTTGTTGGAAGTTCAGGACCAGATGCATCGCAAATTGAAAAAACTGCGCTTCATATCAGGATTGATGACATTTATTACGGAAAGTTTACTTTTCAAAATCAATATCGTGAAGGCTTAGAAAACTTATTTTTTAATTTAAGCAAAACCTATCAGATAAAAGTGCTGTCAGGAGATAACGATGGAGAAAGGGCGAGTCTTCAGTCGATTTTACCTTTAGAAACCGAATTGATTTTTAATCAGAAACCTGAGCAAAAATTGGAATTTATCAGGAAATTACAAGAAAAAGGTCAAAATGTAATGATGGTAGGAGATGGGTTAAATGATGCAGGAGCATTGGCACAAAGTAATGTCGGGATTTCTATTTCTGAGAATGTCAATGTTTTTTCCCCAGCTTGCGATGCGATTTTAGATGCTTTAGAGTTTTCAAGACTCAATTATTTTTTAAAATTATCTCAAAAATCAATTACGATAATTAAGATGAGTTTTGTTCTGTCACTTCTTTATAATATCGTCGGACTCACTTTTGCGGTTACTGGTAATTTACTTCCATTAGTGGCTGCTATTATCATGCCTTTAAGTACAATAACCATTGTAAGTTTTGTGACTTTAATGTCTAACTATTTCAGTAACAAAAAATTAAAATGATTTATAAGTGATTTTTTTAAATTTAACATTACTCTGTAACTATGATAATTATCATATTTTAACAACAAGTAATCTGTTAATTTTGTTAACATAAATTTAAGGGTATGAGTGTTATTTATCTATTGATTTCAGTTAGTATTTTCGTCGCAATTTGCTTCTTTATTGCCTTTATTGTTGCTGTAAAATCAGGACAATATGATGATGATTATACCCCTTCAGTCAGAATGCTTTTTGACGATGAAACGAGAATTACCCCCCAGAATAAAAAATCAACAACAGAAGAAAAACAAGTATAATTATGGAAATGGAACAGTTTTATTACGACAACAAAATTGTAAAAAAATTCATTTACGCCACTATCCTCTTTGGGGTAGTAGGTATGTTAGTAGGGCTGACCTTAGCGGTTATGTACCTTTTTCCCAACATGACAGATGGTATTTCGTGGCTTAGCTACGGTCGTTTAAGACCTTTACATACCAATGCTGTTATTTTTGCCTTTGTTGGGAATGCTTTTTTTGCGGGTATGTATTATTCGCTTCAGCGATTGCTAAAAGCCAGAATGTTTAGTGATTTTTTAAGTAATGTCCATTTTTGGGGCTGGCAGCTTATTATTGTTGCTGCAGCAATTACATTGCCTTTAGGATATACTTCATCAAAAGAATACGCTGAGTTAGAATGGCCTATTGATATTGCTATTGCCCTTATTTGGGTAGTTATGGGGATCAACATGATAGGTACAATGTTGCGTCGTAGAGAACGTCACTTATATGTTGCGATTTGGTTTTACCTTGCCACATTTGTTACAGTAGCCGTTTTACATATTTTTAATAATATCGAAATTCCGGTATCAGCTTTAAAAAGTTATTCTGTTTACGCAGGTGTTCAGGATGCGCTGGTACAATGGTGGTACGGACATAATGCGGTTGCATTTTTTCTGACAACTCCATTTTTAGGTCTTATGTATTACTTCATTCCAAAAGTTGCAAACCGTCCGGTTTACTCTTATAGATTATCTATTATTCACTTTTGGTCTTTGATTTTTATCTATATCTGGGCAGGTCCACACCACTTGTTATATTCAGCTTTACCAAACTGGGCTCAAAACTTAGGAGTTGCATTTTCTGTAATGCTTATTGCCCCGTCTTGGGGAGGTATGATCAACGGACTTTTAACATTAAGAGGTGCCTGGGATAAAGTTCGTGAAGAGCCAGTTTTAAAATTCTTTGTGGTAGCCATAACAGGTTACGGAATGGCAACTTTTGAAGGCCCTATGCTTTCTCTAAAAAATGTGAATGCTATTGCGCATTATACTGACTGGATCGTTGCTCACGTACACGTTGGTGCATTAGCATGGAACGGATTTATGTCTTTTGGTATTATTTATTGGTTGATTCCAAGAATGACAAAAAGCTCATTGTTTTCAAAAAAATTAGCAAATTTCCATTTCTGGATCGGTACTTTAGGAATCATTTTGTATACTTTACCAATGTACGTGGCAGGTTTTCAACAAGCCTCAATGTGGAAACAGTTTAATCCTGACGGCACATTAACTTATGGTAATTTCCTTGAAACGGTTACTGCAATTATGCCATTATACTGGATGAGAGCAATAGGAGGTACTTTGTATCTTGTTGGGATGCTGACATTAGTTTACAATATTATAATGACTGTTAAAGCGGGTGATGCTATCGAAGATGAATTAGCGCAGGCTCCGGCTCTACAAAGAATAAGTACTGGAAGATTAAAAGGAGAAAAATTCCATACCTGGTTAGAAAGAAGACCAATTCAGTTAACCATTTTAGCTACAATTGCTATTTTAATTGGAGGGATCATTCAAATTGTACCAACGATTATGGTGAAATCAAATATTCCAACAATATCAAGTGTTAAGCCTTATACACCTCTAGAATTAGAAGGTCGTGACTTATATATAAGAGAAGGTTGTGTAGGTTGTCACTCACAGTCAGTTCGTCCTTTTAGAAGTGAGGTAGAACGTTATGGTCCGCAATCAAAAGCAGGTGAGTTTGTTTATGATCATCCATTCTTATGGGGATCAAAACGTACAGGTCCTGACTTATTAAGAGTAGGTGGGAAATACAATGACAATTGGCATTTTAACCATTTCTGGAATCCACAAAGTATTTCTGCGGGTTCTATCATGCCAGGTTACAAATGGTTGTTTGATAATGAACCAATGGATATCTCGCTGACTCAAAAGAAAATGCAAGCCATGATTACGCTTGGGGTTCCTTATTCAGAAGCTGATGTTGCCAATGCTCAAAAAACATTAAGAACTCAGGCTATTGCAATCGAGAAAAGTTTAGAAAACGATCCTGACTTTGTAAAAAGTTATGAAGAAAGCAAGAAAAAAGCAGCTGCAAAAGGCGAAAAATTCGTTCCTATGAACGAGAGAGAAATTGTTGCTTTGATTGCTTATATACAAAGACTTGGAACTGACATTAAAGTAAAAGAGACTTCTAAATAACAGCATTATGTTTGAACAAATAAAACACAATATGGAGACTATTTCGGGTATAGCAATTTACCCGATACTTTCTCTCTTGATATTCTTTTTCTTTTTTGTTGGATTAGGCTTATGGGTATTCTCATATAAAAAAGAAAAAATACAGGAAATGAGTGAAATACCTTTAGATGAAGGGTGTAGTATAATTTCAAAAGATATTTAAAATGAAAAAGTTTTTCCCAGTATATTTAAGAGTACCGATTATTTTCTTCATCGTATTTGCTTTGATGGAATACTTTATAGATTCAGGCGACAGGCCGGCTTTTGTTAAGTATCCAATGGTTGCTGTCTTTTTATTGGTTTTTCTATTTATCCTTATTGCGATAGAAATTACCTTAAGTGCGGTGAACCGCATTATGTACCAATTGATGTCGCCGGAAGAAAAGGCAAAACTGGAATATGAAAAAAGTTTGAGTTTAACAGAAAGCACCTGGTATAAAGATTTAATGCAGAAGCTTACGAAAACCCAACCTATAGAAAAAGAAGGTGACTTGTTGATGGATCATGATTATGACGGCATCAAAGAGTTAGACAACAATTTACCGCCTTGGTGGGTGTATTTATTCTATATCTGTATTGTTTTTGGAGTAATTTATTTTGCCCGTTATGAGGTTTTTGGTGGAGATGATCAGGAGATGGAGCTTAAAAAAGAAATGGCTCAGGCAAAAATTGATGTAGACGAGTACCTGAAAACAGCACCGGATTTAATGGATGAGAAAACAGTTGTTTTACTAACAGATCCTGAAAATTTAGCTGCCGGTAAAGAAATATTTACAACCAACTGTGCTGCATGTCACCGTGCTGATGCCGGAGGCCAAATTGGGCCAAACCTTACCGATAATCATTGGATTTTGGGAGGAGGAATTAAAAATCTTTTCCATACCATAACTAATGGAGGTCGTGACGGTAAAGGAATGATTGCCTGGAAAGGAACTTTAAAACCAAAAGAAATTCAAAAAGTAGCGAGTTACATCCTGTCCTTACAAGGTAGTAACCCAAAAGATCCAAAAGAAGCAGAAGGCGAAATTTGGGTTGATGATAGTGCTCCAACAAAAGATACCACAGCAAGTACACCAAAGGATAATACTGAAGTTAAAAAATAATTACAAAAACCATGTCAAATTTACCAGACGAAGCTTTTAGAGATACCATCGGAACTATTGATGAAGGGGGTAATCGAAAATTTATTTTCCCTAAAAAACCGTCTGGTAAATTCTATGAATATAGAAAAATAGTTAGCTACATATTGTTAGCCATCTTAATTGCAAATCCGTTTATAAAAGTAAACGGAAATCAATTCATGATGTTTAATGTTATGGAGCGACGTTTTAATATTTTTGGATTTCCATTTTGGCCGCAGGATTTTTATCTCTTTGTAATTTCAATGCTTGTTGGTATTGTTTTTATAATTTTATTTACCGTAGTATTTGGAAGGATTTTTTGTGGATGGATTTGTCCGCAAACTATCTTTTTAGAAATGGTTTTTCGCAGAATTGAATATTGGATTGATGGTGATCGTGGCGCTCAGTCCCGATTAGCAAGACAGGAATGGAATGCAGAAAAAATTAGAAAACGATTAATTAAATGGACTATCTTTTTTCTGATCTCGTTTGGCATTGCAAATATTTTTCTGGCCTATTTAGTAGGCAGTGATCAACTTTTTTTAATGGTCGAACAAGGACCAATTGAGCAAGCAAGTAATTTTATTGCGCTTCTGATCTTTACCGGAGTTTTCTATTTTGTTTTTGTTTGGTTTCGTGAACAGGTTTGTATTATTGCCTGCCCCTACGGAAGATTGCAAGGTGTACTTTTAGATGATAAATCTATCAATGTGGCTTATGATTTTGTTAGGGGAGAAAAAGAAGCCGGTCGTGCGAAATTCAATAAGAAAGAAGACAGAGCTACAACAGGAAAAGGAGATTGTATTGATTGTCACCAATGTGTACATGTATGCCCAATGGGAATCGACATTCGAAACGGAACTCAATTAGAATGTACCAATTGTACTGCCTGCATTGATGAATGCGATACAATAATGGAAAGTGTAGGTTTACCAAAAGGCCTTATTCGATATGCATCTGAAGATGAAATTGTAAAAAAAGCACCTTTTAAATTTACAGCAAGAATGAAAGGTTACACAGCTGTTTTGTTCATTTTATTAAGTGTTTTTGTTGGGATGCTGTTTTTACGAACCGATGTTCAGGCCGTTGTTTTACGTTTGCCAGGTCAGTTGTTTCAGCATAAAGGCGATATGATTAGCAATGTTTATACCTATAAAATCGTTAATAAAACGATGAAAGATTATCATGACATTCATTTTGAATTGATTGATCAAAAAGGAAATATTAAAAATGTTGGAAAACAGCATTTTAAAGTTTTAAAAGAAGGAATCTCACAAGGAACATTATTTATAGAAATTGATAAGGTTCTTTTGGAAAGCGATAAAACCAAAGTTAAAATTGGAGTTTATAACGGTACAGAATTACTCGAAACTACCACAACTAATTTTTTAGGACCACGAAGTTTTAATTAAAAATATACTATTATGAAAATAAATTGGGGAACCGGAATTGTCATAGCATTTGCACTGTTTATGAGCTTTATTTTATATTTTGTTTTCGAAGTGCAGTCGAATAGTAAGTATGATAATGATTTGGTTGTAGAAGAATATTACAAACACGATTCGCATTTTCAGGATGAAATGGCCCGAATTCAAAATGCTCATGATTTGCAGCAAAGACCTTCTGTTACCTATACAGAGAATGGTGTAAAAATAGCTTTTCCTGCCACTTTTGAAAGTGATAAAATAAAAGGTAACGTTTTATTATACCGACCTTCAAATAAGAAATTTGATTTTGATACTCAAATTGCTTTAACCAATTCGTCTTTGCTTATTCCGCAAAAGAAACTGATTAAAGGGCGTTGGGATGTTAATATGGAATGGGAATATAAGGGAAGAAAATACTTATCGAAAGAAGTAATTTACGTGAATTAATTTTAATACGTGTTTGCCACAGATTAGAAATGATTTGCATGGATTTTTGAAAAATTATTGATGTCAGGTTTGAAAATATAGTCCCTATGGGACAAATAATCATGGGGATTTATTTTTTACCAACATTTAATCTCTGTGAGATATAATCCGTTCGGATTTAGATATTGGTAGAAAGAACAAGCTACATTTAAAAAAGATGTCCCATAGGGGACTGCACAAATATTGATTGAATAAAACACACAAAACGTTGTAAAATCATTTTAGTCCAATTTTTCTGCGGCAAGATAATAATAAACAAATGTTATACTCAGCTTTCATATTAGGTTTAATAAGTAGTTTGCACTGCATCGGAATGTGTGGTCCAATTACTATGATGTTACCTGTAGATCATCAAAATGAAGCAAAAAAAGTTACGCAGATCATAACATATCATCTAGGCCGACTAACTGCGTATGCAACAGTTGGACTTATTTTTGGTTTATTAGGAAGAGGATTTTTTCTGGCGGGACTGCAGCAAAAGATGTCTATTTTTATAGGTTTGGCAATGATTCTTGTCGTTTTGGTTCCGGAGAAAGTTTTTTCAAAATACAATTTTTCAAAACCTGTTTATAAAATTATTTCCAGAGTAAAATCAGGTTTAGGAAATCAATTTAAAAAGAAAACCTATAAATCCCTTTTTACAATAGGATTATTAAATGGTTTTTTGCCTTGCGGAATGGTGTATGTAGCCTTATTTGGTGCCATCGCCATGCAGAGTGCCGGTTTTGGTGTATTGTATATGATTTTGTTTGGGTTAGGAACAATTCCTTTAATGACACTCGTTGTTTATGTCCATTCATTAATAAAATTGCCTTTCAGAAATAAAATCCAAAAGGCAATTCCGTATCTAGCTGTAATAATTGGTGTTTTATTTATCCTTAGAGGACTGGGATTAGGAATTCCCTATATTTCTCCGTCGAATATGAGTTTGTTTGTACAGGAAACTCCTAATTGTCATTAAACAGTCATCGAAAACAAGTTTGTTTGCGGTGATTTTCTTTTTAGATGTAAATCAAATGCCATACAAATATTTCGAACAAAAGGTCTTCCGGCTTCTGTAATGGTTATTTTACCTTCCCCGATTATAATCAACTGATCTTTTTCTATTTCTTTTAAGTCTTCTAGTACGTTAGGAATTTCTTTGAAGTATAAGGCTTCATCGCTCCAGGAAGTTTCAAATTCACAGGTTAAGTTAAGTATGTGTTTTCTAATAATTAAATCCTCATTGGTTAGGATATGTCCTTTTGCAACAGGCAATTTGTCTTCTTCTAATAATTGGTAATATTCTTCGATACTTTTTGTGTTTTGGGCAAAACTGTACCAGCTATCACTAATAGATGAAACTCCCAAGCCAATCATAAGCTGCGTTTTTGAGGCACTATAACCCATGAAATTTCGATGCAATTCCTTATTGGCTCTAGCTTTATACAAGCTATCAGAAACCAGCGCAAAATGATCCATACCAATTTCGTGATAACCATTTTGAGAAAGCATCTGTTTTCCTGTTTCGTATAGTTTTCTTTTTTCAGCATCTTTAGGAAGGTTCTCTTCATTAAATCCGCGTTGTCCGTTTCCTTTTATCCACGGTACATGTGCGTAGCTGTAAAATGCCAAACGATCCGGTTTTAAGGAATTTGTCTTTTCGACAGTATCAATTACGTTCTCAATCGTCTGAAATGGTAATCCAAAAATAATATCGTGACCTATCGATGTATAACCAATTTCTTTTGCCCAAAAAGTTACTTTTGCGACATTGTGAAAAGGCTGGATTCTATGAATTGCTTTTTGAACTTTTTCAGCATAATCCTGAACGCCAAAACTCACTCGGCGAAAGCCTAAATCGTATAGTTTTTTAAGTTGTTCGTATGTAGTATTGTTAGGATGACCTTCAAAACTGAATTCGTAATTTTTAGCTTTGTCAGCTTTAAAAAGTATAGCGTTTATAAGCAGCTCTAAATTGTTTGAAGAGAAAAATGTTGGCGTTCCTCCGCCTAAATGAATTTCTTTTATAAGGGGTTTTTGAGGTAATAAATTACAATACAAATCCCATTCTTTTAAAACTGCCTGTATGTAAGTTTCTTCAACCGAATGATTTTTTGTAATGCGTTTATTGCAGCCACAAAAGGTACACATGCTTTCGCAAAATGGTAAATGAATGTATAAACTAATTCCGTTTTGAGCATTACTTTCTGAAAAAGATTTCTGAAAAGACGCTATCCATTCCTGAGTAGTAAAATCACTTTCATTCCAGTACGGAACTGTTGGATAACTTGTATATCTGGGACCTGGGACATTGTATTTTTGGGTCAGTGAGATTTTCATAAAGTCGGATTTTGTATAATTCAAAATTAGAATTTATGAATGAAGCAGAAAATGACAAATATCATGTATTTACCAAAAAAAAGAGACTCACTAGGAGCCTCTTTTCTGAATTAAATAACTAACGTGAAATAGAATCTTGGATGATTTTAAGCCATTTTTTTGCAAACTGATGATCTTGATAGGCGCTTATCTGTTTGATGCGGTCATCATCAAAATCATAGAATGGTATTGTGATTTTTTTAGGAGTTTCTTTATCCTGAAATTCAAAGTCAATTTTTACGATGGTATCTGATGGTCCTTCAGTGGTTAAAACCAGTTTACAAGAGGAAACCGTTTTTAGATCTACATACATAGATTCTTGCTGATTAGGATTGAAATTCATCAAAATAAAACGTCTGTTTTTCTGATCTATTGTAAGTGTCTTGTTGCTTTGAGATTCAGTTAAATCAAAATCTTCCGGATGAGTTGGACTGAATTTCTTTTTTATGTTTAAAATTTTTGATTTGCTTGCAGCGCTCGTTCGTGCTGAAAAATATACAGGAATGGCTACTATGATCGCGATCACAATACCAATTATGGTTACACTTGTTTCCATGATTTAAAAAATTGGGTAAATTATTATGAAATATGACACCATTTTCAGGATAGAAAACAGCTCAACTTGTTAGGAAGATGTCTCCCTAAATTAAAATTTCATAAAATGCCTACCAAAAAAAATGGAAGGGATAGAGCATTAAAAGGACTTTTTTGCTCTGAGTTGCAAACTGATTTGCAAAGTTTGATGTTGATTTTACTGCTTTGTGCTGAGGAATCACCATCAATAAAGAATCAAACCATTTTGTTAAGATAGATGGATTCGATTTTATGTTTGCTGCAAATTGATAACTTGCCTGGGGTTGTATAAAAGCTAATGAATCGGCGTGATCTATGGAGAAATTAGTATCCGTTTTTTGACTTTCAGTTATTTCAATAGAAGATTCGTTTGCTTGAACAGCAAAAAAAGCAACTATCAAAAGTGATATAAAAATAACGGTTTTACGAATCCAATTCATGGTGGCGAATTTAACTCATAAAATACAATTAAAGAAATTTTAAAGAATTAATTAACTTTAAAAGTAGGTTATTATTTATCCTCAGTAGATAATTGTACTATTGAGGATAAATGAAGTTATTGTTGCATTTTGAAATAATAATCAGCAGAGTGTTTTCCGCTTCCGTAAAACAGGAAGAAAACACAAACTAAAAGTACTACTATAGCCAAAATTAAACTTTCAGAGTGCATATGTCCCATAAAATTGATGAGAATCGCACCAAATAATATTGGCAATTGGGCTGCGATTGCCCAACGGGTTAGTAATCCGAAAAAGATCATAATACCACCAATCATATGCGCTGGTGCAATGTAATGTAAAAGAAACATTCCGCCGCCAAACTGATCAATTGGAGAAATTAAATCATGTAAATACTGAATGTTGGTTACAAATGAAATTCCTTTCATAAATAAAAATACACCCAAAACAATACGTACTAAATCAACCGGTAAATAAGTGTGCGCATTTGCCCACTTATTTAAACTTTTTACATTTTCCATGATACTACGTGATTAAAAATTACATCTAAAGTTACTACTTTTTAATGAGATATTTACTTATAAGTACTTGAAAGTAAGATTTTTGTATTTTTTTAACGTAATTTGAAAAATGCAGGAATTCTTTAAACCTGAATAACGCCTAAATTAAATTGTTTTTGAATAGGAGCGTGGTTGGCAGCCTCAATTCCCATAGAAATCCAGGTACGGGTATCCAGAGGATCAATGATAGCATCTGTCCATAATCTTGAAGCAGCATAATAAGGTGAAGTTTGTTCATCATATCTTGCCTTGATCTTATTGAATAATTCAGCTTCTTTGGCTTCGTCTACAATTTCTCCTTTTGCTTTAAGCGAAGAAGCTTCGATTTGGGCTAAAACTTTTGCAGCCTGAGTTCCTCCCATAACGGCAAGTTCTGCACTTGGCCATGCAAAAATTAATCGTGGGTCATAGGCTTTTCCGCACATGGCATAATTTCCTGCTCCGTAAGAGTTACCCACAATTACGGTAAATTTTGGAACAACCGAATTACTTACAGCATTCACCATTTTTGCACCATCTTTTATAATACCGCCATGCTCCGATTTTGATCCTACCATGAAACCGGTAACATCCTGAACAAATACTAACGGAATTTTTTTCTGGTTACAATTGGCAATAAATCGAGTGGCTTTGTCAGCGCTATCAGAATAAATTACACCCCCAAACTGCATTTCGCCTTTTTTGGTTTTAACTACTTTTCTTTGGTTGGCCACAATTCCTACCGCCCAGCCATCGATTCTGGCATAACCGGTAATAATGGTTTGACCGTAACCATCTTTATAGGCTTCGAACTCTGAATTATCAACCAAACGATTGATGATTTCCATCATATCGTATTGCTCGTTTCGGGCTTTTGGTAAAATTCCGTAAATGTCTTTAGGTTCTAAGGCAGGTTTTTCAGATTTGATTCGGTTGTAACCGGCTTTATCATAATCACCTATTTTATCTACTATATTTTTTATTTTATCAAGAGCGTCCTTATCGTCTTTAGCTTTATAATCAGTTACGCCGGAAATCTCACAATGTGTTGTCGCGCCACCTAAAGTTTCGTTATCAATAGTTTCACCAATGGCAGCTTTTACCAAATAACTTCCGGCAAGAAAAATACTTCCGGTTTTATCCACGATTAAAGCTTCGTCGCTCATAATGGGCAAGTAAGCTCCGCCGGCAACACAACTGCCCATAACAGCAGCAATCTGGGTAATGCCCATACTGCTCATTTGTGCATTGTTTCTAAAGATGCGGCCAAAATGTTCTTTGTCAGGAAAAATTTCATCCTGAAGAGGTAAATAAACCCCTGCACTGTCTACCAAATAAATAATAGGCAATCTGTTTTCCATGGCAATTTCCTGCGCACGAAGATTTTTCTTTCCGGTAATAGGGAACCAGGCACCAGCTTTTACAGTAGCATCATTGGCCACAACAATACATTGTTTGTTTCTTATGTAGCCTATTTTGATAACAACACCGCCAGATGGGCAACCACCATGTTCAGCATACATTCCGTCTCCAACAAAACCTCCAATTTCAATACTTTTTGAGCCTTCGTCAAGCAAATAAGCGATACGTTCGCGCGCTGTCATTTTTCCTTCGGCATGTAATTTTTCTATACGTTTTTCACCTCCGCCCAATTTTACTTTGGCAAATCTTTGTTTTAAGTCAGAAAGTAATAGTTTATTGTGATCTTCGTTTTTATTGAAGTTTAAATCCATGGTATATTGTGGTTTTTACAAAATAGTGTTGGCTAATTTACAAAATCAATTGAAATCCACATAATAAAAATGTTTTCAGATATAATAAAAAGTAATTAATGATATTTTAAAAATAAGATGGGTTTAATGAGAAATAAATGAATTTATAGTCTTTATAAATTCAATTTTTGTTTTAGACGAGCTAAATACAAATGCATGCTTAATCATATTTTTTGCCTTAATTTGTTGTTTCATACCAATTAGTATTCTTTATGTCTAAAGCTGCCAATACCCGACTTACAATTCTTCAGAAAGCATTTGAATTGATTTATTCAAAAGGATATCAAACCACCAGTATTGATGATATTATTGCCACCACGCAAGTTACAAAAGGCGCGTTTTATTACCATTTTAAGACCAAAGATGAAATGGGAGTTGCAATTATTGAGGAAATCTTGAAACCTGTGATGCTGGAAAGTTTTATAAAACCTATCGAAAACTCACTTAATCCTGTTGATGATTTGTACAATATGATCTCTTATTTACTTCTTGAAGATCCTTTTTTGCAAATAAAGTATGGTTGTCCTGTTGGAAATTTAACCCAGGAAATGACACCCTGGAATAATCAGTTTAGTGAAGCTTTGCTGGGATTAAGTAATCAATGGAAACAAACTATCGAAAAAACGATTTTAAATGCTCAGCAATCTGATTTGATCAAAAAAGAAGTTAATGGGGAACAAGTAGCTTTTTTTGTAATGTCAGGATATTGGGGAATACGAAATTTTGGAAAAATTCAGAATAGTAATTCGTGTTATATTATTTATTTAAAGGAGCTTAGAAGTTATTTGAATAGTTTGAAATAAATTTTTATGATAAAACATACTATCTGGTATGTTTTTTAAATATATTTGCATTGTCTTAATTTTAAAACAATGTATACAACGCTATTATTTTGCCATTCGATGCTGCGGTGGTTTGTTTTAGGAAGTTTATTCTACTCGATTTTTATCGCTTACAAAGGTTATTGGTTACAATTATCTTTCACTAAAAAAGATAATGCTATACGGCATTGGACGGCAACTATTGCTCATATTCAATTGATTTTTGGAATATTAATTTATATGCAAAGTCCGATTGTAAAATACTTTTGGGCAAATTTCGCCACAGCTGTTCAAAATATTGATGCCGCTTTTTTTGCATTGATTCATATTTTATTAATGCTTGTTTCTATTGTTTTAATAACAATTGGTTCAGCTTTGGCAAAAAGAAAAGAAAGTGATCGCGATAAGTTTAAAACCATGTTAGTTTGGTTTTCTATCGCGCTAATAATCATTTTTATAGCAATTCCGTGGCCCTTCTCATTTCTTGCAAACCGACCTTATTTTAGATAATTATGAAAAATTTACTGCAAACCAATACCGGACGATTACGAATCATTGGGTTTCTGGAAGGAACCTCTCTTTTAATCTTACTTTTTATAGCAATGCCTATGAAGTATGTATTTGAAATGCCTTTTCTAACCAGACCCGTAGGAACCATTCACGGCGCTTTATTTTTACTTTTTATTTTTAATACGCTGAGTGTTGGTGTAGAGCAAAACTGGAATTTTAAAGACACCACCTGGAAAGTACTTTTAGCGTGTGTTATACCTTTTGGAACTTTCTATATTGATTCTAAAATTTTAAGTAAAATTAAAAACCAGCAATAACTATGATTTTTGTATTTAAAACAAATGTTGATAGTATATCAAAAGTAAAAAAGATAACGCCTAAACTGAATCGGTTATTTCCTAATTCGAAATGGAATTTTGATCTGGAAGATTGTGATAATATTTTACGTTTTGAGTGTAGTGAGAATATTATCCAAAAAGTGATTTTTTTAATGAAAGTCGTAGGCTTTGAGTGCGAGGCCTTATAAAACAAAAAAAAACAGAAGCAAGCTTCTGTTTTTTTATATAAAAATGTGTGTTTTATTTTTTTGAATCGCAAACCATTCTTTTCAAAATAGCCCATTGTTTTAATGCATCGCGAGCTTCGACAGCAGGATATCCTAACATTGTTTTTCCTGCAGGAACATCTCCAGTTACACCAGAACCTGCACCAACAATAGCACCGTCTCCAATAGTAGTATGATCTTTTATAGAAGCACTTCCGCCAATAATTACGCCATTTCCTAAAGTTACTGAACCGGCTAAACCGCTATTTCCGGCCATAATACAAAATTTACCTAATTTACTATTATGTCCAATTTGTACTAAATTATCAATTTTACAACCATCTCCTAGTACTGTAGAACTGAATTTACCGCGGTCTACACAAGAATTCGCTCCAATTTCAACTCCATTTCCTATGATAACATTTCCAATTTGTGGAATTTTTACCAAACCTTTTTCACTACAAGGACGGAATCCAAAACCATCAGCGCCAATTGTTGCATTTGGATGAATGATACAATCGCTGCCTATATGACAACGTTCACGAATTACAGTTCCCGACCAGATAATGGTATTTTTACCAATAGTACATTCGTCTAAAATAGTAACATTTGGGTAAATTGTAGCGTTTGCACCAATTTCGACTTTTGGACCAATATAACAACCTGCACCAATTCTGGCGCCTTCACCAATAATAGCTGTTTCATCAACATTGGCCGATTTATGGATATTATTACGAAATATTGGGGTAGGCGGAGCAAAAAGTGCTAAAATTTGAGACATTGCCAAATCAGCATTTTTTACTTTTATAAAAGCACGATTATCTCCAGGTTCAATCGAAATGTCTTCGTTAACAACTGCAATTGAGGCTTTTGAAGCTTCCCAGAATTTTTCATATTTTTTATTTCCTATAAAAGAAATTTCAGAAGAGGTGGCTTTTTCTAATTGTTCTGTTGCTGTAATGCTTTGCGAAGTCGTGCCGTAAATTACGCCATTAATAACTTCATTAATTTCTTGAATTGAATAGGATTTCATCGAATGATTTTAATTGTTTTAGGGGTTATTTCGCACCAAATAAAATCAATTAGATTTAAATTACCTAATCTTATTTTGAACTTTTTTAAATAGTATTTTAAATAATAGTTTAAATATTACAATTTTAACAGTAATTCTATTAATTTTTTGATTGATTTCGAATTCCTGAGAGTACAACAGCTTTTAAATTCGTGTCTTTTGTAGGTTTTTAGGTATCAATATACAGACTTTTAAATCGTAATGATCCAATAAATTGGTGTACACTTATCTTGTTTTAAATCAATGGATTTTAAGGTGTTTTCGATAGTAAATAGCCATTTTAAACGCTCATTAAAGCATCATGTTATTTTGTAGGTTTCTTTGGCTTTGATTTAGAGAAGGTTTTTTTGCTGATTTGTAGCAGTTATTTAAATCAAATAAGAGAAATGAAAGGTTGCTTTTTGATTTTTTTGAATGTATTTTTCAATTTAATTTTTAAAAACAGTAAAATTGGTAAGTTAAATCTTAAGGTCAATAGGGAATGTATTTCCTTATGAAGTTAAATTGAAAGCTCTTTTTTAAATTTTATTCTCATTTTAAAATGAAATTATAATAAAAAAAGCGATTCACTTTAAATTATAAGGAATCGCTTTTTAGATTTTTTATTCTTTTATTTTAGAAAGAGAAATAGCATTAATGCAATAACGCAAACCGCTTGGTTCAGGGCCATCAGGAAAAACATGTCCTAAATGTGCGTCGCAGGTATTGCAAACCACCTCAACACGGATCATTCCGTATGACTTGTCTGCATGGTAAGCAATAGCATTTTCTTTTAGCGGTTGTGTAAAAGACGGCCATCCTGTTCCTGATTCAAATTTTTCACTTGCATCAAAAAGTAAAGTGCCACAACATTTACATTCATAAATTCCCGGATCGAATAAACTGCAAAGTTCAGAGCTAAAAGATCTTTCAGTACCTTTTAATCGTGCTACCTGAAATTCTTCCGGCGTTAAAAGCTGTTTCCATTCATCCGGTGTTCTCTCGACTCTTTTATCCGGAGCCGGATTTCCTTTATTTGTAAAACGAATTATATCTGCCCATTTTATCATAACTGTAATTTTAAATTTAAAAAAGATTGAATAAAGTTACTACTCTTTTATATAACAAAAAGTAATAAGAATAAGTACCGTTACTTATAAAAGTAAATAATTAATTAATTATCAAAAGGATAATTTTCGTATCGTTTATATTCTCCGGTTTCGCAATTTATTTTAACCACATAATGCTTAAGGTTTCTGGGAACTAAATCATCTGGAAGTGTTCCCGATTCAGTTTCTTCACCAAATATGTAGTAACTGTTTTTTGGGCCCAGCTCAATTCCATCCGTTGTGGTGGATCTAAAAACCTGATCTTTTCTTTTTTCTTTCAGGATACGATCTGCATCTTTTATTTTTATTTTGCATTTTTTAGCAAAACCATAATATTCTACACTATCAGATACGCTAATTTTCTTAATATGTTTCGATACTTCGGGATTAATCCAACCGTGTTCCCTGAAAAGTACCGGTCGTAAAAAAACTTCATTGTTAATTGTAGGATTATCAGAAAATCTACAGTCATTACTTCCAACATAGCCCGTCATTCCGTAATGTAAGTAAGCATAATGATGATAGCCCGAAATATAATAATGCAATTTGTTTTGTGTGGTAACTACAATTGTGTCTGTTTTCAAAAATGTTTTATAAGGAATATTGATGGATTTATATTCATCATAACTGGTTCTTTTATTGAACCCATTTTTAATTAATGTGTCATGAATTAATTTTCCGTCTCTTAGTATCTGAAACTTAAGAATATTAATCTCATTCTTTTTGAATTTTGCTAACTGAATCTCGGGTTGTTCAGTAATAAGTTTGACTGTATCGCATTCTTTTGAGAACTCCACTGCATCAATTTCTGCTTGTTTTTTTCGGTGATCTGATGACCAAAAGAACCAACCAATCATTATTGCTACCAGAGTAATAAAAACACCTATTATTACTAAACAACCTTTGATATATTTATTCATTTATTTATTCTTCCTCTTTTTGCCCCATCATCATTAAAAATGCTTTTAGGAAAGGATCGATATTTCCGTTCATAACGCCATCGACATCGCTGGTTTCATAACCTGTACGAACGTCTTTTACTAATTTATAAGGCTGCATTACATAATTACGTATTTGCGAACCCCATTCGATTTTCATTTTTCCGGCTTCGATATCGGCGCGTTGTGCCTGCTGTTTCTTCAATTCGATTTCATACAATTGCGAACGTAACATTTGCATGGCACGTTGTCTGTTGTCTTGCTGAGATCGTGTTTCAGAACATTGAATCTGAATTCCGGTTGGTTTGTGTACCAGTTGTACTTTGGTTTCAACCTTATTCACATTTTGTCCTCCGGCTCCACTAGATCGGGAAGTTGTGATCTCGATATCGGCAGGATTAATGTCAATTTCGATACTGTCATCAACAAGCGGATAAACATATACAGATGCAAATGAAGTATGACGTTTGGCATTACTATCAAAAGGAGAGATTCGAACCAAACGATGTACGCCATTTTCTCCTTTTAAATATCCAAAAGAATAATCGCCTTCAAACTCCAGAGTAACCGTTTTAATTCCGGCAACCTCACCAGCCTGAAAGTTCAATTCTTTTATTTTAAAACCATAACTTTCTCCCCACATCATATACATACGCATTAACATTCCGGCCCAGTCACAACTTTCCGTCCCGCCGGCACCAGCAGTAATTTGCACTACGGCACTTAAGCTGTCACCTTCGTCTGAAAGCATGTTTTTAAACTCGATGTTTTCGATATGAGCTTGTGTCGTATTGTAATGTCCGTCTAATTCTTCTGCAGAAAGTTCTCCTTCTTTATAAAAATCATACGCGAGTTGCAATTCATCTGTAAGTTCGATGGCTTTGTTGTAATCTTCGATCCATTTTTTCTTGTTTCGAAGGTTTTTTACAATGACTTCTGCTTCTTTTGCATTGTTCCAGAAGTCTGGTGCGAAGGTTTTTTCTTCTTCGTTGGCAATTTCAATTAGTTTGGCATCAACGTCAAAGATACCTCCTCAACGCACCAAGGCGCTCCACAATACCTTTTATTTGTTCGGTAGTTGTCATAAATTAATAATGTTTTATTTGTTTTTTGAATATTACATTAATTACTAATTTGTCAAAAAAGAGTTCACTAGTAAAATGTAATTTTGTTGTACAAAAATAAGATATAGTTTTTATATTATCGTATTAATTTTAACATATAAAAAACGAGTTTAAAAAGTCTTTGAATTAAATAAGCGACAGAAGATAATTTGTTTTTTAATAATTTTTTAATGAATCTATACATCAGATAAAAAAATGTTTTATTCCTATTATAGTTAAGAAAAAAATGCATTTTTTTTTAGTTTATTTTGGTAATACAATTTAAGGCTGATTATCAGCTGTTTGCTTATTTTTGATAGGTTGTAAATAAACCGTAATTATTTCTGCTAACAAATTGGTTTTTAAAATTATAAGCCAGTTTTAGAATATTAATGTTAGTTTTATATGATTTTTGTGAATATTACGTTAATTTAGTTTAATTGTATTTACAAGTTAAATTTTAGCAAAACTTGCCAAGAATAACTATCAGTAATACGTAATTTTGCTGTACAAAAAAGATATACTTTTTAGAATATGGAGATAAATTTAATTAGCGATACTATTACCAAACCTACCAACGAAATGTTGCAGTATATGTTTAACGCTCATGTTGGCGATGATGTATACAGACAGGATCCTACAGTTATTGAGTTGGAAACCAGAGTCGCTGAGTTTTTTGGTATGGAGGCCGGACTGTTTTTTCCATCAGGAACTATGGCTAACCAAACCGCTATAAAATTACATACACAGCCCGGAGAGCAATTAATTGCAGATAAATATGCCCACGTTTATAATTATGAAGGTGGAGGAGTTTCGTTTAATAGTGGCGTTTCTTGCTGCTTATTAGATGGAAATCGAGGTATGATTACGGCAAGTCAGGTTGCGGCAGCGATTAATGATCCGGAGTTTTATCATAGTCCGTTAACGAGTTTGGTTTGTGTAGAAAATACAACCAACAAAGGAGGCGGGGCTTGTTATGAACTGGAAGATTTAAGAGAAATAAAAAAGGTTTGTGATACCAATAATTTGAAATTCCACCTTGATGGAGCTAGAATTTGGAATGCATTGGTGGCTAAAAGACAAAATCCGAAAGATTTTGGTGCTATTTTCGATACTATTTCGGTTTGTTTATCAAAAGGATTAGGAGCTCCAATTGGCTCAATTTTGTTAGGAAGCAAAGCTGATATTCACAGAGCGTTGAGAATCAGAAAGATACTAGGTGGTGGAATGCGTCAGGTAGGTTATTTGGCTGCAGCCGGATTATATGCATTGGCTAATAATATCGAACGATTGGCAGAAGACCATAGAAGAGCCAAAGAAATTGCTGCAATTTTAAGCACAAAACCCTGGGTGTCGCATATTGAACCAGTAGAAACCAATATTTTGATTTTTTCATTGGCAGAAGGTTACAGTGACCAGCTTTTGATTGAAAAATTAAAACTAAAAAATATTTTGATAAGCTCAATGGGACATAATAAACTTAGAGTTGTCACGCATTTAGATTATAAAGAAGTCATGCATACTTATGTGATTGAAACGCTTCAGAAGTTTTAGGAAGAAGGTTCAAAGTTGCAAAGGTTTTTATTTTAGGTTTATTTAAACTTAAAAGATTGTTTGAATCAAAAAAAAGCAGGATTTAAATCCTGCTTTTTTTAATTATTTACTTTATCAATAATCACCAGATTGTCATCAATTGATGAATTTGAGGTGAGTTTGAAATATTTATATTCTTTAGTTAAAATGTTGAATTTTACAAGAGAAAAATACCCGTCTTTAACCATATAACAAACATATTCGTTTGTTGATTTGTCTAAAAATCCAGAGCCATTTTGCATACCATTTCCTAATCCTTCAGTGCTTAAAAAGTCTTCATAAGTGTAATCGATAAGATTAATTTTGGTAATCGTTACACCAGCAGTTCCAGCTATATTTTTCAAACAATATACAGTGTTGTTATCGTATACGGCAGCTTTTGAAAAAGTAAATTTTGAGTTTTTAAATAACACTTTTTTGGCTGTATTATTTTCTACATCAATTTCAAAAGTATCTGTAGTAGGGTAAGAGCTGTAGATTTTGCTGCCATTAAAAAAGTTTGAAATCGATGCTGTCTGATCAAAATTTAAACCTTTATAGGTGACTTCAAATGTATTTGGATCGATTTTTACAAAATAAGAATTGTCTTTAAATGTGCCAAGATAAGGAGTTCCAAGAACTATTCCGTAAAGTATTTTTTTTGAATCATCCCAGTTTAAAGAAACCATAGTGGGTTCCTCGCCCATTATTTGACTTGGATAAATTAATTTTTTTGAAGTCGTAGTTTTGGTATTTCTGTCAAAAATAAAAAGTTTATCATTGGGAGGATAATGCTCAATTAAAAATATTTTTTCAGAATTTGAAACAATCGTACTTAAGTTAATCGTATTTGATGTTAAGCCTTCAAATTGTGCATATGGCGTTAATTTACCACTGTTGTTTCCGATCTTGTTAATCTTTCCTGAAAAATTTACAGATAAATAACTAAAGTCATCTTTAACCAGTTCATTATTTGTGGATGGTGAATCACTGGAACAGGAAAATAAAAATAAACTGGCAAAACTAGTTGCCAGTGTTTTGAAGGTTAATTTCATGTTTAAAGTATCTTACTTAAAAAGATTATCCATTCCCGGAATCATAGGCATATCCATTTTTGCAACAGCATCAAGTTCTTGTTCGTTAACGCTTGTAGCTCTTTCTATTGCTTTGTTTAGCGTTACAACTAAGTAATCCTCTAATTGTTCTTTATCTTCAAGCAAAGAATCATCAATAGAGATCGATTTTACTTTTCTATTTGCAGTTAATGTTACCTTTAGTAATCCGTCAGCGCTTTGTTCATCAATCAAAACAGTATCTAAACGTTTCTTAGTATCTTCAATTTTTTGTTGGGTTTCTTTAAGTTTACCCATCATTCCCATTAAATCCATTTTTGTTGATTTTTTAAATTGTTTCGTACAAAATTAGTATATTGCTTTATGATATCAATAGAATATTTTATGAAAAAATTAATTTGGTTCTATTGTCTTTGTAGTATTTTTGCTCCTTCGTATTTAAAAACTAATGCTTAATCAATGCAAAACGATATAATGGCTCCACAAGCCAAAGAAATTCCTAAATCATTAAAAAAACATAAAGAAACAAGAATTGACAATTATTTTTGGTTAAATGACCGCGAAAATCCTGAAGTTATTGATTATCTGAATCAGGAAAATTCATATTACCAGAGTATGACATCGCATACAAAAGATCTTCAGGAAAATTTGTATGAAGAGATGAAAGGCAGAATCAAAGAAGATGATTCATCAGTTCCTTATTTTTATAATGGTTATTATTATATCACTCGTTTCGAAACAGGTCAGGATTACCCCATATTTTCGAGAAAAAAAGGAAGCCTTTCGGCAGATGAAGAAGTTTTATTCAATTGCAATGAATTGGCCAAAGGGCATGCTTACTTTAAACTGGGAGGTTTAAGCGTAAGTCCGAACAACAAATTTGCCAGTTTTGGAGTAGATATAGTAGGAAGAAGAATTTACACTATTGAGGTTAAAAATTTAGAAACAGGAGAAATTTTAGCAGATAAAATCGAAAATGCAACGGGAGGTTCAGTATGGGCAAATGACAATAATACTATTTTTTATACCAAACAAGATGAGGTTACTTTAAGAGCCGATAAAGTTTTTAGACATAAATTACATACTGGTTCAAAAGAGGATGTTTTGGTTTTTAATGAAACTGATGATACTTTTAATGTTTCTGTAAGTAAAGAAAAGTCCAGAAAGTATATCGTGATTGGTTCAGGAAGTACTTTGACAACGGAATACAGAATTTTGAATTCTGATACTCCTGATGGAGAGTTTGTTGTGTTTCAGCCTCGTGTACGTGGTTTAGAATACAGTATTTCTCATTTTGAAGACTCATTTTACATTTTGACGAATAAGGACAAGGCGACTAACTTTAAGTTGATGAAAACGCCTGAAAATAAAACTGGAAAGAAAAACTGGGTAGATCTTATTCCGCATCGTGAAGATGTTTTGTTAGAAGATATCGAAATTTTCAAAAATTATCTGGTCGTAGAAGAGCGCTCAAACGGATTAAATCATATTCGCATTATGCCGTGGAATGGTGAAGAAGATTATTACCTTCCTTTTGGCAGCGAAACATACAACGCTTACACGACAACCAATATCGATTTTGATACAGATGTTTTACGTTATAGCTATCAATCGCTGGCAACGCCTTCGTCTGTAATCGATTTTAATATGAAAACTAAAACCAAGGAAATCCTTAAGGAGCAACAGGTTTTGGGTGGAAAATTTGATAAAGAAAATTATATTGAAGAGCGCGTTTGGGCAACTGCCAGAGATGGTGTAAAAGTGCCTATTTCGATGATTTACCGTAAAGGATTACAGAAGGATGGTAAAAATCCGTTGTTGCTTTACGCTTACGGATCGTACGGAATTACAATGGATACTTATTTCTCTTCTACACGACTTTCTCTGCTAGACCGTGGTTTTGTTTACGCCATAGCACATATTAGAGGCGGGGAAGATTTAGGAAGACAATGGTATGAAGATGGAAAACTGTTAAAAAAGAAAAATACCTTTACAGATTTCATTGATTGCTCTAAATTTGTAGTTAACGAAAAATTTACATCTCCTGAACATTTATATGCTGAAGGAGGATCTGCAGGAGGACTTTTGATGGGCGTAATTATAAATGAAGCTCCGGAATTATATAACGGGGTGATCGCTCAGGTGCCTTTTGTTGATGTTATCACAACAATGTTAGACGACAGTATTCCGTTAACAACTGGAGAATACGATGAATGGGGAAACCCAAACAATAAAAAATATTACGATTATATGTTATCTTACTCACCGTATGATAATGTAAAAGCGCAAAACTATCCAAACATGTATGTTTCTACCGGATTGCATGATTCTCAGGTACAATACTGGGAACCAGCTAAATGGGTGGCGAAGTTAAGGAATCTAAAAACAAATAATAATCTTTTATTTTTAGATACCAATATGGATGCCGGGCATGGCGGAGCTTCTGGACGTTTTGAGGCTTTAAGAGACTTAGCAAAGGAATTTAGTTTTTTATTAGATTTAGAAAAAATTAAAAGCTAATTAGAAATTTTTTGTTAAATTTGCAACCTATCAAGGGTATTTAAAAATACCTTCGATTAACTATTTTTTTATGAAAGAAGAAATAAACGCTTATAATAATGTTTTAGAGTTGATAGGTAATACCCCACTTATTAAGCTAAATAAAATTACCGAAGAGTTAGAAGGTAATTTCTACGCAAAGGTAGAAGCTTTTAATCCAGGACATTCCTCAAAAGATAGAATAGCGTTATATATTATCGAAGAAGCTGAGAAAAAAGGAATCCTGACGCCAGGTGATACTATCATTGAAACGACATCAGGAAATACGGGTTTTAGCTTAGCAATGGTAAGCATTATAAAAGGGTATAATTGTATATTGGCAGTAAGCTCAAAATCATCGAAAGATAAAATTGACATGTTGAGAAGTTTAGGAGCAAAGGTTTATGTTTGTCCTGCACACGTTTCGGCAGATGATGAGAGATCTTACTATAACGTAGCCAAACGTTTGCACGAAGAAACAAAAGGCTCAGTTTACATTAATCAGTATTTTAATCAATTGAATATTGATGCCCATTATAACACTACAGGTCCTGAAATTTGGGAACAGACAAAAGGACAAATTACACATCTTGTAGCTTGTAGCGGAACGGGAGGAACAATTTCCGGAACTGCAAAATTCTTAAAAGAGCAAAATCCAAATATTAGAATTCTAGGTGTAGATGCTTTCGGATCAGTTTTAAAGAAGTACCACGAAACAAGAGAATTCGATAACAAAGAAATTTATCCGTATCGTATAGAAGGTTTAGGTAAAAACCTGATCCCGTCTGCTACAGATTTTGATATCATCGACAAGTTCATTAAAGTAACTGATGAAGAAAGTGCTCACTCAGCCAGAGAAATCACCCGTAAGGAAGGATTATTTGTAGGGTATACTTCCGGAGCGGTAATGCAGGCAATTAAGCAATATGCAGAAGAAGGTGAGTTTACAAAAGACAGTAATATTATTGCTATTTTTCCTGATCATGGTTCTCGCTATATGAGTAAAGTATTTAGCGATGACTGGATGAATGAACAAGGATTCTTTGACAGTGTCAATGAAGAAGAAGTTCAAAAAATTGAATTTGTAAAGTAGTTCAACTGCTTTTTTTAATATAGAGCTCCATTCGTAAAATCGAATGGAGCTTTTTTTTGCATTTTTTTAAAGTGTTGATCATGAATGTGTAATACTTATAAAATAGACCTTGTTGACGTATGTTAATGTTTTGTGTTTATTTGCGAATACCGTATTTATACGTAAGAAATTATAATTTTATTTGAGTTTAATTTACTGTTTTAATAAATTAGTTATTAGTATAAACAAATACAATTAAACGTTTTAAATTATCGTTTTGGTTATTTAAACGATTATTTAGGTTCGTTGTCGAATAAATTTTAGGTCCCATACATAATAATATAGTTTAGCAGTGTTAAAAAGACACAATGTTTTTTAATCCCTAAATCTACTATTATGAAAAAATTACTACTCACTTTATTGTTTGTAAGTTATTTGAATGTTAATGCTCAAAATCCAATTCAGGAGTTTAATTTCAATGGGACCTTAAATAATATAGCCAATACAACTTCTTTTATTGGTGCTAGCAATTTTGTCACAGACAGAGCAGGATTAGTAAAAGGTGCACAGCGACTAACTAATAAAGCTATGGAAGCTGTTGTAGATGATCTTCCTCAGGGTAATAGCCCAAGATCAGTTAGTGTATGGGTAAAATTAAACGATATTGCTTCGGCAAATTATATTTGGGGTTACGGTACAGCTTATAATACGCAATACTGTGGCTTATTGCAGCAAGGAACGAATTCTTCTAACTCAGATTTAAGTTTAGCAGGTTGGGGAGCTTCTAATGATGTTATTGTTTCGACACCTCTTGCAAAAGATACTTGGTACAATTATACAATAACCTACGACGGAAAAGTGTCTAATATATACCGTAATGGAGAATTGTTAAAATCTGCAGAAGGAATTACGCGCTCTACTAAAGGTAATATTTTTAGGCTGGGTGAAATAAATACAACCGTGGGTATTAATGCAGATATAGACGATTTAAAAATTTATAATGTTGCCCTAGCCAGCGAGCAAGTGTTGGCATTGTACAATAGTTCTAAAGCTGTTATTAACTCTGTTGCAGTTATTGAGCAAGCTGCTACTGCAAAAACAGTAAAAAAAGCACCGGTAAAAACAAAAAACGCTGCCAAAGCTGCTTCGTCAAATATTATTGCGACAGCTGATGTTAATGATGTCCCGAAGAATGTTGAGGTGTTCTCGCAAGGTCAAAAGATTTACGGGAACAATAATAATACAATGAGTATAAATGATCTTCCTGAAGGAACGTATTTGCTAAAAATAACAAATGCACCATCAAAAAAGATAACTTCAAATTAAAAACAAGATTTGGTTTATAACCAATAGTTAGTTTTTTTTATTTTTTATATTGTTTTAGTCTCAGTTAATTTTTTTTGGATAGTAAAAGGCCTTGTAAAGTTTTACTTTAGAAGGCTTTTTTGATAATTTCTTTGGTTGTAAATGATTTTTTTGTAAAGATGTTTTTACAAATGAATCGGATAATGTCATTTAGTTTTGAATTTTATTAATTTAAATAAGAATATCGTACTTATACTCAGTAAGGGTTTGGTAGCTTTGAATAAAATTTATAGTTTTAACAAAATTTCTGAAACTATACCTGAATTCTAAATGTATTTGAATCATTAATTATAATGATTTGTGATACTGAGATTTGTTGAGTTTTTGCATGATAATATAGTTTGGTGTTTGTGAAAGAACACTTTTTAAATCCCCTAAAATCTGTTACCTATGAAAAAATTATTACTGACATTACTGTTTGTAAGTTTTTTAAATACCAATGCCCAGAATCCGGTTCAGGAATTCAATTTTAACGGAAACCTGACTAGTGCCGATAATACCATCTCGTTTCTTGGTGTTGCCAATTTTGTAAATGACAGAATGGGAGTTGCAAAAGGAGCACAGCGTCTTACCAACAAAACGTTGCAAGGTATGATAGGTGATCTTCCGCAGGGAAATAAGCCCAGATCAATATCAATTTGGGTGAAGTTTAATGCTATTAATGCTGTAAACTATATTTTAGGCTACGGAACTGCCGTAAATACACAATACTTTGGTTTAGTACAACAAGCAACTGCTGGAGGTAATTCTGATGTAAGTTTGGTAGGTTGGGGAGATACTAATAATGTGATAGCTTCGGTTCCGCTTCTAAAAGACGTTTGGTATCAATATAGTATTACTTACGACGGAAATACTTCAAAAGTATACCGTAATGGTCAATTATTAAAATCGGTTAATGAAATCCCTCGTTTAACGAAAGGTTATATTTTAAGGCTGGGAATAATAAACACCACAACGGGAATCAATGCTGATATCGATGATCTTAAAATTTATAATGTTGCCATGACAGATGAGCAAGTGATGGAATCTTATAATAGCTCGAAACCAACTACCACTGGCGAAACTGAAAATGTTCAGTCTTCTAATACAGTAAAAAAGGTTAATCCTGCAATAACTGCAAAAGCTAAAGTTGCCGCAAAGTCTCCTGCTTCTGGTTCTGCAAATGCTACAGAAACAAATTCTGGTTCTAAAACGGTTGAGGTTTTTTCTCAGGGACGAAAAATAGCGGGAAGTAATGCCTCTAATATTGGAGATTTACCGGAAGGGACTTATTTGATAAAAGTAACAAATAATCCTGCGAAAAAGTAATTAAAAATATAATAAAATGTTCATTTCTAATTACATTTTTAGAATTACATTAAAATTTTGCAAATTAAAACGCCTTCTAATGTATAGAAGGCGTTTTTTATTATTTTTTTTTCTGTTGTCCGGGAGCATATGCTTTTGCACTTTTACTTCCTGACATTTTTTTTGCTTGTCCTGGTGGAATTTTTTGATTACCATTATTGCTATTGTGAACATGAGTACTACAACTAACGACGCTAATAACAACAAATAAAATAACCATAATGATTACGGCAACTTTAGTGTATTTAGATGTTTTCATAAATATCTTTGATTTTTGTTTTCGAACAAATATATGCCATAATATGAGTTTTAAACGATCCAGATGCTATTTAGAGTATATATAAACAATGAAACAAAGCAAAGAGCCTTTAAGAAATTCAATTTTTCCAATGCTGATTTTTAGCTTATTACGCTAAGAACTACAAATAGAATTACCAGAACAATTACGGCGTATCTTGTATATTTTGATGTTTGCATGATTTGTTATTTTAAGTTTATATAATTTAAATTTGAGATGCGTAAATATAATAGTTTATTTTAATTGACGTAAATCTCTCGCAAATTTTTTATTTCTTAGCAATAAATATGTTTGACTAAATACTATGAGAAAAACAATATAATTTACGTAAAAGCGAACAAGGACTAAAGGCCTGGGATGTTCATTGATTAATTGAATTATCTAAAAATCTACCGGTAAAAAGTATTTTATTGTCTGATATTAAAGAAGTAAATTAGCCTTATTGTTTTGAATATAATACGAATTTACCAACTTGTGCAGATGTTCTTAACCATATGAAACTTGTTCAGGAAGCAGATTTAAAGTATCCTATTATTTTATGTTCAGACCTATGTTTATGGACGGAATGCATCGGGTAATTAAGGCGTTGCTTGAAGGTCATCTTGAGATTCAGGCAATTCGGTTTGAGAGTACGCCAGAGCCTGATTTTATCAATATTCCCGTTGATGATTTGCCTTATTAAGCTATAAAAAAAGCCCTGAAAATTTCAGGGCTTTTGATATTTATAAAAAAGAGAAAATTATGCTTCCTGCATAGTATGATAAACGTTCATTACGTCATCATCTTCTTCAATTTTTTCGATTAGTTTTTCAACGTCAGCGATTTGAGCTTCTGTAAGTTCTTTGGTAATTTGCGGGATACGCTCAAAACCAGAAGATAAAATTTCAAGACCTCTGTTTTCTAGTTCTTTTTGCAAAGCACCAAAACTTCCAAAAGGAGCATAGATTAAGATTCCGTCTTCGTCCTCAAAAACTTCCTCAGCACCAAAATCAATTAGTTCCAATTCTAGTTCTTCCGGATCAAGATTTCCTTTTGCAATTCTAAAGTTGCAAGTATGGTCAAACATAAATTCAACAGAACCCTGAGTTCCCATTGTACCGTTGCATTTATTAAAATAGCTACGAATGTTTGCTACAGTTCTATTATTGTTGTCAGATGCAGTTTCAATCAAAATAGCAATTCCGTGAGGAGCATATCCTTCAAACAAAATCTCTTTATAGTTGGCAGTATCTTTATTACTTGCATTTTTTATCGCGCGCTCCACATTGTCCTTAGGCATGTTAGCGGCTTTTGCATTTTGTATTACAGCTCTTAATCTAGAATTGGCATCAGGGTTAGGACCGCCTTCCTTAACAGCCATAACGATGTCTTTACCAATTCGGGTAAATGTTTTAGCCATTGCTGACCAACGTTTCATTTTTCTTCCTTTTCTAAATTCGAACGCTCTTCCCATTTCTAATTTTTAGTTTTGAGATGCAAAAATACGGTTATTCCTTTTTTTAGCAAAATCAATTGTATTCTTTTTTGAATTATGTTTTGTGAATAATTTAACCGCTAAGATCGCTAAGATTTACGCAAATCTTGCAAAGCTGAAATGACTGAGCTTTGCGGTGAAATTTTACCACAAAGAACACAGAGGATTCACAAAGCTCACAAAGTTTCTAACTGATTAAAGAATGCCAAGTTTACAAAGCTCAATGATAAATTTTTACTGTGAAATTTTACCATAAAGAACACAAAGGATTCACAAAGTTCGCAAAGTTTGTAACTGATTAAATAATGCAAAGTTCACAAAGCTAAGAAATGACAAAGCTTTGCGAACTTTCCATTCTTTATAAAGCTAACAAAGGATATAAATCTTAGCGTTCTTTGCTGTTAATTTTTTATTCCCATTTCAAAACCTGAAACGTGAAGTAAAAATCGCTATTTCATAGCATTAAACTCATTAATAACATTCACCGCTTCATTCAGGTACGGATTTGTTTTTAAGTTATTAATCTGGTATTGATTGATAGTTTTGTCATTAGGATAAACGCCTAACAAAAACTGATTTACGGTAGAGTTGTAAACGTCTAACGGATTATTTTCATCATTAAACGTATTGATTTCTTTCCAAAGAGAATTTACGGTTTTTTTCTGTTTAAAAACGGCATCCAAAGTCATCGGAATCTCTGCTTTTGGCGTATTAACAAGCTGATCAATTTTAAGATTTATCTTTTTTATATTATTAAAAAAGTAATTATCAGCCAATCTCATAGTACTATTTTTTGCCAGTTTATCAATCAGAGCTCTTTTTACGTAAGGTCTGAATTTTAAAGAGGTTTGAATACTATCGTTTTTAATAGCGGTTGGAAAATCACTTTCCTTTTGATAAACTCCTTCGTAAAATTCAGGTAAAACTACATCGGGTTTTACTCCAACATATTGGTGACTTTTTCCTGTAACCCTGTAGAATTTATTAATCGTTATTTTCAAAAAGTCAGTGTTTTTAGTTTCGTCAAGCGAAAGTATTGTCTGCATAGTAGCCTTTCCAAGTGTATTGCTTCCTAGTAATAAGGCACGATTATAATCTTGTAGAATTGAAGAGAAAAATTCACTTGCCGAAGCCGTATTACTATTTACCAGAATCACAATCGGACCTTTATAAATCAAACCTTTATAAGGGTCATTAATAACCGATGTTCCTTCTTTATTGTCTAACACAATAGAAAGCGGGCCATAATCGATAAACATTCCGGCTAGTTTTATGGCTTCTTCCATAGATCCGCCGCCGTTATCAATTAAATCAATTACAAGACCTTTTATATTATCTCTTTCCAGTTTTATCACTTCTCGCGCCACATCATCAGCACAACCTTTTCGGCTATTGCCATCTAAGTCAGCATAAAAACTTGGTATTTTGATGTATCCAATTTTACTGTCTTTACCAATAATAAAACTAAAAACCGAATTATCTTCATCCTTCATCACTTGCTTTTCAATATACACATCAAAGCTTTTGCCCGAATTTCGCTTTAGCGTAAGCGTAATACTTTTATTCGATTCAGACAAAATCATGGTCGAAATAGATTCTATCGAAGCACAGGAAACCTGAAGGGATTCCTTTTGATTGGATATCGAAACAATCTGATCCCCTTTTTTTATTTGTCCCGTTTGATAAGCCGGGCCATTGGGGTCAAGTTCAGCTATAATAATTTCATTTTTTTCGTTTAGACTCACCGTCATCCCCAGAGACAAATGTTCTTTGGATAACGAAGCAACAAAACTCGTTTTAGAATCATCACTAAAGTAAGCAGTATGTGGATCAAAATAAGTACAAAAAAAATTATAGAGTTTTTCCTCCTGTTTTGTATTGGTTTCTAAAAGCGTATTGATTCTACAGATTTCGTTAGCAACAATCAAGTTTTTAGACTTTAACTCAATCGACTTAAAATTAGTTTTAAGAGAATCTAAATTATCACTGGATTCAGCAATTTCATCCAGAATCTGATAACGGATTTTTTTAGACCATACTTTTTCCAGATCTTCTTTTTTAAGGTAAAAAGCAAAGGATTTTTTGTAAAACCTGATGGTGTCTTTTTTAGTATAATCCATCGGTTCTTTTTGAATTTTTTCAAGAACAGTTTTAGTTCTCAAAAGTCCCTTTTTATAAACATATGTAATATCGGCTAAAAAATCACAATGATTGCTCAGAATAAGGTCGTCCAGATTGGTACGATATTTATCGGCTAATTCGTCATATTCAGATTTATAAAATATGTTTCTCGAAGGATCTAATTCGTTGATCAGATTGTCGAAAACAAAAACCGACAAACTATCATCTACTAGTTTAGGTCTAATATGTTCTTCCTGAATAAGCGCATTTATTTTGTTTAGTATTTCACATGTATTGTCACTATTTTGGCTAAATAGAACATTGGTAACCAGCATCAATACTAATAATATTTTTTTCATAAATCGAAAATCTTCGTTTAGACTAAAATTACACTTTATTTTTTGATAAAAAGTTACAATTTTTCTAAAATTTCTTACATCACAACAATTTGTTTTTAGTAGTCAATTCTCAAATTACTAAAAAAATTAGCTCCGAATTCACGAATTATTAGATAGCGCTTCAATAAAAAAAAATCCTGATTTGCTTCGCCTGTTCGCTGTCGCTCGGGTCGAGGCAAAAAAAAATGCACTACAATCAATGTAGTGCATTTTTAATTTATTTTAATAAAAACTATTTCTTATAAAAAGGTAATTTTACCACTTTTGCAGGAACATCATTTTTTCTAATTCTAATAAAAATATCGCTATCAACAGCGCTATTGTTTACTGTAACATATCCTAAACCAATACCTTTATTCATAGAAGGCGACATTGTTCCAGATGTTACAATACCAATAACTTCGCCCGCCGCATCAACAATTTCGTAATCATGTCTTGGCACTGCACGTTCCTGCATTTCAAAAGCCACTAATTTTTTAGTAACACCAGCCTCTTTTTGTTTTTTCAAACCTTCAGAATTGGTAAAATCTTTTGTGAACTTAGTAATCCAACCCAATCCAGCTTCAAGCGGAGAAGTCGAGTCATTAATATCATTTCCGTACAAGCAGAATCCCATTTCAAGACGCAAAGTATCACGGGCAGCAAGACCAATTGGTTTAATCCCAAAAGCTGCACCAGCTTCAAAAACTTTATTCCAGATTGCTTCAGCATCAGCATTTTTGCAGTAAATTTCAAATCCGCCAGAACCTGTATAACCAGTTGCAGAGATAATTACATCGCTAAAACCAGCAAAATCACCTACTTCAAAATGGTAATAAGGAATCGCAGCCAAATCTAAAGACGATAAAGACTGCATTGCCTCAACCGCTTTTGGTCCCTGAATAGCCAATAAAGAGTAATCATCCGATAGGTTTTTCATTTCAACACCCAAATCATTGTGCGAAGAAATCCAGTTCCAGTCCTTATCAATATTCGAAGCATTTACAACCAATAAGTACTCTTCCTCTTTCATTTTATACACAATCAAATCATCTACGATTCCGCCTTCATTGTTAGGCAAGCAAGAATATTGCGCTCTTCCAATTGTCAAAGTCGAAGCATCATTCGAAGTCACTTTCTGAATCAAAGCCAAAGCATTTGGACCCGTCAACAAAAATTCACCCATATGCGAAACGTCAAAAACGCCCACACCAGTACGAACTGTTTCATGTTCAGCGTTAATTCCCTCATAAGTAATAGGCATATTATAACCCGCAAAAGGCAGCATTTTCGCTCCCAAACTCTCATGTATGTGCGTAAGCGCAGTATTTTTCATTGTGTTGTTTTATAAAATTGTGTCGCAAATTTATTCAAAAAATATCTAAAAATGATAGTCTAAATTATAAATTTCGCAATGATTAGGAGCAATTCAAGCTTTTCGTTACATGTCCTCATAAAAAAAGCAAAGTTTCTAATGTTCTAAAAAGAGCTTCCGTTGGTCGCTTTTTTTGAACAAGAAACTTTTGCTTTTTTTACTCCGGGCTTTCCAGTGCAATCCGGGCTAGGGCATTCAGTAAACAAGAAACACTTTCCTTTTCAATTTTTTGTGTAACTTTAATTAACTAATTTTTTATAGTTAATAAATTAAGGTACATATGCAACAGCCAATTAAAAAATCTGTTTTTATCCGCGTTTTTACGAAGTAAATCCGTTTCATCAGCGTCATAATTAAGCATTAACCTAAATCCAAAAGCGATTAAAAAATTAAAATAATTTATACAAATAACCCAAATGAAAGATCCGCTTTTAATCACCAAAGAAGAAATTCTAAAATTCTACAAACCCGTAAATCCGCATACACATAAAGGACTTCAGGGACATGCCGTGATTATTGCCGGAAGTTACGGCAAAATAGGAGCAGCCGTTTTAGCCTCAAAATCCTGCTTAAAATCAGGTTGCGGACTCGTAACGACTTTTACACCAAAATGCGGGTATCAAATTCTCCAAATCTCTATCCCCGAAGTGATGGTCGTAACCGATGAAAATGCCAATTTTATCACCAATATTCATTTTCCCATTCCGCCACAAGCCATCGCAATTGGCCCGGGAATAGGGAAGGAGCTGGGAACACAAAAAGCCTTATTCGAATTTTTACGAATCAACAAAGCACCTTTGGTACTCGATGCAGATGCCTTAAACATTCTCGCCGAAAATCAATCATGGTTAGCATTAGTTCCCGAAAACACAATTCTGACACCTCATCCAAAAGAACTCGAACGCTTAATAGGCAAATGGAATTCAGAATCGGAAAAATTTCAAAAAACAATCGCTTTTTCCGAAAAACACAAGCTAATCATCGTCATGAAAGGCGCACCAACCTACATTATCAACAAAACCGAAATTTACGAAAACACCACCGGAAACGCAGCACTTGCCACAGCCGGAAGCGGCGACACTCTAACCGGAATCATCACAAGTTTTATAGCACAGGGTTACGAACCCAGATATGCGGTAAAACTAGGCGTCTTCATCCACGGATTAACTGCTGATATTGCCTTACCACAAACCGGTTATCAATCGTTTATTGCTTCTGATATTATTGAGAATCTTGGGAAAGCTTTTTTAGAATTAGAAAACGAGATAATTTGACAATTTGAAAATTTGACAATGACAAACTAGATGAAAATATTGTTATGAAAATGATTCCCATAGCCCCGATAGCAGTGGAAATCCTTTTGTGTCCGCCGCGGCGGACACAAAAGATTGGAACGGATTGCTTGGCCAGTTCGCACTTTCAGGCTCGGGTGCGGGATTAGCTCCTGAAAAAAAACGCAAGCAAAAAATTAAAAATCCGTATTACATATGCGTCTTCGCTTTAGCGAATCCGTTTCATCCGCGTACTTTTTTACAATCCCTTCAAAGTCTCAAGCTTTGCGCCCTTTCAAATAATCAAAAAACTTTGCGAACTTTGCGTAAAATCTTAGCGCTCTTTGCGGTAAAATAACGAATCTAAAATCAAAATCCGTAAGTTTGTATTCCAGTAAATACTGCTTATGAAAAACAATTTCGATCTCAGAACGGTAAACGTTACCCGTTATATAACACCTTTACGCGAAGGCGGTTCTTTACCCGCTTTGGCAGAAGCCGACGACGATTTTAAATACGTCTTAAAATTCAGAGGAGCCGGTCACGGCGTAAAAGCCCTTATAGCCGAATTAGTAGGCGGACAAATAGCAAAAGCCTTAAAACTACAATTACCAGAATTGGTTTTCGCTAATCTCGACGAAGCTTTTGGCAGAAACGAAGGCGACGAAGAAATTCAGGATTTACTGCAAGGAAGCCAGGGATTAAATCTGGCACTGCATTTTTTATCAGGAGCCATAACGTTTGATCCTGTTGTAACGACTGTAGACCCAAAATTAGCTTCGCAAATAGTTTGGTTAGATGCTTACATTACCAATGTCGATCGTACATTTAGAAATACCAATATGTTGATCTGGCATAAAGAATTATGGCTTATCGATCACGGTGCATGTTTGTATTTTCATCATTCCTGGAACAATTGGGAACAACACGCCAAAAGTCCGTTTGCATTGATAAAAGACCACGTTTTATTACCACAAGCCTCGCTTTTAAAAGAAGTCGATGCCGAATATAAAGCACTTTTGACACCAGAAATTCTCGAAGAAATTGTAAACACAATTCCGTTAGAATGGCTGGAATGGGAAGACAGCGATGAAACGCCGGAAGCCTTGCGAAACGTATACTTACAGTTTTTGCAAACTAGATTAAACAATTCAGAAATCTTTGTAAATCAAGCCCAAAATGCAAGATAGTCACTTATATGAGTATGCCGTAATTCGTGTGGTACCCAGAGTGGAGCGCGAAGAATTCCTGAATATCGGAATCATTTTGTTTTGTAAAAGAGCCAAATTTATAAAAGTATTACACCACATAAACGATGCGAAAGTCGAAGCTTTATCAAACGATTTTGATATCGAACAGCTGCATTGTAACGTAGTCGCATTAGAAAAAATAGTAAACGGAACCAAAGACAGCGGCCCAATTGGAGCAATGGATATTCCGGAACGTTTTCGCTGGCTAACCGCTATTAGAAGTTCGGCCATTCAAACTTCCAGACCACATTCAGGATTATCTCAGGATTTAGAAAAAACGATTCAGCGATTGTTTGAAGAACAGGTGTTATAATCGTTTTAAACCATATAAGTTATATAAGAAAATTTAAGCTTTTACTTAAAATAATCTCGCAAAGACTCGAAATCGCAAAGAAATATAAGAAAAAAACTTTGCGACCCTGCGTCTTTGCGAGATTATAAAAATAGGCTAAAACAAAAACTTAGCGGCTTAGTACCTTTGTGGCAAAAAGCAGTAAAAAAATAACCATATAAATAATATTAAGAAATCATAAGCCTGGTGACTTAAATTTCCTCATATAACTTATATGGTTTAAAATAAAAAAAACTAAAAAACTAACTCATATTATTAAAACGATCCGCAGATGTTGCCGCCTAAAGTAGCCCCTGCATTAGCCGAAACATCAGCTTTCACAGCCGTTTTATCCAGTTTTACAATTGAATAAGGAGGAGTGAAAGCAGTTTTGCTTCCTGCCTGATTTCCTGTAGTATTAGTAAAAACATTATCAACTGCTGTAACAGCTGTATAACCAGTCATTAAATCGATTGGAGTTTTTACACCTTCAAAAACGTTTGCTTCAACACGAATATCAGCTTCAAAACCTGCAGCAATACATTTGTTGCTTACTGTACTGTTGAAGAAGTTGTTTACTAAATGCACTTTTCCAAAACGTACTCTTGGCATTCTTTCTTTACATCCCGGAGCCCACCAGCAACGAGCGAAAGTAATTCTTAATTTTCCACGATCTCCTGTAGCACCATCACTTGAGCCAATTAGGTTTGAATACCTGTGATCATCAGAACCTCCTGATCCACCTGGTTTTGGTGCTTTTAGGTAGCCAAATTTAGTGTAAGAAACCGTGATATAATCAGACTTGTTTTTAATGTCGAAGTTCCCGTCGACACCATCTCTGAATTCGCAGTGATCTACCCATACGTTTGTACATTCGTCAAGAATGGCATTATCCCATCCATCAGTATCATAAGCTCCGGGTCCTTCAAAAATAAGGTTTCTGATAATTAAGTTTTTGCATCTTTTGATGTTGATAATCCCAGAAGCCTCTTTAGTTTGGTTGGTCGAAACTAATTTCGCACCATTTGCACCGTAAATAGTTTTACCGGTTTGATCCTGTAATGATAATCTTGTTGTAACAGTAATGGTACCCGTAACTTTGATGACCTTTACAGAACTGTTTTCAATTGCAGATTTCAATTGGGCATAAGTAGTAACATTTGTTTCAGCAGCAGATCCTCCACCGGTTACACTTCCGTTTTGTGAAGCCCATCCCGGAACCTGAGCACAGTTACCAATTTTTGCAGTTACATTACCAGATACAGGTGTAGTTTCAATACTAGTACTCTCATCATTTGCAGAAGAAGCAATTTCTTCGTTGTTACACGATGCAAAACCTAAAATCAGAGTTAACAGGAACACTGAGAATGTTGATTTAATTTTCATAATAATAAATTTGGGGGTTTATATAATTTAACAGTGCAAAACTGACTATAATTATTTGCTAAAAAGTTGAACAAGTTCAATATTTTGAAAATAAATTGATTAAAAGTGTTTTTTTAACAGTTGTTAATTTACAAAAATGCATAAAAAGAATACTTTTACGTAATCGATTACATTATTTTTCATTCATTCACCTACTTACGCCCCTGAGTAAGAATAAAAGTAAAAAACCACATGTATAAAAACCTACGATTAAGTATTGAGCGCAAAATTCCGTTAACAGATCAAGAATGGAATTTTATTGTTGAAAAAGCCGAGTTCATCAAACTCAAGAAGAATGAATTTTTACAGATCCAGAACTCAAACAGTTCCTATGAAGGCTTTATTTTAAAAGGTGCTTTCAAAACCTACATTTTGAATGATAACGGCACCGAAAGTGTAATTTTCTTTTCGTTCGAAAACGAATGGATGTGTGACCTTGAAAGTTTCTACCATCAAAAGCCTACAACCTACAACATCAAGGCAATTGAAGATAGCGAAATCCTGGTCATTAATAAAACCAACAAAACCATCTTATTTGAGCAAGTACCCAAGCTAATCCAGTTTCACATCATTATGGTCGAAAAAGCCAACATTGCCATACAGCAACGACTTATAGATGTCTTAAACAAAACCTCGAAACAGCGATATCTGGAGTTTATCGAAAAGTATGCTCACAAAGTAGATAAAATCAACAACAGAAATTTGTCGTCTTATCTTGGTGTCTCGCACGAATTTTTATCAAAGATTAAAAGAAAATGCGTGTAACATATTAAAAGAATCTCGCAAAGTCGCAGAGCCGCAAAGAAAAATAAAACTTTGCGTCTTCGCGTCTTTGCGAGATTAAAAAAAACTTAGCGACCCTTTTGTAAATCCTAGTGCACTTTGCGGTTAAACCTGAAACCTGAAAAATTTCAAATTAAAAATCCAATATCCCAAAGAGGCATTCATTAGAAAAATGAAGCATGATATTTTTCTTTTCTGGATTTTCAACGACTAATAAATCATAAGGATTTAAATCGTACGGCTTCTCATTAATTTTAATGACTGCTTTATCTAAAGAATATAAAACTACTATTGCAGCATTACAATTCTGATTACTATTGGTTATTATCAATTTATGATGGCTTATTTTTTCAGAAACTATCCAATTGAAATCAGTACCTTTTGTATAAGAAGTCACTTCATCATCGGATTTAAATTTCATGATTTCATACTTCTCATATTTTTTTTTCTCTGTGTTTACCTCAATGTCTAAGCAGTTATCAAGCATCACCAAATATCGATGATAACCCTTAAATTGGGTAAATTCTGAAGGGACTTGCTCTATTGTAGCACTGCTTATTCTGAAGATAAAATCCCGATTAATATAGTGTGCTGTTTTCGGATAGATCATATATTCATAGGTCAATCCGCCGCTCCAAATAGAGGCCGTACTATCTTTTTTAGGCAAAAGGCGTATGTTCATTTATTGAATATTTTAATAAGATTTCAAGTTTCTTGATACATCCTTAGCCCCGCTTTTAAATGAGCTGTATCACTTATAGGATAAAGCCTTTGTGTCTTTGTGCCTTCGTGGCAAAAAAAACTTAGATTTTCTTTTCTAAATGAATAAATTCCAAAGGTTTATCAGAAATATTAATATGAATATCACTTGAAGGAAAAGCTTCTCTCTCGCCTGTATCAACATAACCATGACGTTTGTACCATGCAATAAGTTCTGAACGAACTGAAACAACCGTCATACTAAGCGTAGATAATCCTAAAGTTTTAGCATGAATTTCCGCCTCTGCCAACATCTTTTTTCCAATACCGCTATTTTGTAATTCAGGAGAAACAGTAAGCATTCCCACATACAACTGATGCTCTTTCTCGACCAATAAAACCGATCCGATAATTTTGTCGTTCTCTGTAAATTTCAGGAATGTATTTTTAGGATCTAAAATCATTTCTGTTAGTTCTTCTTCGGTGGTTCTTTTTCCTTCTAATAAATGAGCTTCTGTAGTCCAGCCTTTTTTAGAAGTTTCGCCTCTGTAGGCTGAGTTTATTAATATGTTTAATGATGGAATGTCTTGTAATGTTGCTTTTGTAATCATGAATTATAGTACTTGTAATTTAGCTTCTTTAAATTAGAAATTAGATTTAATATTTTGCAGGTTCACCAGCTTTAGGCAATGATTGCTTTATGAATGTTCTGATGTCTTCATTTGCAGCTTCTAAGTCAGCTTTTCTCAAATACATCATATGACCGCTTCTGTAGCCTTTCCATGACATTCGATCGGTTAGTTTTCCGCTTGTATCCATTTGCCATAAATTGTATTTAGAATTAAAATAGTCACAGGCACCATCATAATATCCTGATTGCACCATTACATGTAAATATGGATTTTGAGCCATGGCTTGTCTCAGGTTTTCCCCTGTTTTATCATTAGATCTATCCCAGGGATGTACAGCACCAAACATATTGTATTTAAAGTCCGTTTTGTAATTAAGATTATTACGAACATACATATTGATGGCAGGTGTAAAGGAATGTAGCCAAGACGTAAGTTCGGCATTAAAATCCGGACTTTCACCAGAATCCTTACGGTCAATTCCTTTGTATCTTGAATCAAGTCTTCCTATTGTATAACCTTGATCTCTTAATAGTTCTTTCCAAAAATAATCATACGGAACGTCTAAATTATTTTGCAGGATTACTTTCTCAGAAATACCAGAATAATGTGCCATTTTAGTGGCAATTTCTTTTCTTTTTTGTTCTTCCAATGATCCCCCTTTACTTAATGCAGGAAGAAGTTCGTTGATGGTAAAATCTTCAACCTCGGGTAACATAGCGGTTAAATCTTTGTTTTGAAGATCAGGACTAAGCATTTTGTGATACCAGGCAGTAGCTGCAAAATAGGGTAGTTTAAGGGCAGCATCAGAAACAACGCCACGGGTTATCCCTAAATCAGTAGGAGATACCAAAATCACTCCGTTGAGATACATCCATTGATTGTTTTGTAATTGAAGCGCTAATCCAGAAACACGGGTTGTGCCATAACTTTCTCCTATCAGGTATTTAGGTGAAGCCCAACGATTAGAGCGGGTTACAAAACCATTGATCCAATCGGCTAAGTATTTAATGTCTGCATTTACGCCGAAGAACTTTGTAGTAGGGATTTCTTTGCTTGTAGGTCTTGAATAAGCTGTGTTGACAGGATTTACAAAAACGATATCAGCAACATCTAAAATAGAATAAGGATTTTCCTTTATTCCGTAAGGCTGCACAGGATATCCTTCATCATCAATATTTAACAAACTTGGTCCTGTGTAAGCAATCTCCATCCAAACCGAAGCAGAACCCGGACCACCATTAAATGAAATAACTAAAGGACGTGAATCCCGATCTTTTACATCAGAGCGCTCATAATAGGTATAGAATAATCCGGCAATTGCTTTTCCGTCTTCGTCCCAGACTGGCATCGTCCCGGTTGTTGCTTTATAAGGAACTTTTTGTCCTTTTATTGTGGTGGTATGATTTGTGATAACCTGAGAATCCGGATTGAAAGTAAGGTTAGCAGGTGAATTTTCTTCTTTTGCAACCGGCGGTTTATCGGCTGCTTTTGGTTTTGACTCCTGAGCGTATGAGATAAAAAATCCAACTAAAAGGAATGAAATTAAAGTTTTTTTCATAGAAGTATTGGTATGTTATTATTTGGGATTTTGATGTTCTAAACAGTTGACTAGAATTTGAGTTTTTAAAGATATAAAAAAATAGTAAGTGATGATTTTAGTCTTTAAGAAGACTAGGGCTTTTTATGAAATTGTTTAGTAAGGAAGTTTCTGGTTTTTTATTGAATAACCTTCCGTTTTAGCTAGAGAAAAAAAAATATTAAAGAATGGCTTTAATCAAAACTTTACAGTTTATTTTTTTTTTGATTAAGCAAATAGCAGTACGTAAGATGAGTTAATAAAACAATAGAGATTCCAATACTCCAATAAATTTCAAAATAAGCAAATGCATTATAAAAGCAGAAAAGGGAATTTATATTTTCATCAACTCCAAAATAAAGAGGAAAGACAATTAAAGGAAGCGATAAAAATATTGACAAAATTATGAAACGACCGTATTTAATTTTAAAGTGATCCGCAATTCCATAACATAGCATTTGAATAATTAATATTATAAGGAAAAGTTTCTCCATGATTTAAATTTTATTGGCAAAGCAAGTGCATTCTCTATTAAATAAAGCAATTAAAAAGAAGGTTTAATTAATGTAGAAATACTCTGTATTCTCTAAAATTTTATTTTCTTTAGTTTGAAAAAGCACATTTTCGCTTATTTTTTCTTTATCAATGTAAATTTTCCCTTTTTTAAATTGACCAGATATGTTTATTTTTCCAAACTTCTTATGATCAAGAAATATGATACTGTCATTTATTTTGTAATTTCCGTAATGATGAGTTCGTCCTCCCCAGCTTCCACTTTTAATGATATATTTTCCATCTTCTTTTAAGTCGATAATTAATCCATTTCCTCTGGCGTGAATGTATGTTTTAGAATTTTCTAAATTTTCATAATAAAGATAAAGCCCTAAAGTAAAAAGGATAATGAAAGGAGCTAATAAAATTGGAAGTAAATTATAAATATTTTTATGCTTTTTGAAAATTTTAAAATTTTCAGGAATTATATTTGATAACAAGATAATTTCTAAAACGCCTAAAATGATGTAGAAAAAAGGAGCAAAAACATTATCTGCCTGATATGATCTGTAAAGGATAAAAATAAATAATCCTCCCACAATAGTAAGTTGAATTATTCTTTTAATTTGGTTTTTCTCTGTCATTAGATTATTTGCTTCTTTGAGATTCAAACCAATTTAATTGATTTTTAATTCTTTCAATAATATCTAAATCATGGTCACTGTGGATATCTCTTAAATTATAATTAGGATTTCTTGGATCAGTAGTTTCCTGAAATTGATTAACACCTAAATTAAAAAGAGCTTGCCCAAATCTTTGACTTGGATTTTTTTCTAAATACTCTTCTAATAAATCAAGTATGATCCTATGTTCTTTTTTCATTTGAAATTAATTTTCTTTATTTTCTAAATTCTCAAAAAATAATATTGGGTTAGCAATAAATTTCATTGCATTTGAACTTTTCAAACTCTCAATAATATATTTCATTTCTGGTTTAAAGATTTGCCCTTTTAAATCAATCAAAACAAATTGATTTTTTTTACAGAGATTTAAAATCGCTTGAAGAACATTTATAATATTGGACGCTTTTCTTAAATCAATACGAAAATGAAATTCCTCAATTTGACTTTTATTGTCATTTAAACAAAGACAGGCATCATTATCTTCTTCATTACTTCCATTGCCTTTCCAATTTATAAAAGTATCATTACCCCAATCAGCTCTTTTTATTATTTGATCCATTTCGGAAATAATAGAAGAAATATTTCCATCAAAATTTTCCCAGAAAGAATCAGTATCTGGTAAAAATTCAGTTTCATTATTTTCAAAGATATTGTAATTTTTATCAATAGAATTTTCAGGAATAACGATTAAAAGATATTGCCAGATTGCCATTTTACGATAAGATTAATAATTGGTAATTACTCTCGAGCTAGCTAATATAGAAATTATGAAAATAGTATCTTAGAAAAACTGCTTTGTTTTTTACCGAAATTTATTTTCGTTTAAGAATTTTAAATATCTTTGAATTATCAGTACAGCAATAAAACCAAAATATATCGGCAGAAATATAAGCTGTATCAGAGAGCTTAAAGATATGAAACAGGAAGCACTGGTATATGCTTTAGGAATAAGTCAGCAGACCATTTCGACTATTGAAAACAGCGAAAATGTAGACGAACAAAGACTAATTGAGATAGCAAAAGTTCTGGAGGTTTCTGTTGAAACAATTAAAAATTTTTCGGAAGAAGTGGTTTTTAATATTATTGGAAATACTTTTCAAGACCATAGTTCAATTACTTCGGGTGATTACAATTGCAATTGTACTTTTAATCCTTTAGATAAAGTTGTTGAACTCTACGAACGTTTGGTACAAGCTGAAAAAGATAAAGTTGAGTATTTAGAGAAATTATTCAACGGGAAATAAACGTTTTTAAAGCTATATTAATTATAAAAAAGAGATCTTAAATAAGATCTCTTTTTTTATGTTCAATTGCTATCGCGAGCGTCACGCTCGTGAACTTTTCAATTGGTTTTTGAATTTCTTTGTGTTCACGAGCGGGACGCTCGCTAGCTGGGAAATGTTAAATTTTATTCCATTTTCATCGTATCCAGAAGGATAAACACCATAGCGGCTTTTGAATTCTTCTACCGTGGCAGGTTCTCCCATGTTGCCATGAAAATCATGAGGACTTAAATTTTTGTACCAGATTCTCCATTTTTCGTCCTCTTGTTCCCTTTCCTCTTTTGTCATAGCGTTTAATCGTTCCTGTTCTTTTCGATCGATTAATTCACCTAGCTTTTGATGAACTTGAAATAATTGTGAATCGGTCAATTTCTTGTAACACTCACGCCATTCTGTGGATGTTGGTGTTTTACCCAGCATTTCGGCTAAAACTTCTAATTGTTTATCACTTAAACTCTCTGTTAATTCTTCTGGTTTAATTCTTTTCATAGAATTTTAATTTTATTTACATATTAACGCAAGCCTCTTGCCTGTATCTACTTTGTGTTCACGAGCGAGATGCTCGCCCTAGCAAGAGGAATTAATTTTAATTCGTTATCTGTATAAATTATTAAATTTTCTTTACTCTCATCAACGTATAAATTTCTTATTTCACTTAATAAGTCTAATTGAATTTCTTGAAGTATTTTCTTTTCTTGTTTATCAATGAATAATATAGTCTTTCCTTTTCCGATAAGGATAACCTTTTCATCTTTAAAAGCCAAATAGCTCAAAGCATGTCTTGAATGGTATTTCGAAATATCCATTTCCCAAATTTTAGTAATAGTATCATCTTTAAATATGTAGTATTCTAGTTCATTTGGAAATGATACAGCAAATTCATTATCATTGAATTCAAATCCGCTAGATGTATTATTCCATTCCTTAAAGAAGCGATGAATAAATTGAACGCTTAAATCTTTTTTGAGATGATATAAATTAAAATAAGTTTCTTGGTCATAACTATGAAAAGAAAGCAAGTTATTATGATTTATTTTTGGACTAAGAGTACCATCTTCAGCTTTAGTTTTACTAATTATTTCAAAATTCTCAGAGAGTAAGATTATTTCCCAATTTTGAGAACTTCCAATATATAAATTTCTTGATGGAAGATAAGTGATTTGATCTAAAACCAAATCTTTGGGTAATTTTATCGTTTTTGTGTGGTTAAAAGATTCTTCCTCAATAATTAATAATTTATTATCTCCTGTAGGAACTATAATATTTCCTTTATAATCAAAAGTAAAATTTCTAATTGTAGGCACATCAATATTTATAATTTGGTTGACCATAATTTCATTCCCATATTTTGAATACTTTACTAAGTTAGAACTTTTAGTTAGAGCGATATATATTGATAACTTAAGAGGGTTTTCTTTTAAGAAAAATATTCTGTTATAATTATAATTTTCAGTTGATAGATGTGTTGTTTTATTTGAAATTATTTCGGAATAATATTTTTCAAAATGGTTTATAATACTCTCACGTCTTCCTTGTTTTGCTAAATAATATGGTGTTCTATTGCTACTATCTTTTTTCCAGTCACATCCATTATTGTAAGCAAAATCAAATACTTGAGGTAAATCAAGCCAGGCTAGCTTGTGAAGTAAATTGCTTTTGTTTTCATCAGAGCCATTTAAATCAATTTTATGTTTTATATAAACTTTAGCGCATTGAATTGATTTACATTCTAAATATTGAGGTTCTTTCTTGTTTATTTTTGCACCGTTCGTAAGTAATAAATCAACAACATCAACTTTATCTTTACTTGTTGCCAGAAAAAGTTCCTTGTCATTCATGGTGGCTCCATTGTTAAGAAGATATTTAGCAATATCATAATTATCTGCCCAGCATAGTGGAGTGGCATAATTACCACTTCTTTCTGCATTTATTTCGGCGCCCTTTTTAAGTAGGTATTTAACCATTTCAATATTTCCACTAGATGAAGCAATATGTAAAGGAGTATCGTCCATCCATCCTTTTAGAAATATTTCAGATGGATTATGTTTTAAATGTTTTTTAGCCTCTTCATTTTTATGTTCTTTTATAAGAATGAATATCTCTGGTGTTTGTGTATGATCAGTTTGATACACATTTGGTTCGATTGTTTTCCTAAAGTTGTTAACTAAAATGTTTAAAAGCCTCATTTCAAATTCTATTTTTATTCAATATAACTTGGTAAATATAAGATTTGTACTCTTAAAAAAAGCTTATCAAAATAAAAACCATAGATTATATTGTAATCTATGGTTCTAAATTTTTTTATTGTAAAGATGATTATTACCCTAAGAAATCCTTCAACTCCTCATAAGTCTTAATCTTGAGACTTACTTTTTCCTCATTAATAACACTCTCAATTTGTTCCGGAATAGGAAGTGTAATACCCAAAGTAGGTTCAACAACATCCAAAAATTTAATAGGATGTGCGGTTTCTAAGAAAACACCAATTGTATTATCGTGCTTTTGTAATTCTTTTTTCAATCCTAAATAGCCAATAGCGCCGTGAGGTTCTGCAATATAACCATCAGCTTTGTAGATGTTTTTTAAAGCTTCCAACGTTTCTTCATCGGTATAACTATAAGAAGAGAAATCTTTTTCGAAAGCTTTTAGATCGTTGTTGTATAATTCCTGAATCCTAATAAAGTTACTTGGATTTCCAACGTCCATGGCGTTAGAGATTGTGGCTTTAGAAGGTTTTGGATCGTATTTTCCGCTTTCTAAGAATCTTGGTACGGTATCGTTAACGTTTGTAGACGCAACAAAATGTTCGATTGGTAAACCTAATTTCTTAGCCATAATTCCGGCACAGATATTTCCGAAATTTCCACTTGGGCAAGAGAAGACTAAAGGTTTGTTTTGGCTTTTCAACGCCTTATAAGCAAAGAAGAAATAGAACATTTGCGGCAGCCAACGCGCAATATTGATAGAATTCGCCGATGTCAGGTTTTTGTGCGCTAAAGTCTCGTCTAAAAACGCTTTCTTTACCATATCCTGGCAATCATCAAAAACGCCGTCAACTTCAAGTGCTTTAATGTTTTTTCCTAAAGTCGTCAATTGTTTTTCCTGAACTTCGCTCACTTTTCCTGAAGGATATAAAATAACGACATCAACGCCATCAACGCCAAGAAATCCGCTGGCAACGGCTCCGCCTGTATCTCCCGAAGTCGCTACTAAAACGGTATTTTTACTGTCTTTTTTGTCTTTATTAAAATACGCCAGACAACGTGACATAAATCGCGCTCCAACATCCTTAAAAGCCATAGTGGGCCCGTGGAATAATTCTAACGAATAAATATCTTTTTCGACTTCAACAACCGGAAAGTCGAAAGATAAAGTTTCGGCAATAATGGCTCTTAAATGATCTTCCGGAATTTCATCGCCCACAAATTGCTGAATCACATCAAAAGCAATATCGTTATGGCTTAGATTTTCGATTACATTAAAAAATGCAGGATTTAAGGGTGTAATAGTTTGAGGAAAATATAATCCTTTATCACTCGCCAATCCTTGTATCACAGCTTCTTTGAAAGAAACTTCCGGGGCATTATGGTTTAAACTATAGTATTTCATTGGTTGTTTTGCTTTAGGCTTTAAGCTTTAGGCTTTAGGCTTTTTTCCTAATGCGTATAAGCTTATTGCTTTTTTATTTTTTATTGATTTTATATTTTCATAAAGGTTTTAAGCCTATTGCCTACAGCGTTCAAAGAACACGTACGCCGTCTGGATTAATTTTCGAAACGTGAATTTCATACGGCAAATTCATATTTTCGTAAACATCGCTCATGGCTTTGGCAATTTGGTCGGCGGTATTTTTTCCTCTGCTTAAAGCAAAAATCGACGGACCAGAACCTGAAATTCCGGAACCTAAGGCGCCGTTTTCAAGAGCCGTTTGTTTGATAAGGTCGAAACCAGGAATCAATACACTTCTTAGAGGCTCTACGATTTCGTCATGAAGAGATCTTCCAATTAAGTCGTAATCTTTGGTATACAAACCTGCGATTAATCCGCCTACATTTCCCCATTGCATGATCGCGCTTTTTAGGGAAACGGTTTGTTTTAATACCGAGCGTGCGTCAGATGTTTTTAACTCAATTTGAGGGTGAACCACCGTTGCGAACAATTCCTCAGGACTATCAATTCTGATAATATCAAGCGGAGCATAACTTCTTACCAAAGTAAAACCTCCCAAAAGGGCAGGAGCAACGTTGTCAGCATGCGCGTTTCCGCTGGCTAATTTCTCGCCCTGCATGGCAAATTGCACCAAATCTTGGCGGGAATATGGTTTTCCTAATAATTCATTAATTCCAAAAACTGCTCCGGCAGAACTTGCAGCGCTGCTTCCGATTCCGCTTCCGGCTTTGATGTGTTTATAGATTTCGATTTCGAAACCAAAATTTATCGGTTCAAAATCTCTTTCGTAAGCTTCAAGCATCGCAATTGCCGCAACACCCGAAACATTTTTCTCGGTTTCCAAAGGTAAATCGGCACCTACAATTTTAGTAATACGAACTCCTTTTTGTTCTACTTTACGAACAATCATTTCATCACCCGCATTGTCTAAGCAAAGTCCAAGTACGTCAAATCCGCAGGAGAGATTCGCTATGGTAGCCGGGCAAAATAGTTTTATTTCCATTTTCTTAAAGGTTCAGAGCGGCAAAGGTTCAAAGGAACAAAGGTTTTGCTGCTCGTAATTTTTATATTTAGGTTTAAAGGTTCAGAGAGGCAAAGCGACAAAGTGAAAACCTTTGAACCTTTGTGCCTTTGTACCTTATTAATTATTTCCTATTCGAATAACGTCTGCAAAAATTCCTGATGCAGTAACCGCTGCTCCCGCTCCAGCGCCTTTGATCAATAAAGGCTGATCTACGTAACGATCTGTGTAGAACAATACGATATTGTCTTTTCCTTCTAAATTATAGAAGGGATGATCTTTCGGGATGAATTGAAGACTTACGCTTGCTTTTCCATTTTCGAATTGTGCTACGTATTTCAATCTTGAATCTTTGGTTAAAGCCTCTTCGTAGATTTTTTTGAAATGAGCAGCGTGTTTGGTTAACGAAGCAAAAAAGTCTTCGTTGTTTGTTGTTGCTAAACATTCGGCAGGCAGGAACGATTCGTTGGCGATGGCATCAATATCCATTTCGTAACCGCTTTCGCGAATTAAGATTAAGATTTTACGCGCAACATCGATTCCGCTTAAGTCGATTTTTGGATCCGGTTCTGTAAAACCTTGTACTCCGGCTTCTTTTACTACATCGTGAAAAGAATTGTTCTTATCAAAATTATTGAAAATGAAGTTTAAACTTCCTGATAAAACCGCTTGGATTTTGTGCACTTTATCACCTGATGCAATTAAGTTTTTTACGGTGTCAATAATGGGTAATCCCGCGCCAACATTGGTTTCAAACAAAAATGGAGCATTGTACTGGCGTGATAAACTTTTCAGTTTTTTATAATTATCGTAAGCAGATGAACAGGCAATTTTATTACAAGTTACAACGGCAATACTTTGTTTTAAGAATTTTTCGTAAGTTTCAGAAACGCTTGCATTTGCTGTAATATCCACAAAAATACTGTTGCGTAAATTGAGCTCTTTGGCGCGTGCGATAAATTCTGTTGGAATAGCGTGTTCACCTTTGTCTAAAGCCGATTGCCAGTCTTTTAGAGAAATTCCGTCCTCGTCAAAAAGCATTTTTCTGGAGTTCGATAAAGCAATTACGCGAACATTTATTTTTAAATTTTCTTTTAAAAACTTTCTTTGATTGTGAATTTGCTCGATGAATTTCTCACCTACATTTCCAACTCCCATTACAAATAAATTCAGCTGTTTGGTGTTTTCTTCAAAGAAGTTTTCGTGCAATGTATTCAATGCTTTTTTAACGTCTCTTTCGTTAATTACAGTCGAAATATTACGCTCAGAAGCACCTTGCGCAATAGCACGGATATTTACGTTGTTTTTACCCAAAGTACTAAACATTCTTCCGCTTAAACCCTGGTGATTTTTCATGTTTTCTCCAACCAAAGCAATAATGCACAGATCTTTCTCTACAATGGCAGGATCAATTTTGTTTTGAAGAATTTCTACTTCAAAAGCTTTGTTGATGGCAGCTTCGGCATTATCAGCATCCGAATTTAAAATTCCGATACAAATAGAATGTTCAGAAGAAGCCTGAGTAATAAAAATGACATTGATTTTTTCCTGAGACAATACTTCGAACAAACGTTTTGATGAACCCGAAACTCCAATCATTCCAGGACCTTCCAAAGTTACCAACGAAATATGATCGATATGACTGATTCCTTTTACAACCGTATCTTTTGATGAAACCTGATTCGAAATTAAAGTTCCTACAGCTTCCGGCTCAAAAGTGTTTTTGATTAAAATGGGAATATTTTTTCTTAAAACGGGCTGAATCGTCGGCGGATACAAAACTTTGGCACCAAAATGCGATAATTCCATCGCTTCCTGATACGAAATGTTTGCAATGGGCTGTGCTTGTTTTACAATTTTAGGGTTGGCAGTAAACATTCCGTTTACGTCTGTCCAGATTTCCAATTGTGATGCGTTAAGTGCTCCGGCAATTATAGCCGCAGTATAATCAGAACCTCCACGGCCTAAAGTTGTAGTGATTCCGTCAAGGGTCTGAGCGATAAACCCGGGTAAAATATTGATTTGAGATTGATTTCCGCCAAAATATTCCTGAATCAATTGGTTCGAAACTTCAAAGTTTACCACCGCTTTACCAAAGTTATTGTTGGTTTTAATCAGTTCGCGACTGTCCTTATACACTACATCCTTATCAATTTGCTGATACGCCTGTGCGATGATGTAAGAAGAAAGCAATTCTCCAAAACTTAAAATAGTATCGGCAGTTCTTGGAGATAATTCGCCCAATAAAAAACAGCCATCCAATAAAGTTTCCAGGTGATTGATGATTCTTTTCACGTGACTTAATAAGCTACTTTGTTCGCTTACTGGAATAAGATCTTTTAATGTATCAAGGTGTTTTTTCTCGATTTCAGCAACAATCTCTCTAAAGCTTTCGTCGTTTGCCGCTGCTTTTGCTGCCGCCAACTGCAATAAATCGGTTACTTTGCTTAAAGCTGAAACAACAACTACTAGTTTATCTTGTTTAGAATTCTGGTTTATAATTTCGAGAACGAGTTTTATATTTTGAGCATTGGCAACCGAAGTTCCGCCAAATTTTAATACTTTCATTTTGATATTTTTTAATAATGTGCAAAGATTTTGAGTAACAAAGGTTCAAAGGTTATCAACGGTGAACTGAAACTGAAAACTGCGACTATTTTTTTTTTTTGTAAATGTTTTTTATGTATCCATCGTCTTTCTTCTTTCAAGAAAAAAGTATAGATAACCCAGGTTTATATGTGAAAATGTATACCCCTAAGGGGTAGTAGTTGTTGTTGTAGAAATTGTAGTAGCAGCAATTGCAACTCTGGATTGAGTTGTCATTGTAGATTGATATTTTGCGCTGTTACTTTTCATTTTGATTTTTCAAAAGTACAGTTTTTTATAAAAGTTAAAAAACTGAAAATCCTTTTTGCGAATATTTCAATAATTCAAATGTAAGCATTTTAATATTGAGTAATTGTTAAAATTAAAACTCTAAATATTGCTTATTCATATATTTAACGCTTTTTCTAAGAAGGTTTTAAAGTTTTTATGGTATTGATTTTATTAGAAAGCAGATAAAAAACAAACGATTTTAGCCTATATACTAAGTAGGAAATGTTTTTTATGTCTTTTAAGATGAAATCTGCGATTGAAATTTTTATCAATAAAGAACTGATTTTTTGTCTGATAAGGATTATGAAATAAATAAAACCGACGAACCGAATTGAGGCAAATTTTAATTATTATGAACAAATGTTGCTTTTTAATATTGATTTGCTGAATTTTGATGTCTTAAAATACAAACAATATGAGAGAAATCCATTATATAAGTACTGAAATCTTAACCTTAGAAGCTTTACAAGAAATTATCGTAAACCAGAAAACCCTTGAATTATCTGAAGAAGCGAAAGTAAATGTTCAGAAATGCCGTGATTATTTAGATAAAAAAATGGCTTCACATTCTGAACCTATTTATGGTATCAATACAGGATTTGGATCTTTATGTAATGTGAAAATCTCTAATGAAAATTTATCCAAACTTCAGGAAAATCTGGTAAAGTCGCATGCATGCGGAACCGGAGAAGAAGTTCCTGCTGAAATTGTAAAGCTGATGTTGTTGCTTAAAATTCAATCTTTAAGCTATGGACACTCTGGAATTCAGCTGCAAACCGTAAATCGTTTGGTTGATTTTTATAATAATGACATTTTACCTATTATTTATACTCAGGGTTCTCTTGGAGCTTCTGGAGATTTGGCACCTTTGGCGCATTTATCTTTGCCTTTATTAGGTGAAGGTGAAGTTTTGTTTGAAGGAAAAAAAGTGGCTTCTGCTGAAGTTTTGAAGCATTTTGGCTGGGAACCAATCGTTTTACAATCAAAAGAAGGTTTGGCTTTGTTGAACGGAACTCAGTTTATGAGTGCTTACGGGGCTCATATTTTGATAAAAGCCTACAAATATTCTTATTTGGCTGATTTAATAGGTACCATTTCATTAGAAGGTTTTGACGGAAGAAGCGAACCTTTTAACGAATTGATTCATTATATACGTCCGCACAAAGGGCAAATCGTGACAGCACAGCGTATTAATGAGTTTCTGGAAGGAAGCGAGATTATTGCTCAGGAGAAAAAACACGTTCAGGATCCGTATTCTTTCCGTTGTATGCCACAAGTTCACGGTGCTTCAAAAGATGCGATCGATTATGTTCGAAAAGTATTCAAAACCGAAATTAATTCGGTTACGGATAATCCAAATATATTTATTGAGGCAGATCAGATTATCTCCGGCGGAAATTTCCACGGACAGCCTTTGGCTTTGGCTTTAGATTTTATGGCAATTGCTTTGGCTGAATTAGGAAGTATTTCTGAAAGAAGAACCTATCAGTTGATTTCGGGATTGCGTAATCTTCCGGCATTTTTGGTAGATAATCCGGGATTAAATTCGGGATTTATGATTCCGCAATATACTGCCGCAAGTATTGCAAGTCAAAACAAACAATTGGCAACTCCATCAAGTGTAGACAGTATTGTATCGAGTAACGGACAAGAAGATCACGTGAGTATGGGAGCAAACGGAGCAACAAAAGCGTTACGTGTTTTAGATAATTTAGAGCGTATTCTGGCAATTGAATTATTGAATGCTTCACAGGCTATTGCTTACAGAGAACCTCTTAAATCAAGTGATTTTATCGAGATGTTTTTGAGCAGTTACAGAGAGGTAGTTCCACTGGTTAAGGAGGATAGAATCTTACATTATGACATCGAAAAAACCGTTGAATTCCTTGATAGTTTCCAAATTGAAAACGATTTGTTAACAATGGCTTAACATTGTAGAATATTAATGAAGTAATTTTGCACTATCAAAAATATAAAAATGTCAATAAACAGTATTTTCCAATTTTTAGTGCCGAAAGACAAGAAATTCTTTCCACTTTTTGAAGAGGCTTCAAGCAATTTAATTGAATTAGCTTCTAATTTACACGAAGCTGTAAATCTTCCATTAAAAGAAAGAGAAGTTCTTTTTCAGAGAATTGACGAATTAGAGCAAAAAGGAGAAGACATTACACGTCAGACCAATCTTGAATTGAGTAGAAACTTTATCACTCCATTTGACAGAGAGGATATTCACACATTGATTACTTCTATTGACAACGTTGCAGATTATTTGCACGGAGCAGCAAGCAGAATGAGATTGTATCAGGTTGACAAGATTACAAAATCGATCAGAAAAATGACCGAAATCAATCTTGAAGCTTGTCAGAACATTGACAGTGCAGTAAAAGAATTGAGAAATTTAAAGAATTTCAAAGTCATAAAAGATGCTTGTGCCAGAATTAATAAACTGGAAAACAAGTCAGATAACGTTTATAACAAAGCAGTTTTTGAAATTTTTGAAAACGAAACAGATGCTAAAAATATTATTAAATATAAAGAAGTGTTATCTGTTTTAGAATCAGCAACAGATAAATGTAAGAGCGTTGCGAACATACTAGAATCTATTTCGGTAAAACATTCTTAAATTCAATTTATTTCATTCTGAAGTTATAATTTATGACGCTACTTATAATTATTATAGTATTAGCCTTAATTTTTGATTACATCAATGGTTTTCATGATGCGGCAAATGCTATTGCAACAGTTGTTGCCACAAAGGTGCTAACGCCTTTTCAGGCGGTTCTTTGGGCAGCATTTTTTAACTTTCTGGCTTATTGGGTTTTCGGATTTGGTGTTGCGGATACTGTTGCAAAAACAGCGCACACTATGGAGATTAACCTTGTGGTAATTCTTGCGGGGGTTATTGCAGCGATTTGTTGGAATTTATTGACATGGTGGTTAGGTATTCCTTCAAGTTCATCACATACCTTAATTGGTGGTTTTGCCGGAGCAGCAGTTGCTCACGCGATCGCTGTACATGGTTTTTCAGGTTATGTTGGTGAAGACGGAACTACACATTACTGGTATCAAATTGTAAGCTGGTATAAGGCTGGAAAAGATGGCGGAATGCCTTCGGGAGTTCTTATTATCATTGCCTTTATTGTTTTGGCACCGCTTTTAGGAGCTTTGGCTTCTTATTTAATTTCGATCTGGTTATTAAATGCTTCTCGTAAAAGTATTTATCCTAAAATATTTACAGTTGCCTTGATGATTGCTACTGTTTGGTTTGTGAGTGGTCTAATGGTGCCTTATGACGAGATTCTTAAACATGGAAAACCTCGTTTTGATTCACATTTTTGGAGCGTAGCTTTCGATCCGCATAATATTAAATGGTTTTTAGTTGCTTTCATTATCTTAACAGTAAGTGCATTTTGTTTGATCTTTAGTAGTTTGAATCTACATCAGGCAGATGCGGCGTTAAAGAAAATGCAATTACTTTCTTCTGCTGCTTTTAGTTTAGGACACGGAGGAAATGATTCGCAAAAAGTAATGGGTATTATTGCTGCTGCTGTAGCGGTTTATATCAATACAAACCCGGGTGTACATATGGATTCCTGGTTAGATGTTGTATTGCCAAATGATGATTTAGGTATAAAAGGAGTAATGCCGGGATGGATTCCGTTAGCGTGTTATTCTGCAATTGCGGCAGGAACTTTGAGTGGTGGATGGAAGATTGTGAAAACAATGGGTTCTAAAATCACAAAAGTAACGTCGTTTGAAGGTGTTGCTGCTGAAACTGCTGGTGCTTTAACGCTTTATTTTACTGAGCATTTAAAAATTCCGGTAAGTACAACGCATACTATTACAGGTTCTATCATTGGTGTTGGATTAACAAAACGTGTATCTGCCGTTCGTTGGGGAGTTACTGTAAGCTTAATCTGGGCATGGATATTAACCATTCCAATTTCAGCAATATTGGCAGGTTTAGTATATTACATTTTAAGTGTATTTATATAAAAGTAAAAAGATTTTTGTAAAATGTGAGAGATAAAATCGCATTTTAAAACAGATAGAAAAAGCCGGTTTCTTTATTGAAACCGGCTTTTTTGTTTGGTAGTATGGGTTGTTTTAAAGTTATAATGTATTTACATTTACTTTATAATAAAAGAAGGAAAAAGTTTTAGTTAATGGAAGAATTGAATCAAATTGAAAGAATAAAAAAGAAGCTGCTTATAGCAAAAAATACAGATAAGGATTTAAAAGTATTTGGTGCAGACAGTCATAAGTATTTTTTGGGCGAAACTGCAAATAGCGACCAAATTTTAAAGTTCGAAAAAGACTATAATCTGGAGCTTCCTGAAGATTATAAGGCTTTTTTACTTCATATTGGTAATGGTGGGATTTCGTATGCAGATTCTGCCGCGGGACCAGGTTACGGAATTTATCCACTTGGGAAAAATGTAGATGAATTTATCTCTGAAAATGCAAAGCAGTATCTAAAAGAAGATTGTAAATTATATCCTGAAATGACCGATGATTTTTGGGCTGATTTGAATAAAAATATTGAAGAAGATGACGATATTTCTACAGAAGATTTTGAGGTTGAATTAGGTAAAATATTTTCAGGATTATTGCCTGTTGGTACGCAGGGCTGTACGTATTATTATGCACTTGTTTTAAATGGTGAATTTAAAGGAAGAATTGTGAATGTCGACAGTGACAGGCAAAAGCCATATTTTGCGTTTGAATCTAATTTTTTAGATTGGTATGAAAGATGGTTGGATGGAATTATACCAGAAAGTATAATGGCAACGCAACCTGATTTATTTAAATACACCTTGAGCGGATTGGCTGGTTATATTTTAGAAGTGTTTTTCTCTACAGAAAATCATGATATTAAAATAGAATGCCTGAACGGAATTTTGAAAAAGGAAAAATTAGATGCAGCAACTTTAGATATTGTAGAAGAACAATATAAATTAAGTTCAGGTGAAATTAAAAAAGCGATTCTTCAAATATTGACCAAGTTTGATTACGAACGTGCAAAACCTCATTTAATTTCTTATTCAGATGAAAGTTTACTGGATGTTTTTCAGTTTGTATTTTGGTACGCAAAAGATAAAAGTTCAGATTGGTTAGAAGTTGTAAAGGCAAATATTGAAAACATTCATGATGAAGAAACGTTTAGTTTTTGTACTTATTTATTAGAAGCAATGAATCTTGATTATGCAGATATTATTGTTCCTTTTACTTATAATAAAAACGAAGATATAAGGGTTGATGCTTATTATGCGCTGGGAAAATTGGTGAATAAAAGTAATTATATTGATGCTTTTGTATCCGGCCTTAATGATGAATCAAACAGGGTAATTCATATCGTTTTGCAGGCTTTGAATGGAGTAGAAGACAGGAGGCTATTAAAGCATTATAAAGTAATAGCTGAAAAATTTCCTGTAGAAAAAGATTATATTTTAGTGAATCTGAATCATAGATTAAAACCATTTGGTTTAACTAATAAAACAATTAAAAAAATCAAGACAGATTTAGAAATTGATCTTAATAATATCAAGTAGAATTAAATTTTAGAGATAAAAAAAGCTAGTTTCGATAAAGAAACTAGCTTTTTTTTTATTTGCTATTTTAGGTGTATTTATTCTTTGGTGAATAAAAATTCTTGTCCGCCCTGTTTTAAAATCATTTCTTTTTTATCATAATTGAATTCAAGAACGATACCCGCAGTATCAAATTTGAACACTTTGGTAGTTGTAGCTTCTAACGGAAAAGAAGGTTGTCCGGTAGCTTGAGCAATTAATGTATTGTCTTTTTTTGAAATCGTTATTTTTATTGGAATTTGAGTACTTCCGTAAGTTCCGGAATACAAATCCAGAATTTCCGGACTAACAGCAACGCTTCTGAAAACCGGCATTGTAAATGGTTTGTTAAAGTAGGAGTTTAAAGCGCATAATAAGATGTTATTATTGTCGTAATCCAAACCGTTTGAAGTTAAGGTTAAAGCTAATTTTTCATTTGGAAAATAGCCTGCAACAGATTTAAAACCATCAATTCCTCCGGTATGACCGTAATTTTTCTTTTCGTAGTACGGAAATTCAAATAATCCCATTCCAAACTTATCTTGTGCGGTTTTCATTTGATTTAAATGATCTGCTGAAATAATTTTTCCGGCAAAAAGACCTTCAAAAAAGATGTTTAAGTCAGTTGGATTAGAAACAATTGCTCCTGCACCAAGCGGAATAGACATGTCTGTTTCGCTTTCTTTTTTCCATTTTCCATTTTCAGCTGTATACGAATAGCATTCGTTGTTCGCAATATTGGTTTTTTTACCTAAATAAGTGTTTTTTAATTTTAATGGATTAACAATTTTCAGGTTTAAAATTTCGCCGAAAGATTTCTTGTAAATGTCTTCTAATATAAAAGATAATAAAACGTAGTTAGAATTGCTGTATTGTCCTTTTATGTTTGGTTCAAAAGCAATTTCGCCAGATGCAATTCGTTCGATCATTTTAGTTCTCGATTGATATTGAGTGTTCCAGGTTAGGTAATCATCGTCGTTTGTAAAATCGTGTATACCGCTTCTGTGGTTTAATAAATTGCTAATTGTAATTGTTTTTGCATTTTTTACTGTTGGAAAATATTTATCAATAGTTTGATTTAAAGTGATTTTATTTTCTTCGATAGCTTTAAAAATAAGCGCCGCGGTAAAAGTTTTAGAGATGGAACCAATTCTGTATTTCGTATTTATACTTGATTTTTTTGAAGTCGCAACGTCATCAAAACCAATCGATTTGGTATAAATTGTTTTTCCGTTTTCAGAAATGGCAATGCTTCCCATGTATTTATTGTTCTTTTCCAGAAGCGTAAACAAACTGTCCAATTTTTGGGTGTTGAAAGTTTGTGAGAAAGCGCTTGTAACTATAAAAGCGCATAAACAAGTAATGATTTTTTTCATGATAATGTTTTTTGATTGATTGATTTTTTGAACTTTAATAAAAGGGTTATAAGAAAATAGAAAACTACGATTGCTAATAGCATTACAGGAATAAACCAGTTACCCAAAACTTCATGAGTTCCGTATTGAGTTTTGCTTTCAGGATTCATTATTCCCAATACAAATACAGAAGGCGACTCGCTTTTTATGTGAAGACCAACAAGATTTGGATTGAAGATTTTTGCAAAAATCAGAAAAACGAAACCAAATAGAAACAGATATAAAACAAAGAAAAAGATGTACGAAACACCATTTGTAAAGTTTAATATTAAAGCTTTAAAAACATGAATAGGGTTGAATGTTCTTGTTGCCTGTTCTAGTTTTTTATCGGCAACAAGAGGTTTTAGGACTTCTTCCGGAAAACCTAGTTTTTCGATAATATCTAAAAGTGAATCTAGTTCGTTGGTATTATTTCTATGCTGAATCGCTTCAAATATATGGCTGTTGAATTCCATATAAATATCATCCTGATTCATTTTTGATAATGATGCCGTCGCTTTTCTAACGCGCTTCATGTAGTCGTTGTAAATTCGCTGCGAAGCTTTCTGTTCGAATTTGATGTCTTCTATTCTCATTGAATGATTTTTTTAATTGATTTCTCCAGATTCTCCCAGTAGAAATTCATCTGGCTTAGAGTTTCTATTCCGGCTTCGGTCAATGAATAATATTTTCGCGGAATCCCGGTTTCCTGTTCTACCCATTTTGAATCTACTAATGAATCGGTTTTTAACCGATTCATTAAAGGATAAAGCGTTCCCTCGGCAATTTCTATTTCAGTATGTTTTCTTATTTGTTCGATAAGTTCATAACCGTAGTACTCATGATTTTTGAGTACGTTGAGGATAATGAAGGTCAATGTGCCTTTCTTTACCTGCGATTTCCAGTTTGTTACAAATGTTTCGTTCATTCTGCTAATGTATAACAAAATACATAGTATAACAAAGTATATAGCTAAGTTTTTTACGGTAAATATTTAAAATATTGATTTTTAAATGTTTAAATATTTTTAGAGGTTATTTCTGTAAGTTCTTGTGATTGTGTTTTCGCTTAAAATGCGTCTCCTTGATATTTTTTTTATCATCTGAGATCACGCTTATCGTACCGTCAATTTCCAGCATAGCGAGCTTTATATCGGTCAAATGCTCTAAACCATGCTCACGTGCCGCTTCTTTTAATTCTTCGTGCGAAATATCTAATTTACTCAGGGTTTTAAAATCGATGATTCCGTTATGGATTAGAATTTCGGGTTTGTCTAATAATAAGTTATTGAGCCCTTTGTATTTATGTGTAAGCTTTTTGATGATGTAATTAATGATAAATAATGCCAGAGCAGCAATTAAACCTCCTGAAAGACTGGTGTCGGGCCCGACCATGGCATTTTGAACCGAATTACTAATCAGTAAAATAAGAATGATATCAGCGGTATTCAATTGAGAAAGTTCTTTTTTGCCAAAAATTCTCAATGCTATTGTCATAAAAAAATAGACAGCAACGCTTCTTAAAATAATATCGAAATACGGGTACAGTGCCATGTTTTTAGAATTTAAATTTAAAAAAAGCTTTGTCGAAGTTTTACACTTTGACAAAGCTGCTAAATTAATTATAGGTTATTAAGTTCAGGTGAACTTTACTTATATCAGTTTAAAATTCTTTTCAATCGCTTTAATCATTTCTCCGGCAACATCTTTATTAGTAGCGCCTTCGATTCCTTCAAGACCTGGCGAGGAGTTTACTTCGAGTAATAAAGGCCCTTTTGAAGAGCGAATAATATCAACTCCGGCTACTTTTAAGTCCATAGCTTTTGCGGCTTTTATAGCGATTTTTTTCTCTTCGGCCGTTACTTTTATAACAGATGCAGTTCCGCCCAAATGAATATTAGCTCTAAATTCTCCCGGCATTGCTTCACGCTGGATAGCTGCAACCACTTTTCCGTCGATTACAAAACAACGAATATCTTTTCCATTTGCTTCCTTGATGAATTCCTGAACCAGGATATTAGCATTTAAGCTTTTAAAAGCATTGATAACACTTTCTGCTGCTTTTTTAGTTTCTGCCAAAACAACCCCTTTTCCTTGAGTTCCTTCCAGTAATTTTACAATTAAAGGCGAGCCTCCAACCATTTTAATTAAGTTGTCAGTATCCAAAGGAGAATTGGCAAAACCAGTTGTAGGAATATCAATTCCGCTGTTTAAGAGCAATTGTAAGGAATATAATTTATCTCGTGATTGTGTGATGGCTGTAGCCGAATTTAAAACGAAAACCTTCAAAGCTTCAAACTGACGTGTTAGCGCACAGCCATAAAAAGTTATACTTGGTCTAATACGTGGAATAATAGCATCAAACTGATTCAATATTTTTCCGCCGCGATAATGAATTTCAGGAGTTTTAGCGTCCAGTTTCATGTAACATTCCTTGATATTCAAAAAATGCATTTCATGACCGCGCATTTCACCCGCTTCCATAATTCTTTTATTGCTGTATAATTCAGGATTACTGGCCAAAAGTCCAATTCGTAAACCAGAAGTTGCTTTTTCGGAGTTTTGGTATAATTCTTTTAGTGTTTCTGTAGACGGCTGTCCTAACATGTATTTTTCCTCAGGATCAACCAGTACACGTCCGCTCATGGCTTCGCGCCCTAAAAGCATACGAAAACCCATTGAATCCCTGTTGGTCAGGGTCATTTCTATTGGCCATTTTATATCGCCAAGTTTAATGCTGGTCTGGATAACGTAACGGTGTTCTCTAAAACCGCTTGAACTTTTTACAATTCTTTTATCAACCAACGGAGCTTCGCAATGGATGATAGTTTTAATATTATTCTGAATTGGATTAATATCAAATTTCACCCAATTGGCATCATTTTTTATAAAAGGAGCTATGTTTATAGCGTGCATTGCCGAAGTTTTAGCACCGGAATCGACACGAGCTTTGATTGTCGGGATTCCTAGTTCTGGAAATGAGCACCATTCTTCGCTACCTAAAATGACTTTGTTTTGAAGCATACGTTATTATTTGTTTTTATAGAGATTAATAGCCAAAAATAGCTATTTGCTTTTACTAAAGATAGTAAATTATCTAAAAAAAATACCCGTTATGTTATGAAAACGTAACGGGTAAATTAAATTTGTTATAGATTTAAACTAATTTATTGATTAGTTGGCTCCTCGGCTTTGTGTATTTCTACTGAAAGTTCTTGAGAATCATCTTTTAAATCCATTAAGATTTCATCACCTGAATGTATTTTTGAAGTTATGATTTCTTCTGCCAATAAATCTTCAACGTATTTCTGAATCGCTCTTTTTAGAGGTCTCGCTCCAAATTGTCTGTCAAAACCTTTTTCAGCAATAAATGCTTTGGCTTTATCAGTAAGATTTAGTTTGTAACCTAATTCAGCAATACGAGAATATAGTTTTGCAAGTTCGATTTCGATAATCAAATCGATGTCGCCTTTTTCTAATGCGTTAAATACGATTACATCATCAATTCTGTTTAAGAATTCAGGAGCGAAGGTTTTTTTCAATGCATTTTCGATAATACTTTTTGAGTTTTCATCAGCCTGAGCTACTTTCGCAGCAGTTCCGAATCCTACACCTTGTCCAAAATCTTTTAACTGACGTGCTCCAACATTCGATGTCATGATAATGATGGTGTTTTTAAAGTCGATTTTGCGACCTAAGCTATCTGTCAAATATCCGTCATCTAAAACCTGAAGCATCATATTGAATACGTCCGGATGCGCTTTTTCGATCTCGTCTAAAAGTACCACGCAATATGGTTTTCTACGAACTTTTTCAGTCAATTGACCTCCTTCTTCGTAACCAACGTATCCCGGAGGCGCTCCAACTAAACGAGAAATAGCAAATTTTTCCATGTATTCACTCATGTCGATACGAACTAACGCATCTTCAGAATCGAATAATTCTTTTGCTAAAACTTTCGCCAATTGGGTTTTACCAACTCCAGTCTGACCTAAGAAAATAAACGAACCAATTGGTTTGTTAGGATCTTTAAGTCCGGCTCTGTTACGCTGAATAGAACGTGCAATTTTTAAAACGGCTTCGTTTTGACCAATTACTTTGTTTTGAATCAATTCAGGTAATTTGGCTAGTTTATTACTTTCTGTTTGAGCAATTCTGTTTACAGGAATTCCGGTCATCATAGAAACAACATCAGCTACATTATCTTCTGTAACTTCAATTCTGTTGTTTTTAGAATCTTCTTCCCATTGTTCTTGTGCAACCGCAAGATCTTTTTCTATGCGTTTTTCATCATCGCGAAGTTTGGCAGCCTCTTCGTATTTTTGTTTTTTGACTACCATGTTTTTCATTTCACGAACTTCTTCTAACTGACGCTCTAAATCTAAAATTTGTTTAGGAACATCAATGTTAGTAATGTGTACGCGTGATCCTGCTTCGTCAAGAGCATCAATAGCTTTGTCCGGTAAAAAACGCTCAGACATATATCTGTTGGTTAATTTAACACAAGCTTCAATAGCTTCCTGAGTATAAGTTACATTATGGTGATCTTCGTATTTGTCCTTAACGTTATTTAAAATGGCAATCGTCTCTTCAACAGATGTTGGTTCAACAATTACTTTCTGGAAACGTCTTTCAAGAGCACCATCTTTCTCAATATATTGTCTGTATTCATCAAGAGTTGTAGCACCAATACATTGGATTTCACCTCTTGCTAAAGCAGGTTTAAACATGTTCGAAGCGTCAAGAGAACCTGTTGCTCCACCGGCACCTACAATCGTGTGAATTTCATCAATAAAAAGAATGATATCGTCATTTTTCTCCAGCTCGTTCATTACGGCTTTCATTCTTTCTTCAAACTGACCGCGGTATTTTGTTCCGGCAACTAAACTAGCCAAATCAAGAGTAACCACGCGTTTGTGAAAAAGAATACGGGATACTTTCTTCTGGATAATACGTAGAGCAAGTCCTTCTGCAATAGCAGACTTACCAACTCCAGGTTCTCCAATAAGAAGCGGGTTGTTCTTTTTTCTACGGCTTAGAATTTGAGAAACACGTTCGATTTCTTTCTCGCGTCCTACAACCGGATCTAGTTTTCCTTCCTCGGCCATTTCTGTTAAATCTCTCCCAAAATTATCTAAAACCGGAGTCTTGGATTTTTTGTTTGACTTATTGGCGGGATTGTTAAAACTACTTTCTTTAAGACTGTCATCTTGTCCTGAATCGTCATTATACGATTCGTTTCTTGGCAAGTTTTCTAAGAATTCTTCTTCGTTTGGAGTCATATTTAAATATTGTTCTTTAGCTATGTCATAATCTATTTTTAGTTTATTCAATAGCTTGGTTGTTGGATCGTTTTCGTTTCGTAAGATACACAATAGCAAGTGCGCCGTGCTAATAGACGAGCTCTGAAATACTTTAGCTTCTAGAAATGTGGTCTTCAGGGCTCTTTCCGCCTGACGCGTAAGATGAAGATTTTTCTTTTCTGCATTTACTTCAACGCTTTGATTGGCCGGGCTCAGTATTTCTACCTTCCTGCGTAAATGATCTAGATCGACTGCAAGGTTATTAAGAATATGAATAGCTTTTCCGTTTCCATCCCTTAAAATGCCTAGCATTAGATGTTCAGTACCAATAAAGTCGTGGCCCAAACGTAAGGCTTCCTCTTTACTGTAGGTAATAACATCTTTTACTCTTGGTGAAAAATTATCATCCATAATATATAATTGGTATTGTAAATTTAGTGAATTAGTGTTTGAAAAACAAAAACCATACCCTTAAGGAACTCCTGACAGCTAAGAGACAAAAAAAATAACAATAAAAGCGTTAAAATACGCTTAATTTATTAACCAAAAGCGAAAATAAAGTTGTTAATAAATCATTGAAATAAGTGTAAGTAAATAGCTGAAAAAATTCCAAAAAAACGTATCTTGGCACGCTTTGAAACTAATATAATTATTTAAACATAACAACTTATGTCTGAAGGAGAAAAGTTAATTCCTATTAACATTGAAGATGAAATGAAATCAGCTTACATCGATTATTCGATGTCAGTAATTGTATCGAGAGCGCTTCCGGATGTTAGAGATGGCTTGAAACCAGTGCATCGAAGAGTTCTTTACGGAATGTATGATTTAGGTGTAACTTCAAGATCTGCCCACAAAAAGTCTGCAAGAATCGTAGGAGAGGTTCTGGGTAAGTATCACCCACACGGGGATACTTCTGTTTATGATGCAATGGTTCGTATGGCTCAGGAATGGAGTATGCGTTATTTATTAGTGGATGGTCAGGGTAACTTTGGGTCTGTCGATGGTGATAGCCCTGCAGCAATGCGTTATACTGAGGCCAGAATGCGTAAAATATCTGAAGATATCATGGCAGATATCGAAAAAGAAACAGTTGATTTTCAATTGAACTTTGACGATACATTATATGAGCCAAAAGTAATGCCTACAAGAGTTCCTACTTTATTAGTAAACGGAGCAACAGGTATTGCCGTTGGTATGGCAACAAATATGCCTCCACACAATTTAACTGAAGTTATCAATGGTACATTAGCGTATCTTGATAATAACGATATTGAAGTTGACGAATTAATGACACACATTAAAGCTCCCGATTTTCCAACCGGTGGTGTAATATATGGTTATGAAGGAGTTCGCGAAGCTTTTAAAACCGGTAGAGGACGTATTGTAATGCGTGCTAAAGTTGGTTTTGAAGAAGTTGACGGAAGAGAATGTATCATCGTAACGGAGATTCCCTATCAGGTGAACAAAGCCGAAATGATCAAACGTACGGCTGATTTAGTTAACGATAAAAAAATCGAAGGTATTGCGAATATTCGTGACGAGTCTGATAGAAACGGTATGCGTATCGTTTATATTCTGAAACGTGACGCTACGCCAAACGTAGTATTGAATACCTTATATAAATTCACATCATTACAATCTTCTTTTAGTGTAAATAATATTGCATTAGTAAAAGGACGCCCGCAAATGTTGAATCTAAAAGATATGATTCACTATTTTATCGAGCACCGTCATGATGTAGTAGTGCGTAGAACTCGTTTTGAATTGCGTAAAGCAGAAGAAAGAGCGCATATCTTAGAAGGATTAATCATTGCTTCTGATAATATTGACGAAGTTATTGCGATCATCAGAGGTTCTAAGAATACAGAAGAAGCTCGTGAGAAATTGATCGAAAGATTTAATTTGTCAGATATTCAGGCACGTGCTATTGTTGAGATGCGTTTACGTCAGTTAACAGGTCTGGAACAAGATAAGTTAAGAGCTGAATTCGACGAATTGATGAAGTTAATCGAGCATTTGAAAGCTTTATTGGCAGATGTAGATTTAAGAACGAATTTAATTAAAGAAGAACTGGAAGAAATCCGTGAGAAATACGGAGATGAGCGTCGTTCTATAATTGAATATTCTGGTGGAGATGTAAGTATCGAGGATTTGATTGCCGATGAAAATGTAGTAATTACAATTTCACACGCAGGTTATATCAAACGTACCAACTTAACAGAATACAAAACTCAAAATAGAGGTGGAGTTGGACAAAAAAGCGCAGGAACAAGAGATCAGGATTTCCTTGAGCATATGTTCGTTGCAACCAATCACCAGTATATGATGTTCTTTACGCAAAAAGGAAAATGTTTCTGGATGCGTGTTTACGAAATTCCTGAAGGAAGCAAAACTGCAAAAGGTAGAGCAATCCAGAATTTAGTAAATATTGAAAGCGATGATAAAGTAAAAGCTTTCATTTGTACACAAGACTTAAAAGACAAAGATTATATCAACAGTCATAATCTTGTAATGGTAACGAAACAAGGTCAGGTGAAGAAAACTTCTTTAGAGAAATATTCTAAACCAAGGGTAAATGGTGTTGCTGCAATTACAATTAAAGAAGGTGATGAGTTACTTGAAGCTAAATTAACAAACGGAGAAAGCCAAATTATCTTAGCTGTTAAGTCTGGTAAATTGGTTCGTTTTGAGGAAACTAAGACGCGTCCGATGGGAAGAACAGCATCAGGAGTTCGCGGAATTACCTTAAAAGACGATACTGATGAAGTAATTGGTATGGTTACGGTTGATAAAGAGGATGTAAACGATACACAGATTTTGGTTGTAACTGAAAACGGATACGGTAAACGTACTAAATTAGTTGATGACGATGGAGAAGATGTTTACAGAATCACAAACCGTGGAGGTAAAGGTGTTAAAACACTTAATATCACGGAGAAAACAGGAAAATTAATTTCTATTAGCAATGTAACAGATGCTGATGATTTAATGATCATCAATAAGTCAGGATTAACAATTAGAATGGCGATTGAAGATTTACGTGTAATGGGTCGTGCAACACAAGGGGTTCGATTGATTAACTTAAAAGGTAAAGATTCTATTGCTGCTGTAACAAAAGTTATGAAAGATGATGTTGCAGAGGTTGTTGTTGACGAAGACGGAAACGTTATTGAGTCTGCTATCGAAAGAGTAAAACCGGATTTAGAAGTTCTTGAGGACGAAGGTCCTGTAGACGATGACGACGACGATGATACTGATCAAGAAATTGAAGACGAAGATGATTCTGAAGAAGAAGAGTCTGAGGAATAAAAAGTAAACCACTTATAATTAAATACACAAATTGAATATTATGAAAAGTAAATATGTAATACTTGCGTCAGCATTATTGATTTCAGTAGCTACTTTTGCTCAAAAGGATCAGATAAAAAGTGCTGAAAAAGCGTTAAAAGGAGGGGATGCTCAGGGAGCAATTACAATCCTGAACGATGCAGAAAATATGGTAGCAAATGCCAAAGATGTTGAGCAGGCTCAATTTTACTCTGTAAAAGCTAATGCTTATTTAGATTTAGCAAATAAAAAAATAGACGAAAGTAAAAACCTTTCTCTTGCTGCTGAAAGCTATAAAAAGTTAATTGATGTTGAAAAAGCTTCAGGAAAATTAAAATATTCTACTCAGGCTGCAGCTTCAATTACTGAAATCAAAGGAAAGTTGATTAATTCAGCTATCGCAGATTCTCAGGCTGGTAAAAATGTTGAAGGAGCAAAAAAATTGTATGATGCTTATTTGTTAGAGAAAAAAGATACAATCAATTTGTATTATGCAGCTTCAACAGCGGTAAATGCTCAGGATTTTGATCTTGCATTGCCAATGTACGAAGAGTTGAAACAATTAAATTATTCTGGAAAAGGAACTAGCTATACTGCTGTAAACAAAATTTCAGGTAACGAAGATGCTTTTAATAGTGCAAAAGACAGAGATTTAGCTGTAAAATTAGGAACTCACGAAAAGCCTCAAACAGAAGCTATTCCTTCTAAAAGAGGAGAGATTTACAAAAATCTTGCTTTAATTTTAGTTCAAAAAGGGCGTGGCGAAGATGCTAAAAAAGCAATCGCTGATGCAAGAAAAGCAAATCCGGATGATAGTTCTTTGATCCTTACTGAAGCTAACTTGTATTTAGAGTCTAAAGATTTTGATACTTACAAAAAATTAGTTGGTGAAGCTTTGCAAAAAGATCCAAACAATGCTGATTTAGTATTCAATTTAGGAGTTCTTAGTGCGAATGCAAAAAACAATGCTGATGCTGAGAAATATTATTTGAAAGCTATCGAAATCAATCCAAAGTATACAAATGCTTATCTTAACCTGGCAGCTTTGAAATTAGAAGCTGAAAAACCAATTATTGATGAGATGAATAAATTGGGTACTTCTGCAAAAGATATGAAGCGTTACGATGTGTTGAAAGGACAAAGAGAAAATGTTTTTAAAGCAGTAATTCCTTACCTTAAAAAAGCAAATGAGTTAGATCCTAAAAACGAAGATGTTTCTAAAACATTATTAGGAGTTTACAAAGCGTTAGAAATGACTGCTGAAGCAAAAGCTCTAAAAGCTACAATGAACTAATAAACGTTTGTTTAAATCTATAAAAAAAACCATTCACTGCGGTGAATGGTTTTTTTTATGCTTAAAAATATTGCTTTTAGCTTACTAGTGAAGCAGATAAAGTAATAGTGGTATTTAAAAGTTTAGAAATCGGACAGATTTCTTTTGCTTTTGCAGCTGTTTTTTCAAATTCCTCAGCTGAAATATTAGGAACCTTGCCTTTTAAATCTAAATGAATTAAAGTTATTGTTCCGTCTTCAAAAGTAACTGTAGCTTCTGTATTAAGATCATCGGCAGTAAAACCTCCTTCGTTAAGTAAAAAGCTTAATTGCATCGTAAAACAGCCCGAATGCGCTGCTGCAACCAATTCTTCAGGATTTGTTCCCACTCCGTCTGCGAATCTTGTTTTAAATGATAATTGCGCATTATCTAGTGTAGTACTTTGTGTGCTGATTTTTCCTGTTCCTTCCATGCCCGTTCCTTTCCAGTTGGCATTCGCTTTTCTTGTAAATTTCATTTTTCGTTGTTATTAGGATTAATAATTGAATTTGTTGATTATCAATAGATAATGTGGTTTATCAAATATAATCAATATTTTACAGAAATTTTTTCATGAAATTATAATACATTGTTAAGTTTCGGGTTGAAACGAGATAGATATTGGAGTGAACTTAACCGCAAAGTGCGCAAAGTTTTTTTAATATACTGACTGGGATTTATAAAACGCAAAGCTCGCAAGGCTTTGTGTTTATTTAGCTTTGCGAACTTTGTGTATCCCGATAGCTATCGGGATTGTGTACTTTGCGGTAAAATCAGAATAGTATAAAAAAAAACTGCAATGAATATTCACTGCAGTTTTGATATTTAAATTATTCCTGACCCAGGTTTCGTAATTGTTTCAGTTTATCTTTCCAAAGTTCAAGGCTTTCTTTATGGATAGCGATGTTTTTACGAACTTCAAGAACAATTGAATTCTCTTTTTTAGCATTTTTTGTATTAGCAAAAAACTGAATATTGTTTTCTAATTGGAAAATTTCATTTTGAACTTCTTCAATCTTACGCATTAAGAAGATCTTTTCGTTGTCTAATTTACGAGTATCATTACTATCAGATAATGAGTCGATACGATTAGAGAAACGCATCATTTCAGTTTCTTTTTTGCTTAAGCTTAATTTTTCAAAAAGAGCGTCTAGGATTTTATTGAATTTTCCTTCTATATGACGTCTTGAAAAAGGTACTTTTCCGTAACCTTTCCAGATTTCGATATGTGCTTTAATAGCATCCAAATCAGTTTTGTGATCACCAGTCAATTGATAAGCTCTTAAAATGTCTAAGTATGCTTTTTTATTGTCGAAAGCAGCTACTTCGTCAACATTTTCTTCAGATTTGTACTCTTTTAATTTATCAAAATAATGATTACAAGCGTCTTTGAATTCTTTCCAGATTTTATCTGAATATTTTTTAGGAACGTGACCAATTTGTTTCCACTCTTCCTGAATTTGCTTCATGATAGGGGTAGTGGCACCAAAATCGGTACTTTCTTGTAGTTCTTTTGCTTTGGCAACAAGAGCCATTTTTTTGTTTAGATTGTCGTTTTGATCCTTTTTAATGTCTTTGTAAAATGAATTTTTAAAAGAATTAAAGTTTCTAACGGCAGTTTTAAAAGCAGCCCAGGTTTCTTCGTTAACTTCAGATGGTACTTTTCCGGCAGCGAAAAACTCATTTCTAAGTGCTTCTACCTTCTGAATTTGTACTAACCATTGGGAGTGAGAGTTTACTTTTTCAGTTCCTAAAACTTCAATTTTACCAATGATTTCTTTTTTAACTTCAAGATTTTTTTGTTCGTTTGCTCTTTGGCTTTCAAACAAAACTTCTCTCTTGTCATGGATTTTTTTAGTCAGTTCACTAAATTTATTCCAGATGGTATCACGGTGTTCTTTAGAAACTGGTCCGATATCTTCTTTCCAGATTCTATGTAAATCCTGTAATTCACGGAATGCTTTGCTAATGTCGGTTTCGTTTGCTAACTCTTCAACACGTGCAATAATTTTTTGTTTTTGCTCCAGATTGTATTTAAAATCTAAATCTCTGGCTTCACGATCTAAGTGTAGGTAATCGTAAAAATTCTCTACGTGAAAATGGTAATTATTCCAAACGTGATTGTATTTGTCTTTTGGGATTGCTCCGGCATTTTTCCATCTTTCTCTTAAATCATTAAAATGTTTAAGAGTGTCTTTGATGTTTTCCTGCGGATTGATAAGCTCTTTAAGCTCTTCTACAATCGCAAGTCTGTTTTCTAAATTCGATTTTAGATTGGTTTGTAAATGCTTGAAATGTGTATTTCTTTTTTCTCTAAAAACATTGTAATACTCGTCAAATTTAGATTTTAACGGAGAATGATATTCAAATTCTTCATTCGGGTCTTGTTTAGAAGCGTTGAATTCTTCTTTTTTCTCCTCTATAAGGTGGTTGTATTGTATTAAAAATGACTTCTTGATTTCTTCGATATGATCTTTTACAGACATTACTTTATCTGTGTTGATCAGTTTTTTAAGTTCATCTACAAGCACATCCATAGCAAAAGTATCATAATCCTGCATAGGAATATCATGACGCTCTTTCAGCGTTTCATCTTCACTTTCTTCGGCGTTCGAATTTGTTATGGCATCTAATGCAGTCTGATGAGCGGTTTCTGTTTCTTCGGCTGTATTTTCTGCTTCAGTTTCAGTTTCTGAAGTTGAGATTTTAGCAGCAGTTTCAGGCTCTGATGTTTCAGTTGCATTATCTTGTGTAGAATCGCTAATTTCGATTTCTAATTTTCCGTCTGCTTCCTGCAGGTTATCATTCTTTTCTTCTAACATTTTAAATGTATAAGGTTTTTATTTTAAACAGAGCGAAAGATACTAAAGGTGTTTCTAAATACAAAATAAATCGTTTGTTTATACGCTTTTTTAAGATGAAATTCCTATTTATTGTGGTATTTTAGGAATATGATATGGGTTTTTTAGCTGATTTTTTTGAAGTAAATTTAAATTTCGGATTAATAGAAATTTTAGAAAAATCAAATTAAATTAATATTGTAAACTTAAATTTTTAGTTTTCTTTCAAACTAAAACAAAATAAGGACTCTGACTTCGATGCCGTAATTGTAGGATTTATGGCTTCTAAAAGTAATACCGGGTTGGATGTAAATCATATTGATTAGCATCATTTTTCATCCAAACTCTAAAAAAAAAACTATTACTTAGTCTAATATATAAAAAAAAACACACTAGTAATTAGTGTGTTTTTGTCTTTTATTTATTCCAGATTTTCCAGGCTTTCTCTGCCTGAAAAATAAGCATGTCATAACCGTTTTTGATTACAGCGCCTTTTTCTTTGGCGTTTTTTAAAAACTGAGTTTCTGCCGGATTATAGATTAAATCGTAGGCGATATGTTTCTCTGTGAAAAACTCGTACGGAAGATCTGGACAAGCTTCTATATTTGGGCTTGTGCCAACTGGTGTACAATTGATTATGATTTTGAAATTATCAAATGTAGTGGCATTGATTAAATTGTAATCGATAATGTTTTCCTTGGCTTCTCTCGATACAAAAGTATACGGAATACCAAGTTCGTCCAGTGCAAAGGCAACACCTTTTGAGGCGCCGCCTGTACCCAGAATAAGTGCTTTTTTATGGTGCGGCTCTAATAATGGTTCTAATGATTTTTTGAAACCATAGTAATCAGTGTTGTATCCTTTTAATTTTCCGTTTTTGGTAAATTTAATCGTGTTTACGGCACCAATTAGAGCTGCTTTTTTTGAAAGTTTATCTAAGAAGGGAATTACTTGTTCTTTGTACGGAATCGTAACATTAAGGCCTTTTAAATCGGGATTGTTTTTTACTAATTCAGTGAAATAATTAATTTCTGAGATGTCAAAGTTTTCATAGCTGTTGCCGGCAAAAACTTCATCGCTAAATTTTTCTGTAAAATATCCTTTCGAAAATGAGTAACTAATATTACGGCCTAACAAGCCAAAACGTCTCCTTAAAATATCAATCATTATTGTTTTCTATGTTTTTCTATATAATTTTTAACCGTCTTTTTTGACCATACTACCGGAAATAAATCTTCGATTAAGATGTAATTATCAAAGTTCAAACGCAAACCATTGCTTAAATGAAATTTTGCTTTGGTATTGTCCTGAATCATGAAATACAATCCTGCCAAACGATATTCGATCTCGTTTTCTTCCGGAAAATATTCTGTGGCCTGTAATAAAGTCTGAATAGCGCTTTCGAATTCGCCTAAAAACTGAAGAATGTCAACCCAAAATAACCAGGTATCTAAGGCATAATCTCCAAATTCTACTGCTTTTCTATAACCAAATTCTGCTTCTTCAAAAAAGTTCATTTGTTTGTTGATCGTCGCATAACGTTTCCAGTACAAACGATTTTGATTGTCGATTGCTAATGCTTTATTGACAAAAAATAAGGCTTTCTGGAAGTTTTTCTGGCGAACATAGAAATCAGTAATAGCAATCCATCCTTTGTCTAAAAGGGGATCTTCGTGTACTGTTTGGTTATAGTATTGAAGTGCTTTAACTGAATTACCCAGTTTTTCGTAACATTTCCCTATACGCAATAGCGCATAAGAAGTAGCATCGTCTAACTCGATGGTTCTGTTGTAGCTTTCAATCGCTTCAGCGTATTGTTTAAGACGCTCATAGGCTTTTGCTTTTTCCATGAAAGCACCTAAAAACTCATCGTCGATTAGGGTTGCATAGTCAAAAGCACGAATAGCGTTTTCATATTCTTTTACGCCATAATGCAAACGGCCAAGCTGATGCCAGGCGATTTCGCTGTATGGGTTTTTATTGATGTACTCGTTGAGATAAACAATGGCTTCCTGGTTTTGATCTAAAAATTCAAAACAATACACCACATTATATAAGGCAGACTGATCTTCTAAATCTTCTTCAAGACATTTGATAAAACTGTCTTTTGCCATCTCGAGGTTATCCATAAAAAGATATTCCATTCCGATCAGGTTGTACACGTCAGCGTAGTCATCAGTATATTGCAGGGCAATTTTAAGCAATTCTACCGCTTTTTCGTGTTGATCTCTTTTAGAGCAGATATTGGCTTTCTGGATGTAAATTTCCTCGTTATTAGGTTCGATTGCATATAACTCATTTAAGAGTTTCTCGGCGATCTCTAGTTTATCGTCGTAAACCAACATTTCTACTTGTACTAATTTTAAGCCCGTAGATTTTGGGTGTTGGTCTAATGCAAGTTTCAAGGCCTTCTTTGCTAAATTAGCCTTGCCTATGTCTAAATAATGAAGAATAATTTCTTCAAATTCTTCAGAATCAAAAAAGAGTACTTTGTTAGTTTTTAACATCGACTCAAATTTGGATAGGGATAGGTTATAATCTTCTTCTTCGTTGCTTAATTGCATACTGTCTTTATTTGAAATTAGCCTGTTATAAATTTAGGCAACCATATTATTGTTGTGAGGAATGGGAATTAATTGTTGTGAACAATTTAATTAACAATATGGACAGAATTTCTATTCTGTTTTAAGTTATAATCTTTTGGTCTGTAAAAGATTAAATTTGATTTTTATTTTATTTTTGTTTTAACCGTGAATCCTAGCCCTGATAGCAGATAGCAGGAAATAGCTCCTAATTAAACTACTTGTTCTTTTTTCATGATTTCATCCATAACACTTAAGATTATGGCACAACCTTCTTTTATTTCTTCGTCAGAAATGGTTAACGGTGGTGTTATTCGTATTGCGCATCCTTCAAACAGCAACCAGAATAAAATGAGCCCTTTGTCCTGACAGTTTAAAATAACTTCGTTTGTTATTTCTGCACTCTCTGTCATGGCGGCAAGCATTAATCCTTTTCCTCTAACTTGCTTTATCAAAGGATGTACCAAAAGCGATCTAAAGAGTTTTTCTTTATTTAAGGTGTCCTGCATTAAATTTGTCTCAGTTAATTCCTGCAAAGTAGCTAAACAGGCTGACGCAATGACAGGATGGCCTCCAAAAGTGGTGATATGTCCCAGTTTAGGGTTTTCGGTTAATAGATCCATTTTTTCTGCCGAAGCGGTAAAAGCACCTACCGGCATTCCGCCACCCATTCCTTTTCCCATAACGACAATATCCGGAACGACGTCATAGTTCTGGAAACCAAATAGTTTACCGGTTCTTCCAAATCCGGGTTGGATTTCGTCGACAATCATCATGGCACCAACCTCATCGCAACGTTTACGTACTTTTTGCAGATAATTGTTTTCGGGCTGAATAAATCCTGCGCCTCCCTGAATGGTTTCTAAAAGTATTGCGGCTGTTCTGGTGGTGATTTTTTGCAAATCTTCTTCGTTATTGAAGGTGATAAAGTCAACATCAGGAAGCAACGGACGAAAGGCTTGCTTGCGTTCTTCGAATCCCATAACGCTCATGGAACCCATGGTGTTACCGTGATAGGCGTTATGACAAGAAATCAATTGACTGCGTCCTGTGGTTCGTTTGGCTAATTTTAGTGCGCCTTCGATAGCTTCTGTACCTGAATTGACTAAATAGGTTTTGTTTAGAGATTCGGGTAGGAATGAGGCCAGTAATTTGCAATATTGAACGGCCGGGCTTTGCGAATATTCGCCATAAACCATAACGTGCGAATATTTGTCTAACTGATCTTTGATCGCCTGATTGACTCTCGGGTGTTGATGTCCAAGTGTGCAGGCCGAAACTCCGGCAACAAAATCTAAATATTTTTTATCGTTTGTATCGTAAATATAGGAACCAATGGCGTGAGAAACTTCCATTCCGAGTGGGTAAGGAGAGGTTTGTGCCTGGTATTTTATAAAATCTGGATTCATTTTTTTTAAGGTTCAAATTGGCAAAGGTACTAAGGTTGAAAGTTTAGTCTCAGTCTCGGTTTTGGTCTCAGTATGAAACTGAAAACTGTAACTAAATACTGTGACTGAATTTAACCGCAAAGATCGCAAAGTTTACTAAGATTTAGGTCAAGATCATATTATTAAAATGCAAAGTCCGCAAAGCTTTGTAAACTGAAAACTGTGACTACGACTAATTTTACCGTAAAGATATAAAACTGAAAACTGTAACTGCGACTGAAAACTATTTCTTAGTCTTAGTAGTGCTTGCTTTTGTGGTACTAGTTTTATTAACAGCAGGTTTCTTTTTGTCGTAATCAAGGGTTTCTTTTCTGACTTTCATCGGGGTGGTTTTGTCCTTGGCTTCCTGGTCTTTTCCTTCCTGTACTAATTTGTCGTTGAGTTCGTTGTCTTCGGCGGTAAAAATATCATCTTTGGACTTTATTCGTTCGTCACCTCGCCATTTTAAGCCTTTTAGTTTACGTGCATTTTCGGGCAGATCGGCTTCCGGATAAACATCGCCGTCGACTTTATTAAAAAATGTAATGGTTTCGATATCGTTATTTTCTAAAATAAGATTGATCTTGCTGCTTACATTTTTATTGATGCCAATGAGCTGATTATCGTCATTTCGCATATAATAGACTACCTCGGTGTTTTTAATCACATCGACGTCATGCAATTTTCCTTCTTTGAATTTTCCGAATAAATTGAGTCCCTTGACCTGATTATAACCCGTGCCGAGGGTATCCCGCGAGACTATAAAGGTGTTATTGAGGACTTTTAAGGAATCTAATTTTTTGGTGGTGTTATCACCAATTAAATGCATAATATCTCCTGTAATCTGACTTTCTCCGTTCCATAGAATTGGATTTCCGATCAATTTTGTCAATGCAGTTTTAGAGTTCGAATGGATAGAATCACATTTTCCGCTCATGTCTATTTTGTAGAAACGAACGTTTTTATACGCTCTTAAAATTCGTTCGCCTTCTTTGCCGGTAACCATTAATTTTTGTCCGTGAATATAAACCGAATCTTTTTCGACGAGATTTATGGCTACGGCTCTTTTTGTGACAAACATCGAATCTTTTAGTTTGTAAATTTCGGCATAATGTCCTTTTACAATTCCGCGATTGATAGAGTCGGTAATTTTTACATTTCGGGTGGCAGAGGCAAATTCAATATTTCGATTATAGTACAAACTATCCCCTTCTATGAGTCGGTCATCGTATTTTATGTACGACTTCCTTAAAAAATGCGCAAGGTTTTTCTTGGTATCATAAAACCCTTTTTCGGTGTAAATGTAGTTCGTCTTGCTTGTAATAGTCGACGGGCCAAACAAATAAGTGTGTCCTGAATTACTGTAATAATCTAAATGATTCGATTTTATAACATATTTAGGATTTGTAATCGTAACTTCTGTCAGGAATTGAAATTTTTTCTCAGCTACAAAATATCTTCCTGATTTACTTACCAGGGTATTGTCTTTATTAACGATAGTACCTTTTGTATTGTAAAAAACCTGCTGAATATTTCGATCAAAATTAATAGTATCTGTTTGTAGAGTGGCATCTGGAGAACTCATCACAGCATCTCCGGTGGCGAAAGCTTTTTTTGAATTTCCACTATATTCCGCATATTTACTGTTTAGAAATAAAGTATCACCTTGTACTAATTGTACATTTCCAAATGCTTTAAGATAGTTTTCTTTCTTAAAAACGTAGGCTTTGTTACAAGTTAATACAATCCCGTCATGATTTACTTTTACATTTCCAGTCAATAAAACACCGTCAGGTACTAAGACTTCATTGACTTCTACCAAATCTGCATTTTCAATATTAATTGTTTTTGGCTTTGGCGCCTGTGCAAAAATGAATTGAACGCTTAACAATAGCAAACAATAGGATATGAAAAATAGTGATTTCTTCAATTGATTAAATTTTTGTCAAATTTATGAAAAAGGTTACAACCTTTACTGATATTGTGATTAATTTATATTATTTAGATGTGAAGGTTTTCTTATTAGGTTTAAAGTTTCATAGGTTCGAAGGAACAAAGGTTTAAAGTTTTCAAAAGGACTGTGATATTTCTGGTAAAATGAATTTTACAGGTAGTATATATCTTTAGAGATGCATAGCAGTGCATCTAATATAAAGAAGAGATTTAATTTTAATTCATCAGGAAAAAACTTTGTTTCTCTGAACCTTTTTTTAATTATCAACAAATCATAATACTATTTCGTTATAGTTGGCTTTTTATATAATGTATTAATGTAATATGATTTTTGTTTGATTTGAATTTTAAAAATTAGCCTAAATTTAGAAAATAGTTTCGGGATGTTGAGTTCAGAAAACCATTAGTTTATAAAAAACGAATATGATAAATAAAAAAGTTTTTGTTGCAGGATTGGCTGCAACCATGCTGTTTTCTGCATGTAAAACCAAAGATTTAAAAATGAATATAACAAAAGAAGAAGTTCCTGCTGAAAGGAAGATTGTAGTTTATCAGGTTTTTACGCGTTTGTTTGGAAATAAAAACACAACCAATAAACCCTGGGGAACAATTGAAGAAAATGGAGTAGGGAAATTTAATGATTTTACCGACCATGCGCTTCATGAAATTAAAGATTTAGGAGTTACTTACATTTGGTATACCGGAGTTCCGCACCACGCTTTGGTGAGGGATTATAAAGCTTATGGAATTTCTGATGATGATCCCGAAGTGGTAAAAGGCCGTGCAGGATCGCCTTATGCGGTGAAAGATTATTATAATGTAAATCCCGATTTAGCATTAAATCCGGCGAACAGATTACAGGAATTCGAAGATTTGATTGACCGTACGCACAAAGCAGGTTTGAAAGTTATTATTGATATTGTACCGAATCATATTGCCAGAAAATATGAAGGGAAAAATAATCCTGAAGGTGTTAAGGATTTTGGTGCCAATGACAATGCAAATGTTGAATACAGCAGAAACAACAATTATTATTATATCCCGAATAATCACTTTGAAATTCCGGACAATGATATTCCATTAAACGGAGAAAAGAATCCACTTGTTGATGGAGTATTTGATGAAAATCCAGCAAAATGGACAGGAAACGGTTCGCGAAAAGTAAAACCAGATCAAAATGACTGGTATGAAACCGTAAAAGTAAATTACGGAATTCGTCCGGATGGATCTAAGGATTTTCCTGAACTTCCAGCCGGATTTGATCAGAAATCATATCAGGAGCATTTTGCTTTCTGGCAGGATAAAGACGTTCCGGATTCCTGGAAAAAGTTTAAATCAATCGCTTTGTATTGGATTGTAAAAGGTGTTGATGGTTTTCGTTATGATATGGCCGAAATGGTTCCGTATGAGTTTTGGAGTTATATGAACTCGGCTATCAAAATGAAAAATCCGAATGCGTTTTTATTGGCAGAGGTGTATAACCCAAATGAATATCGCAATTATATTCGTTTAGGAAAAATGGATTATTTATATGATAAGGTCGAAACTTATGATAAACTGAAAGGCATTATTCGCGGAAAATCATCTCCTGACGGATTATCGGATATTCAGAAAAGTATGTCGGATATTGAACATAATATGCTTCACTTTTTAGATAATCATGACGAGCAGCGTTTGGCAAGTTCTGAATTTGCAGGAACACCGGAAAGAGGAAAACCTTTAATGGTGGTTTCGACTACGATTAGCACTTCGCCAACAATGGTTTATTTTGGACAGGAAGTAGGAGAGGCCGGAAATGAAGATGCCGGTTTTGGAAAACCTACAAGAACTTCAATTTTTGATTATATCGGCGTTCCTAATCATCAGCGTTGGATGAATGGCGGAAAATTTGACGGAGGACAGCTTTCTGAATCAGAGAAAAATCTTCGTGATTTTTATAAGCGATTATTAAATTTCTCTATTAATAGTCCGGCTTTGATGGGAAGTTTTCAGGAAATTCAATCTGTAAACCGTGAGAATAATGCCGGTTATGATGAATTGCTTTATTCGTATGTTCGCTGGTCTGAAAATCAGAAATTGATCGTTGTGGCGAATTTTTCTTCTGAAAAAACAAGTGAGTTTGAATTGAAAGTTCCGGCAGATATTATCTCAAAATGGAATTTGAAAGACGGTGAATACGGACTTACAGATCAATTGTACTTGCAGAATGAGGTAAAACTGAATGTCAGTAATGGAGAGGGAAGGGCTAAAGTAAAAATAGCACCATCTGAATCGTTTATTTATGAGTTAAAATAGGATAGAACTTGCATTGATTTTGTTTGATGCAGTACTATAAGATCAAAAAAAAGCTGATACTCAATTGTATCAGCTTTTTTGTTTTTATACTTTCCTGACCTTTTTGAGGGCTTCAGTATAATATTCGTTTACTTTTTCCCAATTAATATGTTCGTAAAAAGCATCGATATAACTTCCTTTTCTGTTTTGGTAATCCAGATAATAAGCATGTTCCCATAAATCGATTCCTAAAATAGGCGTTCCGGGAATCAGGGCATTTTTCATTAAAGGATTATCCTGATTATCAGTTGTAGTAACTTGTAGTTTCCCATATCTGTCCACTACCAGCCAAACCCAACCTGAACCAAATTGCTTTGTCGCCTGACCTTTAAACTGATTGGTAAGATTGGCAAAAGAACCAAATTCTTTATTAATCGAACCCGCAAGAGTGTCTTTAGGGGTTTGCTCTTTAGGAGTCAGGATATTGAAATAAAGTGTATGATTGTAATAGCCACCTGCATTTTGACGAAGTTTTGCATTGCTGAGATCCATTTTTTTTAGGATATCTTCAAGCGGCATGTTCTCAAATTCGGTATTGGCAATTTCTTTATTAAAGTTGTTCGTGTAGGTTAAATAATGTTTAGAATAATGTGTTTCTAAAGTAAGCGTTCGTATGGCAGGAGCCAGTCCGTCATATGAATAAGATAATTTTGTCATCTCAAAAGAACCCGGATCTGCTTTTACATCATTTGGTGATCCTATTGTTATTTTCTCCTCTTTTGTTGGTAAAGGAACTTCTACAACTTCGGTTAGTTTGTTGTTATCATTACATGAAAATAAGAGGAAAAATGAAGCTAAAATGCTGAAATGAACAATGTATTTCTTCATAATGTTAATTATTTTGATGTTAGTGAATTAATGATTTCAATATAGCATTCTTTTGCCTCATCAATAGATATATGGCTAATTTGCATCCAGGCATTTGTTTTGAATGCGTTTCTTAAATCAAAATTTTCAGATTGATTGTAGATCGCAGTTCCAAAAGTTGCCTGCTTGTAATAGGCATAAAGGCGTAGCTGCACATCTTGCGGCAGTGAGGCCTGAGTCATTTTTAAAGCAGTTTCAACCGCCTCAGAAAAACGAGTATCTAAATCTTTTTTGCTCATTAAGCTTTTGTAGCAATAATTGTTTTACCGCCAATTGCTTTTTGGTTTAATACTACATTAATTGGAGTACCTAAAGGTAAAAATAAATCTACTCTTGAACCAAATTTTATGAAACCTGCATCAGTACCTTGTACAACCTGCATACCTTCCTGAGCATAATTCACAATTCGTCTTGCTAATGCACCAGCAATTTGTCTGTATAATATTTGTCCAAAAGTTTCATTTTCGATTACAACTGTAGTTCTTTCGTTTTCTTCGCTTGCTTTTGGATGCCATGCAACTAAAAATTTTCCAGGGTGGTATTTACTGAATTTGATAATTCCATCCATTGCGTAGCGGGTAACGTGTACGTTTATTGGTGACATAAAGATAGAAACCTGTAAACGTTTATCTTTAAAATATTCGCCTTCATAAACTTCTTCTATAACCACAACTTTTCCATCAACCGGAGCAAGGATCTGATCGCTGTTTCTAATTGCAATTCTTTTAGGGTTTCTGAAGAATTGTAAAATAATAATCAGAAGTACTACACCGGCAATTTGAACAAGCATTCTTAGCCAGGTAATATCAATGAATTTGTCAGCAATTAAAAGTACAGCTACTGCAAATGCAGTACCTAATAAAATGGATGGGCCTCCTTCTTTATGAAACATAGTATAAAATTTGATAAAATAAAAATATAATTGGTGCTACAAATATAACACTATCTAATCGATCTAATACGCCTCCGTGGCCAGGCATTATAGCGCCACTGTCTTTTACGCCGGCAACCCTTTTGAATTTTGATTCAATCAAATCTCCAATAGTTCCGAAAATACTAACAATTAAAGCAATTATCGTCCAGATTAGGATCGATTTATTGCTGAAATCAGGATTAGGCTGGATGTATAGTTTTGAGATTAAAAAACCGGCAAAAGCGGCAAAGACTACTCCTCCAAGAAATCCTTCAATGGTTTTTTTAGGAGAAATGCGTTCAAATAATTTATGTTTACCTATTGATTTACCTACCAAATAGGCAAAAGTGTCGTTGGTCCAGATTAAAACAAACAGGCCAATGATGATTTTTGGATTGTAATCTTTGATACCAAATGAAATCTTGGTAATAAACAGAAAGGGCAGCATAATGTATCCTACTAAATAGATATATTTGGATGCTCTGCTTATGTTTTGTGTGTCATCAAATAAAAATACAATACATTTTATTGATACAATTAGTGTAATTACAAGTAATACCGTAAACAGGCGATCTATATCGACAGTAATTATGATGTTCTCTTTTAATAGTTTACTGATGTGATTTTCAGTTTCTATTTTATAGAAGCTGATCAGTGATACAGTCGAATAAAAAAGGGTAACAAATAAAATAGAAAATATCTTATTTAACCCTACTAAATTGCAGAACTCATAGGTTGCAATAATTAGGAAAATGCCAAAAAGGATAATAAAGCTTTCGGTAGAAAACAGAATAGAAGTTAGTAGTAAAGCGATATAAACAGCACCAGAAATGGTTCTCTTGAGTGTTTCATTCATCTTAAAGATCTTCTAGGAGCAATAAATATAGATTTTTTGCAACACTTCCGTATTGTGTAAAATCTTCTTCCTTGGCTTTTTCGAAATATTTTATTGTGGTAATATTGGTTGGATAGTCCCTTTCGTATTTTCTTTTGATAGCGCTTAGACCATCACTTTTTATTAATTGCAGTTGGCTTGTAGTAGCAATAATTACAATATTTGCGGGTAATTCGTTTGGTTTGTCCTGCCTGATTTGCTTTGATGAGAATAAGATAGAACCTTCATCAGCAATTAAGTTCTCGCAGGTAGCCAATAAAAACTTAGGGTTTTTAGGAGAAATATAAAGTAATTTATTTTCTTCTAATAAATGAAATAGTCCTGGCTCGTAGCATAAAACTTCGCTTTCGAACCAATCATTTTCTTCTAGTATATTTTCAAATTGTTCGGCAACTTCTTGTTTGTTTTCACAATATAAAAATTTACCCCCATTTTTTTTGAAATTAAAAATGAATCTTTCATCTATAGATAAATGACTATCAGGAGTATGATTTCCTCCATACTCGCTTTCATTTTCTTCATCAGAAGCGGCATCGCTAGACCCAAATATTTTTTTGAAAAAATTCATTTTATATGAAATACTTTACATGTTAATTGAAAACGTTCAAAGATAAAAAAATCTTAATTCAAAAGGCTATTTTGAATTAAGATTTTAAAAAATATTACATATTTACTGAATATTTACGAAACCACTTCTTCTAAATTTTTATCAAAAGTACGTTTTCCGAAAATAGTTTCTAAGTCATCTTTAAAAATAACTTCTTTTTCAATTAATATATCAGCTAACTGATTTAGTTTGTCTTTGTTTTCTTCAAGAATTTGAATGGCTCTTTGGTATTGACCTTCAATTAATTCTGAAATTTCTTTATCAATTACTTTAGCCGTTTCGTCAGAGTATGGTTTAGAGAAGTTGTATTCGCTTTGACCGCTTGAATCGTAATAAGTAACATTTCCGATTTTATCATTCAAACCGTAAATCGTTACCATAGCACGGGCCTGACGTGTAACTTTTTCTAAATCGCTTAATGCACCAGTCGAAATTCTGTCAAAAGTTACCTTTTCAGCAGCTCTTCCGCCCATAGTAGCACACATTTCGTCCAACATTTGGTCAGTTCTTACGATTTGTCTTTCTTCCGGAAGGTACCAGGCCGCTCCTAAACTTTGTCCGCGAGGAACAATAGTTACTTTAATAAGTGGTGCAGCATGCTCTAACATCCAGCTTACAGTCGCGTGACCGGCTTCGTGAATAGCGATTGCTCTTTTCTCTTCTGGAGTAATAATTTTATTTTTCTTTTCAAGACCACCAATGATTCTGTCAACGGCATCAAGGAAATCTTGTCTGTCTACTGCAGTTTTGTTGTTACGTGCAGCAATTAATGCAGCTTCGTTACAAACGTTTGCAATATCAGCACCAGAGAATCCCGGAGTTTGTTTTGCTAAGAAATCAAGGTCAAGACCTTCAACTTTTTTAATAGGAGCTAAGTGAACTTTGAAGATTTCAGCTCTTTCGCGAATGTCTGGTAGGTCAACAAAAATTTGTCTGTCGAAACGTCCGGCACGCATTAAAGCTTTATCTAAAACATCGGCTCTGTTGGTTGCAGCCAGAACGATTACGTTAGAGTTTGTACCAAAACCATCCATCTCTGTCAGTAATTGATTCAAAGTGTTTTCTCTTTCGTCGTTTCCGCCTGACATATTGCTTTTTCCTCTTGCTCTACCCACAGCATCGATCTCGTCGATAAAGATAATAGCAGGAGATTTTTCTTTTGCTTGTTTAAATAAGTCACGAACACGTGAAGCACCAACACCTACGAACATCTCTACAAAATCAGAACCTGATAACGAGAAGAAAGGTACCTGAGCTTCTCCTGCCACTGCTTTTGCCAATAAGGTTTTACCGGTTCCCGGAGGTCCTACAAGTAAAGCTCCTTTAGGAATTTTACCTCCAAGATTGGTGTATTTTTCAGGGTTTTTAAGGAATTCTACAATTTCTTGTATTTCTTCTTTAGCACCTTCTAAACCAGCAACATCTTTGAATGTAGTTTTAATATCGGTTTTCTCATCAAACAATTTAGCTTTCGATTTTCCAATGTTAAAGATTTGTCCGCCACCGCCACCTGCGCCACCTGACATTTTACGCATAATGAAAATCCAAACACCAATAATAATGATGATAGGAAGTAAGCTGATTAAGATATCAGTCCAGTTATTTTTCTGCAGGAAATTAAAATCTTTCAGTTTGCCTTCGGCAACTGCTTTTTCTAATTTAGTTTGAAAAATCTGGTCGTTACCAATTTCTAATGTATAGTGAGGACCTTTGTTAGGTCTTTCGAAAATATCATTAGCTACTTTTTTATTTGCCGGATCTTTAAGAGCAGCAGCGTTTAAGTATACTTCGGCTTCTGCCTTATTGAATACAATAACTTTTTCAATCTGACCTTTTTCTAATAAAACATTGAATTTAGAAGAGGTTAATTGAGCAGGTTCGCTTAAGTTTGATCCTCCGGTTGCAAAACTTATAAATAAAAAAACTAGAAGTATTGCGGTGTATATTAACCAAGGACTTATTTTAAATTTACTCGGATTTGGATTATTATCTTTAGCCATTAGAGAAAGTTTCTTTTAGTATTTGTTTTCGATTGTAGTTATTTTGGCGTCACCCCAAAGGCTCTCAATATTATAGTATTCGCGAATATGTTTCTGGAAAACGTGTACAACAATGTGCACATAATCCATAAGAACCCATTCTGCGTTATCGGTTCCTTCTACGTGCCACGGTTTATCTTTTAAGTCTTTAGATACTGTCTTTTGAATTGAGTTAACAATGGCGTTAACTTGGGTGTTTGAATTTCCGTTGCAAATAACAAAATAGTCACAAACTGCCGTGTCTATATCTCTTAAGTCAAGAATATCGATGTCATTTCCTTTTACTTCTTCAATCCCTTTGATTATGTTCGCCAATAGAACATCATTATTAATAGTCTTTTTCGCCATGAATTATTTTGTATGATTTTGTAAAGTTACCAAAATTTGTGATTATTTTTGAACCTTAACAAAATATTAAATTAAGTTAATTAAATTCCTTTAATGAAACTAATCAAACTCGATGCCATAGATTCAACAAATGACTTCCTTAAATCATTGGCAAGTCAGGATGAACTCGATAATTTTACCGTAGTAACTGCTGAAAATCAGACAAAAGGAAAAGGGCAGATGGGCTCTAAGTGGCAATCAGAATCAGGTAAAAACTTAATTATGAGTGTCTTGGTAAAGGATTTTCTTTATGATAATGAGCAAGTTTTTAACCTAAGCGTTATTGTTTCATTAGCAGTAATCGATGCCTTAAAATCATTAAATATTCCTGATTTATGTATAAAATGGCCTAACGACATTATGTCATACAACAAAAAGGTTGGTGGCATACTTATCGAAAATACCATAAAAAGCGATGGCAGGATTGTGTCAGTTGTTGGGATAGGCTTAAATGTAAACCAGACTAATTTTGATCATTTGCCCAATGCTTCTTCATTAGCTGTAATTTGTAAAGCTGAATTTGATAAAAATACTTTAGTGTCCATCATATTAGAAAAAATACAGCAAAAGATTGATTCCTGGGCAAACAGTTCTTCTGATTTATGGAAAGAGTATTTTAATTCCTTATTCCGTCAGGGGATACCAATGCCGTTTAAAAAGCTGAGTGCCAAAGATTCCGGACAAAATTTCATGGGAATCATTCAGGGAGTTTCTCCTGTTGGTAAAATACAAATTTTGTTAGAAGACGATTCGGTTTCGGAATTCGAAATCAAGGAAATTCAGATGTTATATTAAAAAGTGGCTAAGATTCTAAGTTTTTTTGATTTTGCTTTATTGACATAAAAATCAGTGTAAATCAGTTACATCCGCAAAATCCGTGCGCCATAAGTTTAGTTTATACTTTTTAATACGGGCTTTTTTGGTGCTATTTTTCTATTCCAATAGATGATGTAGATTGTTCCCAGGATAGAAGGTGCCATCCATGCCATTATGTTTCCAATACCTATTCCGGCTACGATAAAAGCTGTTATCGAAGCGATTAGTGCTCCAATCATTTTACCAATGTGTTTAGAAAGCCATTTTTTATTTGTTTCCGAAACATTTTTGTAAAATTGAAAATCTTTGATTGTCATATAAAGTCCAAATCCACCAAAAAAGGTAAACAATATTCCGTTTTCAATATTCATCAACTGACAGTAAACTCCCAGGGCAATCATTACTACTGAAAAGAATAACATACTTCCTGAGATTATAAAATCGATTGTGTCAGCTTTTGTTTTAGTTTTAAAAGTCAAAACCCTGTTTCCTGCAATCACAAGATAAATAGTAAATAAGCCAATTAAAAATAAAAAGATGTTCTGGTGTTTGGGCATCCAGCAAATAGGGATAGAGATAAGAGAACTCGTAATCATTCCGATAGAGAATAGTTTCCCCATTCTTTTGTGCAGTAAACCTCCTTTTTTGACTAGTATACTTCCAGTTCCTGTAATTAACCCGATTCCGCCAAAAAACGCATGTATGTAAATTAAAATCTTAATAGTTTGTTCCATTTTGATGTTGGTTAGTTTTGATGGATCAAACTTCGATGAATAATTTTGGGTGTAATAATTTATAGTTCCGAACTGTTATTTTTTAAGGATGAATTGGTTTTTTGAAGACTGTGAGTTTCTAAGTCGCTAAGCTTCTAGGTTTTTTTAATCGCGTAAAGCAGAAGAACCGTAAAGATTTTAGTGAAAACTTTACAGCTTAAAAATAAAGCTCTGCGAATCTGCGACTTTGCGAGAAATCATCTACAATCTGCTAGAAATAAAAAAGGCCCGACTTAATCGGACCTTATAATTTATGTAGTTCAGGAATTAATAATTAACAATTCACAATTGATAATTAAAAATTAAAGCTTTGTCATATTAGTAGCTAAAGTTTCAATAAACTTGCTAATTGGCCCTTTGATCATCATGGCCATCATTGGGTTAAAATCACCTTCGAATTGCAATTGTACAGCACTTTCGGTAGCTGAAACACTATCGATATTCGAAACCAAAGTAAACGGAAGTTTATCACTTGCAGCTCCCAAAACAATTTTGTTTGGTGCTGTTTTCTCTTTCATTTTAAGTTTTATTTCCGGCATACCTTTCAGTCCAAAAATAAAAGCATCTTCGCCAATCACTTCAAATTTTGCGATATTATCCGGCATTAATTTTTCAAAATTCTTAACATCAGTCAATAAATCAAATAAATCTTGAGCTGATTTCTGAACAGTAACTTTTGGACTTTCTAAGTTCATATTTTAATTTTTTTACTAATTGTTTTTAAGAAGAGGGTATGAATAAATTCCAAATTCCAATGTGACACTATTTTTAAGAATTTGAAATCTAAAATCTAAAATCTAAGAATTATTCTTCCTCTTTTCCCCACGTCGATGGACTTTCGTTCCATTGCAGTAAAGTCGATTGTTGGTCTTCGGTAATATATTGTTTCTGAACTGCTAAGTCTAATAAGTTTTCGTAATTACTTAACGTATACAGATCGATATTAGCATTTTTAAAGTTCTCTTCGGCAACACCAAAACCGTACGTAAAAATCGCTGCCATACCTTTTATGTTGGCTCCTTCGTTACGTAAAGCTTCAACAGCCATCAAACTGCTGTTTCCTGTACTAATTAAATCTTCAACCACAACCACATTTTGGCCTTTTTGTAAAAAACCTTCAACCTGGTTTTGTCTTCCGTGTTTTTTTGCTTCCGGGCGCACATATACAAACGGCAATCCAAGGCTTTCAGCAACAAGAATCCCCACTCCAATGGCTCCAGTGGCAACACCGGCAATAACATCTGGTTTCCCAAATTGTTTTTCAATATTTTTCGCAAACTCATCACGAACGTAGTTTCGGATGCTCGGAAATGAAAGAATTAACCTATTATCACAATAAATAGGAGATTTCCAACCAGAAGCCCATGTAAAAGGATTTTCGGGATTCAATTTAATTGCATTTATTTGCAAAAGCAATTCGGCTGTTTTTTCGGCAGTATCTTTATTAAAAATCATAGTACAAATGTATAAAGTTTTTGTGAACGACAAACCACTTTTTTTGACAAATGAGATCTCGAAAGAGACTGATTTTCAATTATTCTTGTTAGAGAGTATTGATATCGAGCATCTTATCGTCAAAATGTTTCAAAATAAAATTCAAAAAGCTTATTTGTATCATCCTGACGAAAAGGAAATTATGAAGACGTTAAAAGCCAAAATTCCCGTAAATAAAGCGGGTGGAGGGCTTGTGTACAATAAAAAAGGTGAGGTTTTATTTATTTTCAGAAACGGAAAATGGGACTTACCAAAAGGCGGAATCGAAAAAGGAGAGGAAATCGAAGACACTGCCATGCGCGAAGTCGAAGAAGAAACCGGAGTAGGTAAATTACGCATCACCAATAAACTCGAAAAAACCTATCACGTTTTCAAACGCAACGGAAAATACAAACTAAAAGTGACACATTGGTTCGAAATGCAATCAGATTTCGAAGGAATCCCACAAGGTCAAGCCGAAGAAGGCATTGAAAAAGTCGCCTGGCTAAATCCTGAGCAAATCAAAGATGCGCTAAAAAACTCTTACGAAAACATTAAATTGTTGTTCGAACAAGAGAATCAACTACAATAATAATATCAAATTCCAAATTCCAATTTGAATTCGATTTTTTAATTTTATTGTTGATATTATGTCATCATAAAAAAACAAGCCTGATGAGCATTGCGTTCATTGGGCTTTTTTTTAAATTTTAGTGTATGAATTGATTTTGATTATGAAATTGTGGCAACTAATATTTTTTTTTAAGAGAAAATACTGTATTTTTTAATTTTAATCCTTGATATTAATTTGGTGTTATTCAATCAAGAATACAAACAACTCGCAAAATGATTTTTAAATCCTTAAAAAAAAATATAGAAATAGAAGATAGCACCTTCAATATGCTATACTCTACACGCATCCGAAGACTTTCAGAGCGACATTGGACACCCGTTGCCATTGCTAAGGCAGCGGCAGATTATCTTGTAGATAAACCCAATAAAAAAGTATTAGATATTGGCGCTGGTGCCGGTAAATTTTGTTTGGTAGGCGCGGCTTCAACAAAAGGCATTTTTTATGGTGTCGAGCAAAGAGCGTCACTTATAAAGCTGTCAAAAAAAATAGCCGAAAAGCATCAGGTAGAAAACGTCGAATTTATTCATTCCAACATCACCGATATTTCTTTTTCAGATTACGATGCATTTTATTTCTACAATTCTTTTTTCGAAAACATCGATACTTCCTGTCCAATCGATAAAAATATCGTTCCAAAAAACGAATTGTTTCTTTCTTATTCCAATTACGTAAGAGATCAGCTCCATAAAACACCCAAAAATACAAGACTTGTAACCTATTGGAGCACATGGGAAGAAATACCCGAAAGTTTTGATTTAGAATATTCTGCCTGCGATGGGGTATTAAATTTTTGGAAAAAGAAGTCATGACTTTTTAAGTTTGACTAAGGTCTAAGACAGTTTTTTTTGTTTAACAAAGCTTTTCAACATATTTAAAATCAAAAACTTAGTGTGTTAACAGCTTAGTAACTTATAATCTCCATCAGGGCGTGACACCATCCCGCCAAGAGGGTAAATCACTTTGCGCATATGCGCCCTCTTATCGGGATGCTGTCGGGCTACCCGCTACGTCGCGGCGGATAGCTCCTATCCCTCAAGAGAGCAAGCGGTTAAAGGCATTTCTGGTTTTTTTGTTGTTTTTAAGACAGACAGAAAATCTTAAGAATTACCATTTAATTTTATCAAAAGATTATCGTCATTAAAAACAGCATTAATTACATTTTTATTTTTTTCTGCTTTAATTTCATTTTCATTTACAGTCAGTTCATAACCTTTTTGAGATAAGTAATTTGTAAAAGCATTTTTGTGGTTTTGAATTTCAAATGTTGAAATTAATTCTGGAAAAACAGTTAAGATTCGGGCTAACTCTTCGCTTTCAACTTGATCTATTATATCAGATTTAATAGTAACAACCATTGTTCCCTGACCATAATTTCCAAGATAATAACCACTTCCGTTGAACATCTCAACAGCAATCATTCCTATTAAATGTAAATCATTCTCTACAGCGTCAAATTTTCCAACAGTCAACAAATCTATATTATTTTCTTCTCCGTATTGCTTTAATAAAAGAGCCTGTTTCATAACAGATTCGGCATAACCGCCAGCTTTATTCTCCCAGATCCAAAGCCATGTTTCTGAAGAGTAAGAAAACGACCCCAAAACCTGCATCGGAAAAATAAGATCGTCTCCAAATGTTATTTCTTCTTTATTCATATCAACATTCCAGGAAAGTCCGCCAGTGACATTATAAAGATTTCTTTGTTTTTCTAAAGCAATCGCTCCAAATTTTTCTAAAAAATCATTTTCAGATTCAAAGTGCTTACTAATGTTTTGTTGATTGACAGTTGACTCCGTATTTTCTTCTTTCTTTTTAAAAAGATTGTTGAATATTCCCATTCCTTATATGGCTTTTTAGTTAGTATAAAATTAATGTTTATGTTTTGTCGTGCTGAAATAAGATTACAAATCGATTTGATAAATTCTGGATTCTTCCTCCCAGGGATGATATCCTTGTCCGATGTAGTTAAAACCCATTTTTTCGTAAAATCCAATATGATCAGTGCACAGATATAAGTTTTGAAATCCGGCGTTTTTAGAGTCTTCTTTAGCTTTTTCGATGAGTAATTTACTGTAGTTATTTCCTCTGTGCTTTTCATCGATAAAGATGGCACAAACCCAGGGATATAAATCCATTCGGCTAATGAAATCATTTGTAATAAGCCCGGCACAGCCAATAATTTCATTATTATATTTTAATAAATACCATTGCGGCAAAGAGTCTTTGGCATTTATACTATGGCTAATACAATCTTCGTAAATAATTGGCGCTACCTCAGACCAGCTATTTTGAAAATATTGAATGGCCGTATCTTTATATTCAGGGTTTTCCCTAACCGAAATTATTCTCATTTTATGTTTTAAAATTATCGTGTAAAAGTTTTAATTATTTTACACTTTTACTCACTATCTTCATTTTTTATGCCTTTAAGCAGTGCATAAATTGCCATTGAATGTCCCTGACCTAAGTCAAAATCATTTTTAAGCCAGTTTACAATATCTCCGGCTTTTACCTCAGGTTGAAGCTTTCCATCTATTGTAAATCCTTTTTGTTCCGCCAGAGTTCTAAACTCAGCCGGACCATTTCCTGTTTTCTCTTTAATGGTTTTTAAGTATCCTTGAAATGACATAAAGTAGTAGTTAGTGGGTTAGTTTATGAAGTACTAAAATACAAATTAAAATATAATTGGTTTTCAGGTTTTTATTTCTTTCGGTTCAACTTTGACAAAGTTCTTTTCGTAAAGCTTTTCGATCTCTGTGTTTTTCAACACAATCAAAAATCAAAAAAAAACTTAGCGACCTCTGCGGTAAAAAAAACTTAGTGATTAAAAAAAATCTACAAAACACGATAAACAGGATATTGCATATGCGCCTTTTCGTAATGCACCGAATTTTTATAAATCCAGTTTAGCTGCGCTTGAGAATTCTTGGCAAATTCGCGATCGTTTTGTTTTTTGGTTTCTAATTCGGTTTTTAGTTGCGGATTTTCTTTAAGCAGTTTCGAAGCTGTATCTTCAAAAATATATTCTGAATAATGTTCTTTTTGCTGCAAAATAGGATCGAAGAAATTCCAGTTAAAAAACGAATCAACACCTTCCGGTTCAAAAGCTTCTACTAAATATTTTACACCTTTTTGGTTGGTTGGAACCAGGTAATCACCTTTGGTGAAAGCCATTTTTACATTTTTAGAAGTTAAGGATGTATTATAGTGCAAATAATGTCCTTCATAAGCATTAGGAACCGTTTTAAAATCGGCAATTCTATAGCTCTCTACTTCAATAATCGTATCGTTTTTAAGTTGAGAATAGCTGATAGTGTTATTTTTGAGCAAATCAATAATATTCCAATAACCACGCGGAATAATATAAGCAGTTGGAATCACCACTTCTTTAACCGATTTGAATTCTTTGATGTACGGAACGTCTTTTTTATACGGTTTACTTCGGTCATAATACAAACGATTTCCGGTTGTAGCGTCACTTTTTTTGTAACTCGCCTCATATCCTAAAAACGAAAATGTCGCGGCTTTTGTGCTGTCCAATTCCCATTTTAAAGTATATGTTTTTTTGGGTTGATATTGCTCCATGTTCTTCACTCGAAGCGCTTTTATTTTTTGGTAATTGACATCGGTAAAATCCAAAGTCGATTTGGTGTATTCGTAGGTCATTTTTACACGTTCAGCATATTTTTTTAGCATATGGGTTTCAACCACAAAACCAATTGTGTTAAACAACGAAGTATAACCCGTTGTATATCGCGGACTGTCTACAAACTGACCAAAACCTTTGTCTGGTGTATCTTTAAACGAATCTACGTAAGGTGTGGTTTCGATTTTCTTTTGCTGTAAATCTTTTACCAGAGCGGGCATCATTTCATCATTCAAAAAATCACCCAAAACTGTTCCGAGTTTGTTGTGCTGTGTCATGATATAGGTTAGCTTGTACTGATAATCAGATCCATTACTCACGTGATTATCAATAAAAACATCAGCATTTATTTTCTGAAAAATTTCTACAAAACTCTTGGTGTTTCGGGTATCCGATTTCATTAAATCACGATTCAAATCATAGTTTCTGGCATTTCCTCTAAAACCATAAATTTCTGGACCGTCCTGATTGGCTCTTGTAGTTGAATTTCTATTTAAAGCCCCTCCAATATTATAAACCGGGATGGTAACTAAAACAGTGTTTTTTGGCGCTTTGAGTTTTCCTATTGCTAAATCTCTGTAGAATTGCATCGTCGCATCGATTCCGTCAGGTTCTCCGGCGTGGATTCCGTTATTGATAAAAAGAACCGCTTTGTTTTTCTGAATTTTATCAAAATCAAATTCTTTGTCAGGATTATAAACCACCATATGCAAAGGTTCTCCGGAATCTGTAAGACCCATTTCTTTGATCTGAATCGTTGGGAAATCTTTGGCTAAAAGTTTAAAATAAGCAATAGTTTCTTGATAAGAAGCCGATTGATTTCCATTTCCTTTTTCAAAAAAAGTATCGTATTTTTTATTGTTTTGAGCGAAGATTGTCAAAGAAAAGAGTAGAAGAGGCAGGATGAAAAGTCTCATGGTTTTGGTTTTAAAGCGAGATTCAAATATAATTAATTTGTTTCAGGTTTAAGTTTTCAAGTTGAAATGCTTCGTGTTTTTTTCGCTCGCAGATTTTGCAGATTGAGCGGATTTTTATGTGTTAAAAATTAATCTGCAAAATCTGCAAAATCTGCAGGAAACATTTTTACGATTTGTATATAAACTTGAAACTTGAAACAAGAAAAACCTGAAACAATTTTTTTTGACTACTTTTGCAAAATGAATAAAAATCACCATTCCAACAACATACTTTCGAACTTAGGAATTGAAACCCTAAACGAAATGCAGGAAGTTGCTCAAGACGCAATTTTAAACGATAACAACGTATTATTACTTTCACCAACAGGATCAGGAAAAACACTGGCTTTCTTGTTACCTGTTTTAGAATTATTGCAGCCGGAAATCCTTTCGGTTCAGTGTTTAATATTAGTGCCTTCGCGCGAATTAGGCTTGCAGATTGAGCAGGTTTGGAAAAAAATGGGAACGCCATACAAAGTAAATATTTGTTACGGAGGACACTCAATAGATACCGAAATCAAAAATTTGAGCAATCCGCCAGCGGTTTTGATAGGAACTCCGGGAAGAATTGCAGATCATATCGACAGAGACACTTTTAGAACAGATAAAATTCAGACTTTAATTCTGGATGAATTTGATAAATCATTGCAATTGGGTTTCCATGAGCAAATGTCATATATCATTGGGAAGTTGACAAAACTGAACAAACGCGTTTTGGTTTCGGCAACTTCAGACATTGAAATTCCCAGATATACGAGAGTGGTAAATCCTACTATTCTGGATTTTATTCCGGAGCAGGAAGAGAAAACTAATCTTTCGATGAAAATGGTTGTTTCTCCTTCAAAAGACAAATTAGGCAGTTTATTCAATTTGATTTGTTCACTGAAATCGCAATCGGCTATTATTTTCTGTAATCATCGTGATGCGGCTGAGCGTATTAGTGATACATTAAACGAAAAAGGAATTTACGCGACCTATTATCATGGCGGAATGGATCAGGACGAGCGCGAACGTGCTTTGATTCAGTTTAGAAACGGAAGTATGAGTTACCTCATCACAACTGATTTAGCGGCTCGTGGACTGGATATTCCTGAAATGAAACACGTAATTCATTATCATTTGCCTCTTAAAGAAGACGAATTTACACATCGTAACGGTCGTACTGCCCGTATGCAGGCTTCCGGAACGGCTTATATTATCATTCACGAAAGTGAAAAAAAATTGGATTATATCGACTACGGAATGGAAGTTTTAAAAGTCGAAAACTCAACAACTTTGCCTAAGCCACCGGAATACCAAACGATTTATATTAGTGGCGGAAAGAAAACAAAACTAAATAAGATTGATATCGTTGGTTTCTTTTCTCAAAAAGGGAAACTGGAGAAAGGCGATTTAGGCTTAATAGAGGTAAAAGATTTTATTTCGTTTGCGGCTGTAAAATTCAATAAGGTAAAAGACTTGTTGCATAATATTAAAGACGAGAAAATGAAAGGCAAGAAATTTAAAATCGAAGTTGCCCGTAAAGTGGTAAAGAAAGAGGAGGAGAAGTAATTTTTTTGTTTCAAATTTTAAGCTTTGGGTTTGTTTTGGATCCGATCTTCTTTTAATGAAAGAACTGTATTAAAATCAAGAAGTAATTATTGTAGTATAAGTTTTATAATTACAACCTTTTTTGATCTTTGTTGATTACTAAATTTGGTCGTTTTTTAATGAAATTTCGGGTATTGCATGTGTGTAAATTATTGAATTTCAATATTTTAATTTTATTTATTGCAGGTTTTGATTGATTTTAAACAACAATCTTAATTTATTGTTAATAAATTAACGGATAAGGCTTTAATTTATCATATTTTCTGCGTTTCTTGTGCCCGTAAATAATAAACCCCAAATTAATTATGAAAAGAATTATTACGATTGCCATTTTGATGTTTAGTTTTGTCTCTTTTGCACAAATTAAGGTTCTTGAAACTGTACCTGTTGAAAGATTAGGAAAAGTAAATAACAACTATATTCAAAAAATTGGAGATGAGTATACTGTTTATTATACAAGTATCCAGAACGATGAGGAGTCATCAAGCTTGAGAAAATTTACATTCAAAAATGTAAATAATGATTACAACAGTCTTTACAGTATCATTGTAAACGGTTTTACTGCAACGCCTTTGTATGATATAAAATTAGAATTACCTAATAACTATATCTGGTTACACTACACAGGAAGTGTTATTCCTGAGAAAGCTACAGTTCAGTTTATGGTTTCTTCTAAAGATGCTTCTTCTGCAACAAGCAGTGTTTCTGAACCATTATTGAAAGATCAGATTAATAAATTATTCCAAAGATAATTTACTACTTATACATACTAAAAAAGGGCTATTCACGATATGAATAGCCCTTTTTTTAGTTTACAGTTTTCGGTCGTAGTTTACAGTTAGCAAATAACTGAAAACTGTGACTGCGACTGAAAACTTATATTTTCTTGACGTATTGTGTAATAATTACAATTTGCTGACCGTCTACTTTTCCTTCGATATATTCGGCGTTTTCGTGATCTAAACGGATGTTACGAACGGCTGTTCCTTGTTTGGCCACCATGCTTGATCCTTTTACTTTTAGGTCTTTGATTAAAACTACAGAATCTCCGTGTTCTAAAATTACACCATTACTGTCACGGTGAATGATTTTGTTTTCATCATCTTCGCCTTCTCCTGTTGCTTGTGCCCATGCAAGAGTATCTTCGTCTAAATACATCATGTCAAGTAATTCCTGTGGCCATCCTGCAGCGCGCAAACGGCTTAACATTCTCCAGGCTACCACTTGTACCGCAACGTTTTCATTCCACATGCTGTCATTAAGACATCTCCAGTGATTTAAATCGACATTATCCGGGTTTTCAATTTGGTCAATACACGTGCTACATGCTAAAATACTTTCGTCAAGTCCGCCTTTTTGAGTTGGTAATACCTGATATACTTTTAGATTTTCTTCGGCGCCACAAAGTTCGCATTTTGATCCGCTACGTTTGTTTAATTCTCTTTCGATGCTCATTATTGATTGTTTATTTTAAAAATGCGAAATTACTTATAATTAGTAAGGGTTGCAAATTTATATTAAGACTTAAAATTTTTAGTTTTTGAATATTATTTCGTCAAGATTAATAATTGAAGTAGGATACGGTGAATATTCATGATATTTAACTTCAATGCTGTTTTCAGAAACAAATCTTATTTTTTTATCACAGCCGGTTGCACAAGTTTCGGTATAAATTGGAAAATACATTTTTTTATTTTTATCAAATGCGATAATGTTGCCTCGAAAATAAGATACAATTTTAAAATTATCGTTTTCGATACTTTCCTCTTTATCATACTTTCCGGTGTAACTGAACAAATTATCTTTATAATAAGTGCTGTAAATAACATCTGCGATACCTGAAGAGCCATTTGCTAAATGATTAGAAACATTGTTGTCAGTTTCCCATTTTTGTACATAATTGGTGTAATTATTTTCATCTTCTAAATTATGAAAGACCCATTTACTTTTATGAGCAAATTGATAAAGAATTTTTTTAATTGCTGGGTTTGAATTTAGACTTTCATTTTCAATAAACTCTCCATCTATTGCTTCATTACTGCGAAGGGTTGGTTCACCCGTATAGTCTAATTTATAAAAATGAAGTGTTTTTATATCTAACATTATAAAGGCGACGTTTTCATCTGTAACAGCATTTCCCATTACAGTTTCATTGACGGATAAAAGAATATATTCTGTATTATCAATGGTTTCTTTTTGAAAGCTTTTTTTATCAATTTTAGTATATGTAAACTCATTAGAAAATAAAGTATCTTTTTTGATGAGTTTAAATTCATTCTTATTTTTTAAATATTTTGAAACTAAAATAAAATTCTTATCTCCAGCTAAAAAATATTTATCATTTTCTATAGAACCGTATGCCGTAATTCTTATTTCTTCGGTATTATCTTTATTGGTTGTTTTATACAGAAGTGTTAAGCTATCTGGCTTGATGTCTTTATCAATTTCGATTTTATCTTTAGCTTGATTTGTTACTTTTTCCTCTTTTTTGCAAGAAACAAAAGTTATAATAGAACAAAATATAAGAATTGTGATAGCTTTTATTTTCATTTAAATTAGATTAAAAATATATGTTTTGTCCAATACAGCAATTAAATCTTTGATGTCCAATTTATAATTTCAGTGCGAGCCTGAGAATCTATTTCATATAAATTATGATATTCTTTTGTTTTTTTCCAATCATCAGATCCCGCTCTTAAAAAATGATTTAATCCGTTTATTATTTTAACTTCAATATTTTTATTATTTAAGTCAGGAATTAACGCGGCAGTTTCTTTACTATTAAAAAAACTATCATTTGTTCCTGCAATAAAAAGCATTGGAATTTGTAAATTCTGAAATAGCATTTTCGTACTTACCTTAATTTCAGGATTACTTCTGGGGGTGTATTGTGGCTTATTAAATTTTCCAAATTTTTCAATTGGTGTAGCCATCAATATCATAAAATCAATTTTAAGTGCGTTTTGATAGGCATCGATTGTTGCGATTCCACCTAAACTGTGACCTAAAGTGCCTATTTTTTTATTAGATAGAGAATCCGTTTTTTGAATATTATCTAAGGCGTAATATAAGTCTTTTATAATTTGATCTACGCCAAAATTTACTTTCCCAGCTGATTTTCCAACGCCCCGGTCGTCAAATCGGTAAACTGCAATTCCATTTTTTAATAATTCTTCTGCAATATTATAATGAGAATTGCGGTTGTTCTGACCGCTTCCCGGTGTTATAACAATAATTTTTGAATAGTTGGTTTTAGGAAAAATGAGTGTTCCGCTCAATTTTACATTTTCTTCAGAATCAATAAAATCAATTTCTTGCGAATTGTACCGTTCGATATTTTTTATTTCTTTTCCGAAATCAGAATTATTCTGACTATTAATTTTATTAAATGAAATAAAGAGAAGAACTAGAATTAGTTTTTTAAACACAAATTTTGGTTTTAGGTAAAATCGCTTCTTTATTTCTTCACTCTAACCGCATCCGGAACCAGCATTTCATATTCGCCGCCATGACGCAGTACATCACGAACAATGCTTGAACTAATAAATGAAGTACTTGCTGCTGTTAATAAAAATACCGTCTCTATTTTAGATAATTTTCTATTGGTGTGGGCAATGGCTTTTTCGAATTCGAAATCGGCGGGATTGCGCAGACCTCTTAGAATAAAATGGGCTTTTTGTTTTTTGGCTAAATCGATAGTCAATCCTTCATAAGTAATTACCGAAATTTTTGGTTCGTCTTTGAAAGTTTCTTCTATAAAACGTTTTCTTTCTTCGAGTGAAAACATGTATTTTTTTTCGGCGTTTACACCAATGGCAATTACAATTTCATCAAATAAAGGAATTCCTCTTTTGATAATATCTTCGTGTCCAAGAGTAATTGGGTCAAATGATCCGGGGAATATGGCTTTTCTCATTTTTTTTTAAGGTTCAGAGGTTCAGAGTTACAAAGATTTTAATTACTAAAACCATTCGCTTTTTTTTGAGTAATTTTTAATATTTCATTTTCCTGATAAAGTTTAGTTAAATCTTTTCTTGAATAATAAACTTTTCGATTTGAATAGTTTTCAGGTTTATTTAAGTCATCTATTTCATTGGGCATATATGCCTGAAAATCATTTAAGGTAGCATAGACACTATCTGCGGTTATTTGATCAATTCGCATATTTGAATAATAGCCATTATTTAATTTTAAATTGTAAACATCTCCTTGCATTGGATTTTTTATTAGAATTCCTGCTTCGTCTTTATTTTCAAAATATCTATTGATTGTAAAAATAAGGAATAAAGCTATTATAATAGAACCTGAAAACATCCAGATTGAACTATCTAATTTTTCGTTTTTTAGTTGTAATTGAGCACTTTCAGATAAATCTTCATAATCAAAATTCTCTTTGCAATGACTGCATTTTATATAAACAGATTTTCCAATCGGAAATAATGGAATCAAGGTGACGTGAGTGTATCTTTTATAAATGCTAAAATGCAATGTATCTTGTGTACGACATTTTGGGCATTTTTCATTTAAAATAGAACCATTTTTTATGTTTGATTCTCGAGTTCCAACAAGAAATAGCATGTTATTTTATTTGAAAGTTTGTATTATGTTATCCTAAGTGTTTTTAAAGCCGGAACCCATTCGTCTTTTTTACAGACTTCGCATTTTGCTTTTCCTGGTTTTTGCTCTTCGGTGTGACCGCAAAAAGTGCAGGCGTGAATGCCCTCTTTTTCGATTGTCTCGCTTTTTTTATTGAATGCAGCGGGCAAGATAGGTAGTCCGTATTTTACTTCATGATCTTCATAAAAAAATACGCTTATTTCTCCGCTGGTTTCTATAAAAGCATGTTTTATTTGTCCGAGATGTTCGATAGATTTTATACGGAGTTCAGAGAAGAACTCGTCTTGTGCGAGACTTTCTTTTTTGAAAGTAGCGATAGAAAATTTTCCATTATTAATTAAACATTCGGTTTTGCCTTCTATAAATTCTTCGAATTTTTTGCTTTTTCCGGTAAGCCAGGTAACAGAACGATACAAAATAATAATGACCGTAAAAACAATCGCAGCCGGAACAATACCAACATCTTCATAAAACATTGGATCTCCTGCTGCAGAACCTAATGCAATGATAATTACAGTTTCGAAAATCGATAATTGTTTTACACCTCGTTTTCCTGCCAGTTTTAAGGTTAGCAGTAAAATGATAAACATCACGGTAGAACGAAATATCACTTCGAGCGCAAAGTTTGCGGGAAGATTGTTGTAAAAAAGTCTATTCCATTCGAAGATTTCTTTCATTTTTTCTGAGTTTCTAAGTTGCTGAGGCGCTGAGTTACTAAGTTTTTTTCTTTGGGCTAAATCACCTTGCGGGACTTCGACTTCGCTCAGTCTGACAAAACTTTGTGGTTAAAAAAAAGGTTCTGAGATCTTAATAACTTAGCATCTCAGAACCTTAGTATCTTAGCAACTAGTTTAAAGCTAACTCGATCGCGTTTGTGAATAAATCCTGTAGCGAGATTCCGGCGGCTTGTGCTTGTTGCGGGATAAGGCTTTCGGTGGTTAGACCTGGAATTGTGTTCATTTCCAGCATATACGGTTCGTTGTCTACGATGATGAATTCGCTTCTTGAGAAACCTTTCATTTTTAAGACTTCGTAAGCACGTTTGGCTGTTTCTCCTACTTTTTGTGTTAGTTCGTCGGAGATTCTGGCCGGCGTGATTTCTTGTGATTTTCCTTCGTATTTGGCTTCGTAGTCGAAGAAATCATTGTCGGAAACTATTTCAGTGATGGGTAAAACCTTAATTTCGCCATGGTAATTGATTACTCCAACAGAAACTTCGGTTCCGTCAAGGAAACTTTCGATGATGATTTCGTTGTCTTCTTTGTAAGCTACTTCAATTGCGATTGGCAATTCGGCTTCAGATTTTACTTTTGAGATTCCGAAACTTGAACCGGCTTTGTTTGGTTTTACGAAACACGGTAAACCTACTTTTTTTACGATTTCGGCTGTATTGATAACATCACCTTTGTTTAGGTAATACGAGATTGCCGTTTTGATTCCGTATGGTTTTAAAACCGATAATAAATCACGTTTGTTGAAGGTCAATGCGGCTTGGTAATAATCGCAAGACGATTGTTTAATTCCTAGTAATTCGAAATAGGCCTGCATTAATCCATCTTCACCCGGAGTTCCGTGAATGGCATTGAAAACACAGTCGAAAGTAATTTTTTGATCGTTTACGGTTACTGAGAAATCGTTTTTATCAATTGAAAATTCGGCATTGTTTTCGTCTACATACACCCATTTTTCTTTGAAAATATGAATACGGAATCCGTTGTATTTTGTTTTGTCAAGATATTGGTAAACGACGTTTCCGCTGATCAGCGAAATTTTGTATTCGCTTGAGTATCCGCCCATGATGATGGCTATGTTTTTCATTCTGTATTGTTTATATGTTTAATCGTTTATTTGTTTAACTGTTTCAGGTTTTTGGTCACGAATTCACGAATTAAATTTTAATTCAATCTGTGTTTATCTGTTTAAATCTGTAAAATCTGCTTGCCATTTCGTTTGCTTTGTCATCCCGAGGAACGAGGGATCTCCGTTAGTAGCTCCACATGCCAGATAAACTTTGCGTGAGTTTCTTGCGGGGCTTCGACTTCGCTCAGCCTGACAAATAATACCAAAAATCTTCTTATAAATCCTAAAGCCCTAGCCCTGATGGGAGCGGCATCCTTTTTCTGGCTTCTTTAGCCAGGAAAAGATACAGCGTACAGCAGGAAATAGCTCCTTTAAATTAAAATTCCAATTTTGAAATTCCAAATTTCTAAAAGCTCTTTATTTTCAATAAGGATGACAATCGTGCGACTTTCTTGCTTAAAACAAAATTATCATTTTTTTTGAAACGAAATAGCTTTATCTTTGCGACAACTAAAAATAAATTTATGACTTTACGTAAGTATTTAACAAGCCGTGTGTTTTTTGTACAAATCCTGATTGCGGCTGCTATTATTGCTGTTTTGGGTTATCTGTTTATGCATTGGCTGACTTTTACAACTGATCATGGACACGAAATTGCGGTTCCGAATTTGTCTAAATTGACAGAGGAACAAGTTGAGGCAAAACTGGACGAACTGGATCTGGATTATGTACTTTTGGATAGTGTTGATTATAGAAGTGAATTTCCTAAATACAGTGTTGTTGAGCAAGATCCGTTGCCGGGAACGAAGGTAAAAGTGGGAAGAAAAATATATATTAAAATTAATGCATCGGGATTTTCATCTGTTAAAATTCCTGATTTGATCGAGAAAACGTATCGCGAGGCGGTTCCGACTTTGAAGGCTTTAGGGCTTGAGCAGGGAACGATTACTTATATTCCTAATCTTGGAAAAGATATGGTTCTGGAGATGCGTTATAAAGGTAGAAACTTAAAAGTAGGAGACCGTGTGCTGAAAGCTTCTAAAATCGACTTGGTTTTAGGTGACGGAAAAGCAAGTTATGTAGATGAAAGTCAGGCGACAGACAGTTTAGCTGCGCCAACTACTGAAACCCCAAAAGATGAACAATAGTAATGAAAATTTAGATCTGGAAGACGAATTATTCGAACATTTTAGATTTGAAGTCCCTAAAGGTCAGGCGTTTTTGCGTATTGACAAATATTTAATGAATTTGATTCAGAATGCGACGCGAAATAAAATTCAGAACGCCGCAACTGAAGGAAATATTTTTGTAAATGATATTCCGGTAAAATCAAATTATAAGGTTAAACCATTTGATGTTGTAACGGTGATGTTAACGCATCCGCCATACGAAAATCATATTCTTCCGGAGGATCTTCCGTTGAATATTGTGTATGAAGATGATGCTTTGTTGTTGATCAACAAAGAGCCGGGAATGGTAGTGCATCCGGGTCACGGAAATTATACAGGGACTTTGGTGAATGCTTTGGCGCATCATTTTGATAATTTACCAATGAACAGCAGCGAACGCCCTGGTTTGGTTCATAGAATTGATAAGGATACGTCCGGACTTTTGGTAGTAGCTAAAACAGAAGCGGCGATGACGCATTTGGCCAAACAATTTGAGGCTAAAACTTCTGAACGTGAATATATTGCCCTTGTTTGGGGAAATGTTGCCGAAGAGGAGGGAACGATCGAAGGAAACCTTGCCAGACACTTGAAAGACCGTATGCAAATGGCTGTTTTTGCTGATCCTGAAATTGGGAAACCTGCCATTACGCATTATAAGGTTTTGGAACGTTTTGGTTATGTGACTTTGATTTCCTGTAAATTGGAAACGGGAAGAACGCACCAGATTCGTGCCCATATGAAACATATTGGACATCCGCTTTTTAATGATGAACGTTACGGCGGTCATTTGATTTTGAAGGGAACTACGTTTACCAAATACAAACAGTTTATTGATAATTGTTTTAAAGCGTTGCCACGTCAGGCGCTGCATGCTAAAACGCTTGGTTTTGTACATCCTACGACTGGCGAAATGATGCGTTTTGATACTGAATTACCTCAGGATTTTCAGGATTGTATAGAGAAATGGCGCAATTATGGAAAGACTCATAATATGGAAGAGGAGGAGAACTAATTAGATAATTTGTCAATTAGAAAATGAGATAATTTCTTATAATTAAAAAGCTCCAATT